>DEFK01000042.1 GCA_002350765.1 Ruminococcaceae bacterium UBA2854
CCCCAACTTTTATTATAGAGCCACTGATAAAAGCCTTGCTCATTCGAGCGAGGCTTTTAAATTATGTTATCAGAATATTGTAAATTCGGATACTATGTTTTATAATTATATAGATAAGTAAAAAGCATTTAACATATACTTAAATAAAAGAGGGGTGATAAGATGAAGCGTAAAAGGAAAAGAATATCGCGTATTTCGGCAATCCATTTCGGCAAGCTTATTTTTCGCTCTCTTTTGTTAATTGCCGCTATAGTTCTCTACATATTAATCAGAAACGATTTATATCCTACGCTTAATCGCCAGCCTGTTTTACTTACAGTTTTATGGATTATCTTTTTTGTCGAAATGATTCTACGTTTCTTTCCGTCGAATTTGGAAAGTATGGGTTGTCAGAAACAGTTCGCGCGGAATTACCGTCCGAAAGGTGATAATATAAAGCCTGAAAATCTATCTCCGCAAAAGACCGCGTTAGTAGCGGTTTTGTGGATAGCGCTTAACGCGGTTTTCGGTGTATTGTATTATACGGGCTTGATAGACGAAGGAATTTTGGTGCTGATTAGCTTATTCTTCGCTGTCTGCGATATGATTTGTATACTCTATTTCTGTCCTTTCCAGACCTGGATTATGAAAAACAGGTGTTGTACGACCTGCCGAATCTACAACTGGGATTACGCGATGATGTTTACTCCGCTTATATTTTTAAACAATCCTTATTCTATCAGCATTATAATTTGCGCCACGGCGTTGCTTATCCGATGGGAGCTTGCTTATCTTTTACATCCAGAACGTTTTTCCGAAAAGACCAATATGTGTATGTCCTGCTCCGAATGTAAAGAAAAGCTCTGCTCCCATAAAACGCAACTCCAGGGTTTTATTAAGAGAATTAATATGAGTAAATTAAGAAAATAACCGTAATTTTTATTGCGTAAAACTACCCGCCTGTTCAGTGTGAGCAGGCGGGTATATGCTATTTAAAATTAATTAGAATTTTTCCGCGAAAGCCTTTAACTTCGCTTTGTCGGGATTGCCGTTTAGTATCTCGCCCTCTGTTATCGTTGCTTTCGGAGCGCTGGGCTGTAAAGATGCTACAGCTTTTCCGAACCCCGAGCCTCCCGATGTCGCGAACAGTACAACTTTCTTGCCGCTGAAATCGTACGCTTCTAAGAACGTGTTGATAATCGTAGGCGCTATATACCACCAGATAGGGAATCCGATAAAAATCGTATCGTAATCCTCGATATTAGCGTCGGTATCGGAAAGCTCGGGACGCGAGCTTTTATCGCGCATTTCAACCGAGCTTCGGCTCTGTTTATCCATCCAGTTCAGGTCTGCTTTGCTGTAGGGTACAGCAGGCTTGATTTCGTATATATCCGCTCCCGCGGCATTCGCTAGATTCTTTGCTACATTTGCTGTTGTTCCGCTTGCGGAAAAATAGGCGACTAATTTTTTACTCATAATTCTTTCTCCTTTTTATAGTGTTTTTAACCATTTTTGAATTTCATCTTTATCGGTTTCCGCGGAAAAACGTCTGCCGTCCTTCCAATCTCCGCCGTTAGCGTTTGATTTAAGATTCTTTTCGGCGGTATCTATCGGACTGCTTCCCGAGGTGCAGAACGGAATCACTGCCTTTCCGTTGAAGTCATAGCTTTCAACAAAGGTGTCCATTATCCTCGGTTCTTCACCCCACCAAATCGGGAATCCGATATAGATGGTATCATAACCGTCAAGGTTTAATTTTTTACTGCCGATTTCGGGGCGGACGGTATCGTCGTTCTGTTCCTTTGTAGTACGGCTGTCGCTGTTATTATAATCTAAATCTTCTGATGTATAAGGCTTCGCCGCTGTGATTTCATAAATATCAGCGTTTTCGCAGACCGCGATCAGCTTCGCGGTTTTCTCTGTTGTTCCTGTTGCCGAGAAGTAGGCAACAAGCGTTTTGCCGCTGTTGTCGGTATCTTTGCTCTTAGATGTTGTTTTTTCCGACGCTTTTGACGCGCTTGTTGAAGCCGCCGCTTTTGTTTCCGCGTCTGTTTGACTTGCGCTGTTATTCGCGTTACAGCCCGCGAACATAATAATTAATACTAAAGCTGTCGTTAACGCAATAATTTTTTTCATTATGATCCGCCTTTCTTATAGTTTTTCGTATTCTTCATCAGCGACAGGCTCGCACCATTCGGTGGAAGCGTTTTCACCGCTGATTTCGAGAGCTAAGTGAGAGAACCAGCTGTCTTTAGCCGCTCCGTGCCAGTGCTTGACGTTGGCGGGAATATTTATTACTGTACCGGGAGAAAGCTCTACAGCGTCCTTGCCTTCCTCCTGATACAGACCTCTACCGCCGATACAAATCAGCATTTGACCGCCTCCCGAGGTTGCGTGATGGATATGCCAATTGTTACGGCAGCCTGGTTCAAATGTGACGTTAAATACAGGAACCTGCTCCATCGTAATCGGCGCGAGATAACTCTGACCGACAAAGTATTCGCCGTAGGGATTGGGTTCGCCGATAGGGAAGAAGATTTCGTTTTGGAATCTGTCTTTATCGCTGAGCGCGGGAGCGCTTTCTTTCCAAATCTCTTTTGCCAAGAGGAATACCGCCCAGCCCTTAGGCCAGCCGACATACATAGTCGCGTGGGTTATAATCGCGGCGATTTCTTCCTTTGTTACGCCGTGAGCTTTTGCGTTCTGTAAATGGTAGCTAAGCGACGAGTCGGTGATTCCCGAAGCCATAAGCGATACAACGGTTATTATACATTTTGTTTTTACGTCGATTGCGTTTTCGTTCCATACCTCGCCGAATAATACGTCGTCGTTGAGATGAGCGAACGCTGGGGCAAATTCGCCGAGCTGTTCTCTGCCTGCTTTTTGTACGATTTTTTCTGCCATTTTTATTCCTCCCTGATTTTCTGACTGCCTGTTGTCCAGACGTGTTTTTCTTTTGCGTTCTCACGTTTATTCTGCGCCATTACACCCGCTAAAGGATGAGGTACATACGGCTCCTCGAGATAGGCGAGCTCGTCATTCGTAAGCGTTAAGTCTACCGCCTTTACCGCGCCTTCGATATGGCTCAGTTTTGTTGCGCCGACAACGGGTGAGGCTACTTTTGTAAGTAACCACGCTAAGGAGATTTCCGTCATAGAAACGCCGTGCTTGTTCGCAAGCTCCGATACGCGGTTTATTATAATGCTGTCCTGATTTGCAGTCGCGTCATACTTGAATTTAGCGTAGGCGTCCTCCAACGCGCGTTTTGTATCCTGTTCATCGGGCTTGCGTGATAATCTTCCGCTTGCCAGCGCGCTGTAAGGCGTGAGAGCGATGTTTTCTTCCTCACAGTAAGGAACCATCTCTCTTTCTTCCTCACGGAAAATGAGGTTGTAATGTCCTTGTACGGAGATAAATTTAGCGAAGCCCTCTTTTTCGGCAATAGCGTTCGCTTTCGCAAGCTGCCACGCAAAGCAGTTGGATATACCGATATACCTTGCTTTTCCCGCTTTAACTACTTTATTGAGCCCGTCAAGAATATCGAATAGGGGAGTGTTCCAGTCCCACATATGATAGATGTATAAATCCACATAATCCATACCGAGGTTTTGTAAGCTTGTGTTAATCATATTTTCAATATGCTTTTGTCCTGTTATGCCGTTTTCAATCTCGTCCTGTGTTCTTGGTAAGAATTTTGTCGCTACGACAACCTCATCACGTTTTTTAAAATCCCTGAGAGCGCGTCCGACATATTGCTCGCTCGTTCCGCTCTGGTAGGCGATAGCGGTATCGTAAAAATTCACACCAAGCTCTAACCCGCGTTTTATAATCTCTCTAGTATGTTCTTCGTCGATTGTCCAGCTATGCTGTCCTCTCTTGGGATCACCGAAGCCCATACAGCCCATACAGATACGGGATACATTTAAATCCGAATTACCGAGTTTAGTATGTTCCATTATTTTCCTCCGATTCAGGCGTTATTTATCGCCCAGCAGTTTTAACAGATAAGTGTAAGTAATATCGTAAATAGTTTGATATTTAAAGTCTATATTCGCTTCTTCCATAGCAGTACGCTGTTTTTCCGTCACAGCTGTGTAGGGATAGATACCGAACATAAACGGAAAGAACATATAGATAAAGTCCTGTATATCGTTATCGCTCATATCAGTACAGAATTCTTTTAAAATCCGCTCGAATAATTTTAACGAAGCGCCGTAGGAAAGCTTAAAGTCCGTCAAAAGCTCAGGTCGGCTGTTAGCTTCCATCTCGTAATTGTTCATTGAGAGCAATCGCAGAAGCTGTTTACGTTTTTGCAGTGAAGAAGCGATTTTATCAGCAATATCTTCTTTAGACAACGTTTTATTATCATCTAAGATAGACTGTAAATCCTCGTTCCATCTGTCATACTCCCGCTTAAACAGAGCAAGGAAAATTTCCTCTTTAGTCTGGAAGTAATTATATATTGTCGGTCTGGAGAACTCCGTTACCTTCCCGATTTCTTTAAGCGTGATTTCCTTAAAGCCCATTGTCTGATATAATTGTTCGCAAGCGTTGACAATTTCTTCTCTGCGTTTTTCAATCAATTCAGGCGTTCCCTTAATCATTTTTATACTCCTTATACGACTTTATTATCGTTGACACTATGTCAGTAACTACATTATATATCGTTACTGACACAATGTCAATATATTTTTATAAAAAAACTATCCTCTTTTAGAGAATAGTTTTTATTATTCGCATTTCCCGCAGCGGGTACAGCCGTTGCATATGATTTTCATTCCGCAGGTTTGGCATTTTTCGCCGAAATAGGGCTTGTAATAATTTTTGTCGGCAATTTTGAACCCGAGCTGTCGGGTTAGCTTAAAGTTAATCGGCTTACCCTTAAAGCTGAGTCTTGATTTATACGCCTGATTAGCCTGTAACTCACTGCCCTCGATTCGGTACATTTTGCCGTTCTTTACGAAGCGTCTGCCTGTGCCGATAAAGGCAAAGGTGACGTTATATTCCTCGCACTCGTCACGGAGCTGTTTTACCCACTCATAATGACACGGACGGGCTCCCGCGTAATTTTCGCCGTCGCAGATAACCTGTTCAAGCTGTCCGCTTTTGAGGTATTCTCTGATACTTACCGAGCCTATAAACGGAGCGCACATTATGCCTTTATGCTTGAACGGCAGGGAGAGTAAAATCGGGATTCTTTCGTCAGCTCGCTTTTGATTTTCGCAGCTGACGTTGAAAAAGACATTCTCCCAACCGTCGCCCCAATCATCAGGCAAGTGGTCTTTTACTCTTTCGGGACGTTTTGTCAGCAGGAAGAATACTACGTCGGGACGCTGACGGATAATATTCCACGCCTCATCACGCCAAACGTCCGCTTCCTCCAGGAAAAAGTCCGAGGTCATACACACGCGTAGCTGTTCTCCGCTTTTGATTTTATAATGACCGCTTCTGTCCTTAGACAGTGGATAGTTGAAGCCCGCTTTTGTGCGGTAGATATCCGCGCCGTTTTTACCGCGCTGAGCGTCAAGAAAGTACATATAGCAGTTCTCGCAGCCCTCGCTGCACTTTTTACAGCCGTGCCAGGGATTCCATATATCGTGCATAACCTCACCTCCTGAAAATATTATACATTATCAAATGTTCTATGTTTACGCTATATCAGTAAAAGTTGATTCATTGTGACCATAATTTTATATGTTTATTTTTTCTTTCTCAATACGATTTTAATGAAATTCAGATATTTTCCGCCGCCTGCTTCCATTGCCTTACGGTCGCCGACGGCGTATTCGTTTTCCTGTTTGAGCCAGTCAGCCCATACCTCGTCATTCGACTCCATCTCGGATACTGCCAATACCTCGGCGCCCTTACTATGGCTGACGATACTCCTCCAATAGGCGACGTCGTGAAGGTAATCAAGCTGTTCGGGCGTCCAAGAAAGTAACAGCTCCGACGGCAGACTATCGTGACAGTCCTTTTTCATTCCCGGGACGGTGATGTAGATATAACCGCCGGGCTTTACGAACGGCAATAGCTTACTGTCGAGGTATTCGGGATCACGACCGAAATAATTGTACGAATCAGTTGACACAACAGCGTCGAAAAAATCTTGCTCAAACGGCAGATTTTCAGCGTCTGCCTTTACTGGAATGATCTGCTCCTCGCTCAATCCCATAGAGCTAAAGAACTGTCGGTTTTCCTCGGGGTCGCTCCATAGGTCAGCAGCATAGACCTTAAAGCCGTATTCTTTAACCAGAAATATGCTTGTCAATCCTTGACCGCTGCCGAGGTCGCAGACTGTAGCGCCTTTTTGGATATGGTGGTCGGTTAAAAGCTCTTCTTCGAGTTTAACGGGGTTAGGTCCCATAATCTTTGACATTAATTCGGCGGTCATATATTTTTCACTTAGCGGGTAATTCATACTTTCCTCCTAAAGAGCAGCCAGCCCTTGATTATCAGAATTGCAAAACAGAATACGCCTGCATAGGGCTGTCGGGTGATAATAAACAGCAGGCACGCGATAACGGATAAAGCTATACCTGTTATAAATCGATGCTTTACCCACATCGGCTTGTCAAATCTGCTGATGATTAGTCCGCAGATTCCGTTCAACACGGTCAGGCTGATAATAACTGCATAAATAATTTTGATCCAAGGCTGAGTATCGCTCAGCGCAAATAAGGATACCGCTTGCTTTTCCGCGCCGTTGCCGAAAATGGGAATAAATAACAGTAAAGCTGTGAACACATCCAATACGTGACATAACAGTGAGGTGTAGTTTCCAATCAACTCTTTCTTTTCGTTCTCCGCAACAGTGATGATTTCATCAGGAGACAGCAGCTCGTCAACCGTTACGGAAAAGAATTTTGCAAGCTCCTTGAGCGAGTCGATATTCGGGTAGCCTCTGCCTGATTCCCATTTTGATACGGCGGTTCTTGAAACATAGAGCGCTTGAGCCAGCTCCTCCTGAGTCAGTCCTTTATTCTTCCTTAATTGTTGTAGTTTTTTATTGAACTCCATTTTCTCTCCTTAAATCTATAGCGGTTACCGCGCTTTGATAGAGCTTGAATAAACCAAAGCTCAACAGGACAGAGCCGATAATATCCGTCGCCCAGTGAACGCCTGAAATCAGCCTGCCGATAACCATAAACGCCGAAAATAACACAACAAAGCCTATGACAACATTTTTTATAGTTTTGTTATGACTTCTGCGATTTATCTGAAATATCAACGTCGGCATAACGGACAGCACCAAGAGCGTTGTCGAGGATGGATAGGACGCTTCCAAAAATCCGTCAATCAGAATCGGGCGGTAATTGATCGGCACCATCTCGAAAAACAGGTAGCCAAAAATCACCAGAATATAATAGCCTCCTAACAACAGAATATCCGCGTCGACCTTGAATAGACTTCTACTTTTAATAAGCTGAACCGCTCCTAAGCAGCTAAAGCACAGGCAAACAAAAATTGGCACTAAACCCAGCCAGTCGGTAACAGTATACAGCGTCCAATGTACGCCCGTAAGATTATGAAACCAAGTGTTAAAGGCCGCAAAGCCTACCTTTGCATTGTTCGGCCCCACTGCCTGCACATCGACTAGCATTATCAATACTGTCCAAAACGCAAATGCTGTTAATAAAAAAATCGCTGTTGTCAAATTTCTTTTCAATTCAATCAGTCCTTTCAAATCGGTTAACTTGAAAGTAACACAGATTGAGCAAAATGGAAAGAAACGCTCCGTTACACGAGCGACACGATGCGTGTCAGTGATGATTTTGATTTAAATATGCTTCAAATTCAGGCGTTCTCGACCAATACTTGACGCCCCAGTTTTCAAAGCTCCATTCATCCATATAGCTGTTGCATTCGTAGTCAATATAATAAAGTAAGCCGTCCTGCACGACAAAGTTTGTAGGGAAGTAGTCGATATTCAGTCCCGCGTTTTTCGCAAGCGACGCCATTTCACGGACTTGCGGTAAATACGCTTCAACGGAACAGCTGTTTTTAACCATTTCAAAAATTGTATCGCCGTCGATATATTCCTTGACGATTCGCTCGTTTTCTATATCAATATCGAGCATTTTAGGGATTCGGATTCCCGCGTCCTTCAACCGCCGATAGTCGTTTTGTTCCGCTTTGATTTTATTGCCGAAGGTGTAGTAGTCGCACGGCTCATGATGAATCTGCTTTACAACGTAATGCCTGCCGTCACGCTGAGCAAGGTAGGAATATCCGCCTTTGCCTTTGCCGAGCAGTTTAATAACGCTGTATGATACATTGTTAACATTCAAACTCTTCATATCGCTGATCCGCACCTCCTTAAAATATTATACCTTATCAATTGTTTTCTGTCTATAAAATGCTCCGAGTTTTATGCTCGGAGCATTTGTTAAACTAAATCATTTATCACTTTGCCGATGTCGGCGTTTACACAAACCGATTGATCGACGATTTCATCAGGACAATAGCTCTCGCCGAGGTTTACGCAGATGTAAGACGCATTTTTATTTTGTGATGTCAGCTGCCAGAACGGGTATTTGATGATGACAGGCGTGTTGCCGCCAACTCCTAATTCAAGGTAAACTATGTTTTTATCCTTGTTCTCTGAAATGAATGTGTTATACCTATCAGCCGCTTTGTGCCAGCCCTCGTCCTCGACAAATTTGTCGTCAGATCTCAGGTTCATTGTCATCGGCTTTCCGCAGACAGGACAGCGTGGAATCAGCTCGGACGGGATTTTCATATCCTTTTGCTGTTCTATCATTTTGATGACGGTATCATAATTGTCGTAGGTTTTTTTGTGGCAGGGAACAGAGCATTGGAATAAGCCGTAGTCACCCTGCGTATAAAAGAGCCTGTTCTTATCGAACCCCGCGAGTTGGAATTGGTGATCGACATTTGTTGTCAGGACAAAGTAGTTTTTATCCTTAACAAGCTTCAAGAGATCATCATACACTGGCTTGGGCGCTTTTTCGTAGCGGTTTATCCAAATAAATCTGCTCCAATATGCCCAGAATACCTCGGGAGGATATCTCATAACCATAAAGCCGCCCGAGTACATATCGGTGATACCGTACTTATCGGCAAAGTCGGAAAAGTGCTTATAAAATCGCTCGCCCGAATAGGTAAATCCCGCCGAGGTAGATAAGCCCGCGCCCGCGCCTATAACAACCGCGTCGGCGTTTTTTAGTTTATTCTGTATTTGCTCAATCTGCTGAGAGTAGTTCTCGGTAGATTTGTTTATCTGAATCTTTGAAAACATTAAAAATCACCTCAATCTCATGTTCCTTTTGATACTCTTTAACTGAATTTAATGCGATCTGTGCCGCTTCTTTTTGAGGGAATCCGAAAACGCCTGTTGAGATGCAGCAGAAAGCGATGTTCTTACAGCCGTTTTCCCCGGCGAGTTTCAGGCAGGAAAGATAACAGCTTTTCAGCAGTTCGCAATCCTCCTCTGTCAGATAACCGCTGACTATCGGCCCGACGGTATGGATAACATACTTACACGGCAGGTTATAGGCAGGCGTGATTTTCGCCTGACCTGTCGGCTCATCATATCCCTGCGCTTTCATAAGCTCATAACAGGTATTACGAAGTTGTATCCCAGAGTATGTATGGATAGCGTTGTCAATACAACCGTGACAGGGATTGAAACAACCGAGCATTTGACTGTTGGCAGCGTTTACGATAGCGTCGCATTTCAGCGTGGTAATATCGCCCTGAAAAAGGTAGATGTTATTCTGAACAGGTTCTAAATCCGCAATATCGGTTATGCCTTTACGACGGTTTTCTTCCTGTAAATACTCGTCTTGAATTTGCAAAAATTCATCAGAAACAGCTCTCGGCATACGAATATTAAACAACGAGCGTAAAAGCCGCTTTTGATTATATTCGTCTTGCGGAATGTCTGTCGTTTCCCGTCTTTCGGAGAGCAGGAATTTGATTAAATATTTTCTTCTTTCTGTCTGCGTCATAGTATCACATCCTTATACTGTTACTACTATTTTACCATTCACTTTTCCGCTGTCAAGAGCAATACACGCATCTTTGGTGTGTTAAATTTAAATCGCTTTTTATTTAAAAATTATGATTAATTGTATCGTTAATATAGCTCTCGCACATACCGCACATCATACCGTCAATTTTCAGTATTGTTTTTATCATAATGACCTCCTGACCGCTAATTTTGTAAGCGGTTTACCTGAGCACCATAGTTTTTTATAAATCGTAGTGCATTTTTTATATTGTCGAAAAAGCTTTTGCGCTTTTTCAGCGTCACCGTATACCTTCCAGCAGCCTACGCATTTTGCGCGAGAAGCCTTATTCTCGATAAAACCCTTTACATCCTCAACAGGATAACCGAGAAACAGTCCGATTTCGTGAGGAAACTCGTCGTCCTCACCGAGACGATTCATCAATCGTGCAAGACATCTTCCGCAATTTTGCGTGCAATAGCCACGTTGTGAAAGCAGTTTATCAGCTTCTTTCTCCTGAACCTCGGGCAAAAGCCTTGACGGACGGTACGCGTAAATTAAAACCTTTTTGTTTTTAAAACGGAGCGGTATAAACCGCAATCCCTTACTATTTAAAGAAACGTTTAGATCTCTTAAAAACTCACAAACCTCGTTTTTGCTTTTATACGAACAGTTGAATAAACTGCCCGTCTTAATTCCCGCCAAGGTGGGGGAGCAGTATTTTACAATTACTTCTTCTGACATAAGCTCCTCAATGTTTATGTTAGCCATAGCTAACTTTATATGATGTAATATAGCGGTTAGTTACCGCTAACTATAATTATATTTCATTTCTTATTTTTTGTCAAGCTATCATAATCTAATGAAGCTTTATCCTTATGCAAAATCCGAATAACTATATTTATTATATGAATAATTTGCATAGTCGTTTTATTGACTTTCATTAACCCTTATTTTATAATAATTACGGTTGGTGACGATCAACCTTTAATGAACTGTACAGTCATGATTATTCCATTTACTTAAGGAGAATAATTATGCAGTTATTCAAAAACTTTTGTACCCCGACGGTAAACAAAAACGGGTTATTAGTTGATTTTAAACTGAATGTTCCCGAAAGCTACAATTTCGGATATGATGTAGTTGATGAAATGGCACGTCTTGCGCCCGACGACAGGGCTCTTGTTTATACTAATCCTGACAAGGTTGAAAAAACATTTACTTTTAGCGATATAAGCCGTCTTAGCAATAAAGCGGCAAACGCGCTAAAGGCTCAGGGCGTAAAAAAAGGAGATAAGGTACTCGTTATTTTAAAACGTAACTATGAGTACTGGTATATTGTACCCGCACTCCATAAATTAGGCGCTGTTGCTATCCCCGCGACCAATATGCTGACAGTTGACGATATTACCTATCGTATAGAAACTGCGGATATTCGTTTTGCGATATGTACTCCCGATGGCAACACAGCCGAGGATATGCTTGAAGCCGCTGCGCAAAAACGACAGTTGGAATCAGTATTCGTTGTGCGTCGCGATTTGCAGGGAGCAATCAATCTGACAAAACTGATTGATTCGGCAGACGAAAGCTTTACGCCTGTTGCTACCAAAGCAGAAGAACCTATGCTGATTTACTTTACCTCAGGTACGACAGGTTACCCGAAAGCAGTTGTACATAACCACACCTACTCGCTTTCGCACATAATCACCGCTAAATACTGGCAGAATGTCCGTGAAAACGGGCTTCATCTGACTGTAGCCGAAACAGGCTGGGGTAAAGCTTCATGGGGAAAGATCTACGGACAATGGCTGTGCGGCTGCGCTGTTATGGTTTATGACTTTGACAGCTTCTCGCCGCATAAACTGTTAAGAATAATGGAGAAGTATAAGGTTACATCCTTCTGCGCGCCTCCGACGGTTTACCGTTATTTTATTAAACGGGATATAAGCAAGTACGACTTATCAGCGCTGAAACACTTGACTACCGCGGGAGAAGCGCTTAACCCTTCGGTTTTTGAAAAGGTTTATGAGCAGACGGGCTTAAGCTTAAAGGAAGGCTTCGGTCAAACAGAGTCCGTGCTTATGCTCGGTAATCTTGTCGGTACCGAATCAAAGATCGGCTCGCTCGGAAAGCCGACGCCGCTGTACAACACAATGATAGTTGATGAAGACGGTAACGAGCTTAAGGAGAACGAGGTGGGAGAAATCGTAGTTGTGTCGCAGAAGAAGCAGTACGGTATTTTTATGGGCTATTGCGGAGATGAAAAGCTGTACGAAACCGCGTGGAGAAACGGCGTATATCATACGGGCGACACCGCGTATAAGGATGAAGACGGATTCTATTGGTATGTCGGAAGAATAGACGATTTGATTAAGACAAGAGGCTTCCGCGTCGGACCGTTTGAAATCGAAAATGTATTGATGAAGCATCCTGCCGTTTTGGAATGTGCGGTTACGGGTATTCCCGACGCATCAAGAGGACAGGCTATCAAAGCGACGGTAAAGCTTGCCGACGGTTTTGAAAATACCAAACAGCTTGAAAAAGAAATTAAGCGTTTTGTCAACAAAAAGGTTTCCTCCTATAAGCATATTCAAGTTATTGAATTTGCCGACGAAATGCCGAAAACCATAAGCGGAAAAATCAAGCGTACTGATATAAGAAGCATTGACAGAACTAAGATTTGTTAAGGAGTCGTTATGAGTTGGGAATATAAAAGAAGAGTAAAATATTATGAAACCGATCGAATGGGAGTAGTGCATCATTCTAACTATCTGCGTCTGCTGGAGGATGCCCGAATGGATTGGCTTGGAGATAATCTAATCTCCTATAGCAAGCTTGAAAAATCGGGAGTCATAATTCCCTGCGTTTCAGCGTCGGGAGATTTTCTTAATTACCTGCGCTACGATGATCCGTTCAAGGTGGTTATGCGGTTGACAGGCTTTAAGGGCGTAAAGATGAGCTTCGCTTACGAGATTATAAACACCGATACTAACGAACTTTGCTACAAGGGCGTCAGTTCTCATTTTTTTGCGAAGGACGGAAGCTATAAGCCGTATTTATCCTTTAGGAAAGATTTTCCTGAATTATATAAAAAAATGACCGCGTTAGTCGAACCATAATTTTTACAATAGAGTATAGTTTACCCGCCTGCTCACAGCGTGCAGGCGGGTGCTTTTCTGTAGATAGGCATTTTATTGAAGAAGCGGAATTCAGAGCGTTATATAATAAGGACAAATATTCTCGAAATGACCGTCCTTCATCCTGAAGCCTTTTGGAATCGTGCCTAATTGCTTAAAACCCAATCGTTCGTAAAGATGTCTTGCGTGAATATTGGTTTCAACAACAGCGTTAAATTGTAAAATCAAAAATCCTATTTCTTTAGCCTTTCGAATACAGTCCTTAACAAGCTTTTCTCCTATATGTTGTCCTCTGCACAAGGATGATACAGCGTAACTTGCGTTGCATATGTGTCCGCATCTGCCGACATTATTTGGATGCAGAATATACAGCCCAAGAATGTTATTATTTTCATCAACGGCAACTCCGCAATAGCTCTGTGACGCAAAGAATTGTTTTCCTGATTTTTCATCCAATAAGTCCTCTTGCGGAAACGCAATACCTTCATCAACAATTTCGTTCCATATCATTATCATTTGTTTTAAATCACTAGTAGTGTATTCTCTGATAACCATTATTTCCTCCGTTAATTCAATTTGTCTTTTAATGCTTCAGATAAGAGTTTATCTTGCTATTACAACTGTCAACATAACAAGATCATCATCGCCTGTGTTAATAATCGTATGCTCTGAACCTTTATAACAGATATGTATTATCCCTGCCGAAAGCTTTTCTTCCACACCGTCGCAAATTGCCTTGCCTTTTCCCGAGATAATATAGTTCATATCATCGCCTGAGTTTTGTGCGTGCAAGCCAATACTACCACCTGCGTGGATAACGGTTGGTATGATTCGGTATTTGTCATCGTTATACATCTTTACTGTCATTAACCCTGTGCCGTTATTCATTCCCGGCATTGTCATTTCTTGAATATCGTTAAAATTGATCTGCATAATATCCTCCGAAAGTAACGATTTATCGAGATGTAAAATAATACAAGAGCCGCCCGAGAAAACTCGGGCGGCGGTGGTGGACCATAGGGGGATCGAACCCCTGACCTCCAGATTGCGAACCTGGCGCTCTCCCAGCTGAGCTAATGGCCCTTGTAAATTGTATGAAATTGTAAATTGTTTTGGGGTGCGTAAGCTACCCGGTCGGGCTCCCAGCTGAGCTAATGGCAAATTATTCATTTTTATTTGCTTCTGACTTAGATTGTCTTTACAACAGAAACTATTATATAACAAATTTTTTAATTTGTAAAGTAAAATTATTTAAATCCTTGCACTTTATTTTATTTTATGTTATAATCAACAAGTTGAATATTGAGCTGTCGCCAAGCGGTAAGGCACAGGACTTTGACTCCTGCACTCGTGGGTTCGAATCCCGCCAGCTCAGCCAATAAAAAACGCCCACTCGGGCGTTTTTTTATTGGCTGGGCTGAAGGGATTCGAAAGGGCGTTAATAAAACAGTCCAGTGGACTGTTTTTAGCCCGTTGCGTTGCAGAAACTTTTCTCATTTACGTGAACACAAGGTTCGAGAAGAAGGCTTCTCATTTATAAAACACCCGCCAGCTCAGCCAAAAATAATGCATCCTCACAGGGTGCATTATTTTTAGTAGTGTCTTTAGACAGTGCCGCTCGTAAGAGCGGTACAAAAACCCACCCGCTATGCGGGTGCGCGTCGAAAGAAGTGCAAAAAATTCTCCAGTCTGGTAGAATAAGGATGTTCGAGCCTTATTGAAATCAGAAAGACTAACTATTAAAAG
>DEFK01000044.1:0-51189 GCA_002350765.1 Ruminococcaceae bacterium UBA2854
CCATATCCCCCGTACTTAGTCATCGCCTGTCATTCTGAGCGGAGCGTTAGCGAAGTCGAAGAATCTTTAAGGTTTAAGATCCTTCGGCACGGTACTGCGTACCTGCTCAGGATGACAGCAAGCTGTCAGTTTTGGATAGGGACTCAGTAGGCAGTTCTCAGTTCTCAGTTGATGTCGTGCAGATAGAATAAATAAATGAATTACCTTTACCTCCCGACCGAATTGATATGCAAGCTTCGCTTGCAAAATATAAATATTGTCGGGAAACCGTTGCTGTTTCCTATTCCGAGCTATCTGCACGACTATAGCACTTCTCACTTCCCACTTACCACTTATCACTTTTCAGTAATTCTTCATTCTTCATTCAAAAAACGCCGATGTGATTTCCACACCGACGTTCTTTTACATAATCTATTTATTTTCTAAACCTGATACTTTGACGGGTTGGGATTGGCGGACAGCTTCTTAACCTCGTCCGCGGTCAAATCTCTCCACATACCGCGTTTAAGCTTACCGAGCTTTACCGAACCGATAGCGATTCTTTTAAGCCGTACGACCTCGATATCAAACAGCGCGCACATCTTTCGGATTTCGCGGTTTCTGCCCTCGTGCAGTACCATCTCGACATTCGCCTTATCCTCACCCCTGCTTATAACTCTTACCTCGCAGGGAGAGGTTTTTCTTCCGTCTATAACAACTCCGCCCATAATTTTCTTAGCGGCGTCATCGGGCATATCGGGCTTCACGGTAACGTGATAAACCTTGTTTATTTCCTTTTTAGGATGAGTTACGACATTCGCAAAGTCGCCGTCGTTAGTCATTAAAAGCATACCCTCGCTGTCCTTATCGAGCCTGCCGACGGGATAAATACGCTCGGGAATATCCTTCACCAAATCCGCGACGCATTTTCTACCTCTCTCGTCGCTCATAGTCGTAACAAAGCCTCTCGGCTTATTCAGCATTATGTAGCGTTTACCGCCTTTTTTCTTTAAGACTATACGCTTATTATGTACGTAGACCTTATCGGTATCGGGGTTAATTTTATCGCCGATTTTAGCGACCTTTCCGTTAACCTTTACCGCGCCGTTTTCGATAAGCGTCTCGGATTTACGGCGTGAGGCTACTCCGCATTCAGCCATAAATTTTTGTAATCTTTCGAGTTTATAACGCATTATTAAAAAATCCTTTTATACTTTCCAAAATATTTTTATTTTCTTTTACAGAATTATTTTCCGTTGCCGCCGTCAGCTTATGGCGGGCTATTATCTTTCCGTTCAGGATATATTCAATCCCGCCGACCTCCGCGTCGGGCTTTATCGGAGCGTACAGAAAATTATCCATAATTATTTTTCTTTTAATTTTTCGATAATCCGCGGCTTTAACTACGATACCGCTCTTCCCTACACCGCCTACAGTCGTCTTATTATTTTCACCGCCAACCGTATCGACATCGAGAAAGAAATTATTATCGTCAATTTCTTTCATCCGATAGTTTTTGAAGCCGTAGTTATACATAGCGGTATGGTCAGCCCAGTCACGCTTATCGTTCATAGTAACGGCTATAAGCGTCAGACCGTCCTTTACCGCGGCGCTTACAAGACATCTTCCCGCGGAGCTCGTATAACCTGTTTTCCCGCCGATACAATACTCGTAGCTCGATAAAAGCCGATTATGGTTGGAATAGGTTGTTATCTTGTTCTCGGGCTTTATAAACTTTACCGTGTCGGTTTTTCTGGCGGTAAGGCTTTTAAAGTCGGGATTTTTAAGCGCCTCATCCATCAGCAGAGCCATATCGTAAGCGGTGGTGTAGTGGTTCTCGTCATCAAGTCCGCTCGGAGTTACGAAGTTAGTGTTCTTCATTCCGATTTTATGAGCTCGTTCGGTCATAAGCTCGGCGAACTTTTCCTTACTTCCCGATATTGAAACCGCCGCCGCGTTAGCCGCGTCGTTACCCGAACAGAGAAGTATCCCGACCGCTAAATCACGCAGAGTTACAACCTCGCCGATTTTAAGGTACATACTGCTCCCCTCGGAAATCATATCCTTTTTAAACTCTACCCTTTTATTATCGCGCTCTGCGTATTCGAGCGTTAACAGCGCGGTCATTATCTTGGTCGTACTCGCGGGCTTAACACGTTTATTTTCGTTTTTAGAAAAATAAACCTTATTGTTATCCGCGCAGTACAGTACCGCCGATTCCGCCGAAACACATAACGCCTTCGATTTAAATGAAAAACCACCTAACGTTAATACAATTAATAAAACAGCAATTATCCTTTTCATAATATCACCGTTAGATGATATGATAATAATAAATTATTAATTCGTAATCATTTATTAATCCTAAGGATAACACCCGCTGAAGAACCGCTGACGCTATGCTATCCCCCGAAATCAAAGATTTCGACCCCTTTAAAAAGGGGTACAAGATTGATAGCTAAAAAACGTTTCTTATCATTTACTACTTCCCGCTAATTCATTATCCAAAACTTCATAGTGCCGCTAAGTTAAGGGGGATATGGTTTAGTTAAAAGTTAAGAGGTAAAAGGTAAAAAATTATATAGATGAACGTATCCTCTTTATCCAAAGCTTCATAGTGCCGCTAAGGTAAGGGGGATATCATATTCATAATAGGGAATGCACGGACAGACGTGGATACTTAAAAAATGTCTTCGTCCTCGTTAGCGGCTTCGTTATTAACTTCGATAGGCTCGTTATTCTTTTTCTTATCCTTCTTAAAGAGAGCGCTCACCTTGTCAACGAGCTCGGGCATCATACCTACAACTCTGTCAGCCGCGCCTTCGTACTTCTCTACGGGAATAAGCTTAACATCGCCTCTGAAAACAGTTAAAAATGCTATAGGCTGAATTGTAACGCCCGCGCCGCTTCCTCCGCCGAAGCAATCCTTGTTTTCCTTTTTAGTCGGAAAATCGGAACCGCCTGACGCGAATCCGTAGCTTACCTTCGAAACGGGAATAATAATTGTTCCGTCGGGAGAGGTAATCGGGTCGCCGATAATGGTATTAACATCCACCATCTCTTTGATTTTTTCCATCGTTGTATCCATTAAACTATTAATAGGATGGTCCATAATCTAACTCCTTATCTATACTTATGATTTTTTATTCTTAGTCTTTTTCGGTTTTGCTTTAATAAGCAATCTCAAAATCGCAAACGCTCTTACTATTACGATTTTCAGCAGGGCGATTATTCTTATTCTGGCGATAACGTTAGCGTACGCGGAATTTTTTGCGTCGTCCGAAAAGTCGGGATTTACGTTAACGTCGTAGTTTTTTACCGTAATGATTTCGGTAATAAGTCTTAACGCGGGAAAGAATACAGCGCAGACCTCGCCGTATTTAACGGCGGCGTCCTCGGCAGTTTCGCCCGCGACATTAATCCTTACGGTAAGCTCATTTAAGGTAATATGCGAGAAAAGGTCTTTTAATACGCCTGTGGCTAATTTCGAGATACGCTTAACTATATTTAGTATTCCCGAAATTCCCTTTTGTTTCACATACTCCCATACCTTATTGGGCTCTTTCTTTTTCTCTTTTTCGTCGGGTTCTTTCTTTTTTTTCTTCTTTTCTTTCTTCTTTTTCTCGGGCTTTTCTTTTTTCGGTTTAGGCGGAACGAGCTGTATTTTTATAAAAGCGATTTTTAAATGTAAAAACAGCTCATCCTTATACTCCGCGTAAACATAAATATTGAAAAGCGTAAGTAAAAACAGAAATAAAAGTATTCCTAAAATTATATAAAGCGCAAGCATTTATTCTTTTACAGCTTCCTCAATAACTTCCTCAACGGTCATCTGAACGTCGCCGCTCTCCTCCTCGGTCTCCTCGTTATCCTCGGGAAGCGGAGGGAGTTCCTCAATAGACGAGATGTTAAAGCATCTTAAAAAGTTCTCGGTTGTACCGTAGATAAGCGGTCGTCCGGGGAGCTCCAAACGTCCTTTCTCCTCGATTAAATCCTTAGAAGTAAGCGAGCCGATAACTCCCGAACAGTCTACACCTCTTATCTGTTCCACGAAGGATTTCGTAACAGGCTGGTTATAGGCGATTACGGCGAGCACCTCGAGCGCCGCCTGCGACAGCGGAGTGTTGCGTCTTAAATCCATAACCGTTCTTATAGCGGGAGCGAACTCCTTAACGCTTACCATCTGGTAGCTTTCTTTTAATTTAATTATAGTAATACCCCTGTCGGAGTTCTGATATTCATTCATAAGCTCGTCTAGGTGTTCTCTCGCCTCGGATTCGGAAATTTGTAAAGCGACCGCGATTCTTGCGGGCTCTACGGACGAACCGTTGGCAAAAAGTATCGCCTCGATAGCGCCGTTAATATTATCTGTCTGCATTTTTATTCTCCTCGTCAGTACTTGCGGTTTCTATCGTAAATGTCATATCCCCTGTACCTTTGGATACTATCAAGTTTTGGATATAGAGGAAATGTAGTTTTTAGTTCTCAGTTCTCGGTTCTTGGAAATTCTTCATTTAACCTATAGAAGAAATATATCAATATTAATTCTGTCGGGAAACTGAAGTTGTTAATTTACCAACCTTTCTTCCCGACCGCAACTGAGAACTGACTACTGAGAACTGTGAACTAAATTATATTTCAGATTTTGTTTCAGTTGTTCGTTTTTTCAACTCTTAGCTATAAAATACTAGTTCTTAACTCTTTTCCAACATATAAACTTCCGCGTTATCGCCGTCGCCGTCGATACGGACTCTCTTACCCTTAACGAGCTCAAGCACGGCTAAAAATGTAGCGACAAGCTCAGATCTCTCGTTTACGGCAGTAAAAAGCTCCTGGTACTTAACTCGTTTTCCGTGCCATAATTTACGCATAACGGAGATAATTCTCGCGTTAACGGAAACAATCTTTCTCTCGATAATGCCCGAAAAAGCCGACTCGGGAGGCGGAAGCTTTCTTCTTCCCCTTCCGACAGCGTCAATATAGCCTTTTACTATATCCTGCGGATCGTGCTTACGGTTGTATGTAAGGTCGAATTTAACGGGAGAAGCGTCCTTAAAGAACGTATCGAAATCGTAAATACCGCTCATCTTAGCGGCGATTTCCTTACACAGCTGGTACTCTATCAGCTGTCCCGAGAGTTCCTTTTTAAGCTCCTCTGCCTCGTCCTCGTACTTAGGAAGCAGCATAGCGGATTTAATATACACGAGCCTCGACGCCATAGCGAGGAACTCGCTCGCGATATCCATCTGATTTTCACGCATCAGCTCAATCTGCTCCATATACTGCTCCAAAAGCTCGGAAATCTGTATATCGTAGATATTTATTTTATTTTTAGCGATTAAGCTCAGAAGCAAATCGAGAGGTCCCTCGAACGATTCGAGCTTATAATTAAGCTGCGGTAAACTTTCCATATTTATCAACTATCCAACTAATTTTATCTTTTAAAAAAACGCGAACGGAAGTCCCGTAAACCATATAACAAATTCAGATAACGCGTTTTCGATTATACCGAGCGGTAAAACATTAAACCACACAAGTATAATTAAAATTCCGAAGAATACATTTTCGTACTTATAGAAGTTATAAACCCATTTATCGGGTAAAAACATAAACAATATTTTTGAACCGTCGAGCGGCGGAATAGGTACTAAGTTAAACACCGCGAGACAGATATTTAAAACAATGTAGTAAGAGAAGAAAACGCTTATATAATAGCCTACTATATTCGAAGCGATAAACGAATAAGCGAATGTATACAACGCGTTAAGTATCAGTCCTCCCGCGAGCGCGGCTACAAAATTCGCCACAGGTCCCGCTAAAGCGGTAATTCCCATACCAACCTTCGGGTTCTTAAAATTCCTGTCGTCAATGGGAACAGGCTTAGCCCAGCCGAAGCCGATTAAAAGAATCATCAAAGCGCCGATAGGGTCAATATGCTCAATAGGGTTCAGCGACATTCTTCCCCTGGCTTTAACGCTCGTATCCCCGAGCTTATAAGCGGTAAACGCGTGCGCCCATTCATGGAACGGCATAATAAGAAATATAATAACAAGCGAAGCTAAAATCTGCACTACGGCAGTCATAAAATCCAGCTTACCCGACAGTAACGTCAGAAGCATAACATAGTCCCCCTATTATAAAAAGTATAATCTATATTATTCTATCACATTTTATTTATATACGTCAAGCACTATAAACGGTTATATTGCACTCAGGACAAAGGGCTAAGGATTAAGGGAAGGTCGTGAAGATAGAATAAATAAAACTTTATACCCGACTGTATTAATATGCGCTTTAAGCAGTTTAAAATACAATTATTTATAGATAACAGACTTTCCCCTTTACCATTTCCCCTTACTCCTTTATCTAAAATTTCATTATTTTTTAAAATTTATAAAAAAACACTTGCATTTTTTTGAAATATCATTTATAATACAGTAGTTAGTCAAATGAATTTGAAAAAATCTAAGGAGGTGCAGACACATGGCAAAATGTGATTACTGCGGCAAGGGTGTAACTTTCGGAATTAAAGTTTCTCATTCACACAGACGTTCAAACAGAACTTGGAAGCCCAACGTACAGCGAGTAAAGGCTATTGTTGACGGCTCTCCGAAACACGTTTACGCTTGCACAAGATGCTTACGTTCAGGTAAGGTTGAGCGCGCTATCTAATTAAATTACGCAAAGTAAAGCTCTGTCAGATTGACAGAGCTTTTTGTTTTTTCATATTTAAACTCAGGAGCCGACACTTAACGCAGTCGGCTCCTTTTTATATTAACAGGTCTGCATATGCAATATCTGTAACCTGTCGCTTATTTAATCTTCTTAAATACGAATCCGTTATTCTTCGCGTATTTCTGCGCGGCGGAGTTTTTATAACCCTTAATTACAAGATTATCGTTTCTGTCATAATCGCCGTCATAGTAATTAACATATCCGAGAGCGTACCTTCCGATTTTCTTAACAGTCTTGGGGACTGTAATCTTATTCAGCTTTCTGCACTCGGCAAAGTCCTCGTCATAAATCTTCTTTACGTTCTTGGAAATCTTTACTGCATTTAACTTTGTGCAGGCGAAGCATAATCCTCCGCGGCTTGATTTAGCTATAGGCATAGAAATTGTTCTGAGCGTCTTACAAGCCTCGAACACACCCCAGCCAAGTTCAAGCTTTGAGTTGCCTTTAAACTTAATAGTCTTAAGAGCTTTATTCTCTGCAAACGCGTAGCTGCCGATATTCTTTACGCTTTCGGGAATATTAACGTTAGTGAGGTTCTGGTTATTGCTAAACGCCTTCTCGCCGATAGTCTTTACAGTAACGGGGAGCTTAACCTTTTTAATACCGCAGTTCTCAAACGCGTGAGCCTTAATAGTTTTTACGCCCTTTTTAAATGTAACATTGCTTAACTTCTGCGCGCCGTAAAAAGCGGAATTCGCGATTTTAGTTATCTTTTTATTTACAGTAAAGCTCTTATTAGTTCTGCCCGCGGGATAAACTAAAAGCTTAGTATTCTTCTTGTTATATAATACGCCTTTTTTCGAGCTGTAGTAGAGGTTCTTGGAGTTTACGGAAAACTTTTTAAGGTTAAAGCAATTATAAAATACTTTATCCGCAATTGTTTTAACATTCTTTGAGATTGAAACGGATTTTATTCCTGTCTCGGCAAACGCGAGCCTGTCTATTGTCTTTACCTTAGAGGGAATGGAAATTGAACTGAGCTGAGTATCGCCCTCAAACGTAGAAGCTCCGATTTCCTTAATGTTTTTGCTGAGTTTTACAGAGCTTAACGCTTTACATCCGTAAAATACACTATCGGACATTAAGGCTACGCTGTCGGGAATTGAGATACTCTCGAGCTTCTCGCAGTTCTCGAAAGCTCCGCTGCCGATAGACTTAACTGTTTCGGGAATATCCATTTTTGTAATCGCTGTACCTGAAAACAGATAACTTTCAATCGAGGAAATCTTAGATGGAAGCGTCACATCATAAAGATACGGACATTCCGAAAACGCCCCGTAACGTATACTTGTAACGCTTTCGGGAATAGAAACAGCCCTTAAACTTTCACAATTATAAAAAGCGTTATTGCCGATGGACTTAACACTCTTCGGAATAGTTACCTTCTCTATTTCCTTATTATAAGAAAAAGAATAGCTGCTTATAGCCGAAACGTTATGTCCGTCGATTGAACCCGGGATTTCGATTTCTGTTTTCTTAAGGCCTACATAGTCGGTAATCATAGCGTCGCCCGACGCGGTAATGCTGTACTCAAAATCCGACTTATCCCCTGCCGCGAAAACTGTAGAGGCTGTAAGCGGAACACTACCCGTAATCATAATACCTGCCAATAAAATTGATGTTAGTTTTTTCATTTTCATTTTTTTGCACTCCTTTAATTTTTTCTAAAAATGTAAAACTGTGTGGTAAAAGTTAATTCTAAGTGGATCAGTATTTTGTAATTATTAATGATTAAAGATTAACTTGATTTTTCACTTAAACTCAACTTACACCATAGTAGTGTCAAAAAGTCGGAAAAAAGTTTCAAAATTTTGCAAAAAAATTTATATTTGTCAAGTTGCACAAGTACAGTATACGATTTTTGTGCAAATCGCTAATACGCTTATACAAGAAAGGCGCGCTTTGCGCGCATTTCGCTACTCATCGCTCGTTGCTACGCAGTAGCAAACTGAGCGGAGAATATAAATTGTTTTTGCTTTATAGGAGTTTATGCTATTGCAATTATCAGTTACCCTGTAAAAAAGTTTATTGTTTTGCAGCGTTACAGAGCAATTTCCTATAAAGTAAATAAAAAACGCCGACGCAATAAATTACATCGACGTTTATTATTCTATTTTAGAATTATAAGCTTTCGCCTACAATATCTTTAACAGCGTTCAACGCCTCGTTAACCTTGGAAATGTCCTTAGCGCCCGCCATAGCCATATCGGGCTTACCGCCGCCGTTACCGCCCGTAAGCTGAGCGACAGCCTTAACAATCTTACCCGCGTTAAGTCCGAGCGCGACAGCGTCCTTACCGCAAGCGCAGGCGAATGTACCCTTGCCGTCGGTAACTCCGCAAAGCACAACTACGGCTTTCTGATTCTTATCAAGACACATATTACACATATCTTTAAGCTGGTTACCCTGGATATCATTAAGCTTGGAAACCATTACACTAACGCCGTTAACATCCGCGGCAGACGAAAGGATACCTTCGAGCTTGGAAGCCGCGAGCTTATTTTTAAGCATTTCGATTTCTTTATCCTTAGCCTTTAGCTCCTCGGCAGCTCTCAGAACCGAAGTCATAATCTTTCTCGGGTCGTTAAGCTTAAACACGCCCGCTACATCTCCGATCAGATTAATCGCTCTGTTTATATAGGCAAGAACTCCGCTACCCGTAAGCGCCTCGATACGGCGTACTCCCGACGCGACAGAGCCCTCCTGGCGGATTTTGAAAAGTCCGAGCTTAGCGGTATTGTCAACGTGAGTACCTCCGCACAGCTCAACCGAGAAATCTCCCGCCTTAACTACACGTACAACATCGCCGTACTTCTCGCCGAAAAGCGCCATAGCGCCGAGCTTTTTAGCCTCGTCAATCGGCATCTCGCGGGTAATAACATCAATTCCCTCGAATATCTTTTTATTAACGAGCCTTTCGGTTTCGATAAGCTCCTTAGCCGTCATAGCCTCGAAGTGGGTAAAGTCAAAACGTACTATCTCATCAGTAACAAGCTGACCTGCCTGCTCAACGTGAGTTCCTAATACCTCTCTTAAAGCCGCCTGCAAGAGATGAGCCGCGGTATGATTACGGCGTATGCTCTCGCGGCGCTCAACGTCGATAGAAAGCTTAACCTTATCGCCTACGGCAACCGCTCCGCTCTCAACCGAAACGCTGTGCAGAATTATACCGCCGTTGCCCTTTGTCGTATTATCAACGCTTACTTTAGCGTTATCGTTAGTAATATAGCCTGTATCGCCGATCTGTCCGCCCGATTCAGCGTAGAACGGGGTTTTACCCGTTACAATAATCGCGCTCTCGCCCTCGGAAATGAGCTCTACACGCTC
The DNA here is from genome assembly GCA_002350765.1 of Ruminococcaceae bacterium UBA2854. Taxonomy (GTDB): domain Bacteria; phylum Bacillota; class Clostridia; order Oscillospirales; family Acutalibacteraceae; genus Ruminococcoides. Next base: position 10,042 of record DEFK01000044.1, read on the forward strand.
GCCGTCTTTAACTATAGCGAGTATTTCGTCCTCGGCGGTATAATCGGTATAGCCGACAAACTCGGTCGGCTTGATATCGGATAAATCGGTTGTATCGGAAATCCAAGCGTCCGCGCCGACATCCTTACGAGCCTTACGGCTTCTTAATTTCTGCTCTTTAAGCAGTTCTCTGAAGCGTTCAACATTAACCTCTATTCCCGACTCCCTGGCGATTTCTTTCGTTAAGTCAATCGGGAAACCGAAAGTATCGTTAAGCTTAAACGCCTGCTCGCCCGTAATCTCTTTATCGGCTTTATCTAATATTGAATTGAGAAGCTCCATACCCTGCTCTATAGTACGGGCGAAGTTCTCCTCCTCAACCCTGATAAGCTTAGTAATAAACTCCTGCTTTTCCCTGAGCTCGGGATAAGCGGACTCGTTTTCTTTAATAACTGTTTCGCATATTTTATAAAGGAAAGGTTTCTTATAACCTAATAAACGGCCATGACGCGCGGCTCTTCTTAAAAGACGTCTTAAAACGTAGCCTCTGCCCTCGTTGGAGGGCATAACTCCGTCAGATACCATAAAGGTTGTGGAACGGATATGGTCGGTAATAACTCGAAGCGAAATATCAGTCTTATCGCTTTCGCCGTAATTAACGCCGACAATCTCGCTTATATGCTTCATAATATTCTGAACGGTATCGACAAGGAAAAGGTTATCTACGTTCTGCATTACGCACGCAAGACGTTCAAGTCCCATACCTGTATCAATATTCGGATGTTCAAGCGGAGTGTAGTTATTATGTCCGTCATTATCGAACTGGGTAAATACGAGGTTCCATACCTCCATATAGCGGTCGCATTCACAGCCCACCTTACAATCGGGTTTACCGCAGCCGTACTTCTCGCCTCTGTCATAGTAGATCTCCGAGCAAGGACCGCAGGGACCGCTTCCGTGCTCCCAGAAGTTATCGGCTTTACCGAGACGTACCATATGACTCTCCTCAACGCCTACCTGTTTAGTCCAGATATCGTAAGCCTCGTCGTCGTCCTGATAAACGGAAACATAGAGCTTATCGGTCGGTATTTCCAAAACCTCGGTAAAGAACTCCCACGCCCACGCGGTAGCCTCTTTCTTAAAATAGTCACCGAAAGAAAAGTTTCCGAGCATCTCGAAATAAGTACCGTGGCGGTCGGTTTTACCAACCTCCTCGATATCGGGAGTACGGATACATTTCTGGCAGGTTGTTACTCTCGTTTTAGGCGGAGTAATCTCACCCGTAAAGTATTTTTTCATCGGTGCCATACCGCTGTTTATAAGCAGAAGGCTGTTATCATTTTTAGGAATCAGCGGGAAAGAAGGAAGCCTTAAGCATCCTTTACTCTCCATAAATGATAAAAATTTCTCTCTCAGTTCGTTAAGACCTGTCCATTCCATTATTTTTCATTCTCCTCGTCAAGTTTTTTCGTTCCTGTTTTAAATGTGATATCCCCCGCACCAAATAATTACTATCAAGTTTTGGATATAGAGGATAAGTTCATCTTTTTATCTTTTTTTAAATCCGCCGTTAATAAAGCTTTGATTGAAAGAAAAGCGTTTCCAAAGGCGGCTTTGGCACCGACAGCTTGTCGGCGTGGACGTTCCTTTCTGAAAATTCATATCCCCTGTACGTTTAATATCCTATGAAGTTTTGGATAAAGAGGATACGTTCATCTATATATTATTTTAACTTTTACTTTTTAACTTTTACCTTTTAACTCTTACCTCTTAACTCTTATAACGCTTCCCTCGGGCACTTCCTTATCGGTCGTCATAAAGAGCCTTTCCTTAGCGTGGGGAGCGCTTTCGACCTCGTCGCCGTTTTCATTAACGAGCTTTTGACATACCGTATTAAACGGTACTCCCCCAGGCGGAAGGACATCCAGCGTATCGCCCGTATAGAACTTATTTCTCTGGGTTATCTCGCAGCTAAACCCGTTATTCTTTTCGCAAAACGCGACAACGTCGTAATGCCTTATATAACCGCCGTTGCCCGTTACCTGTCCCGGCTCGTGTCCGAAATAAAAGCCCGTATTATATTCGCGATGGCTTATTTTTTCGGTTTCTTCCTTTATCCAATCGGGCAATATAAAGCCCTCGGGATTATTAAAATACTCGTCGATCGCATGGCGGTAGGCGTTAGTAACAACCGCTACATAATAGCTCGACTTAGCCCTGCCCTCGATTTTAAAGCTCGATATTCCCGCCTTAACAAGCTCGGGAATATGCTCTATCATACACAAGTCACGCGAGTTATAAAGGAAAGTTCCCTTATCGTTTTCCTCAACAGGAAAAAACTGGCCCTCACGGTTTTCTTCGAAAAGGTGGTACTTCCATCTGCACGGCTGGGCACAGTCGCCGCGGTTGGCGTCACGTCCCGTCATATAGCTCGAGATAAGACACCTTCCCGAAAACGATACGCACATCGCGCCGTGTACAAAACACTCAATCTCGAGCTCCTTAGGAGTTTTCGCCCTTAAAGACGTTATCTCCTCCAGGCTCAGCTCTCGCGCGAGCACAACTCTTTCAGCGCCCATATTATAGAGCGTATTCGCAGTTAAATGGTTAGTGACTCCCGCTTGTGTTGAAACGTGCAGAGCGACACTCGGAGCGTATTTTTTACAAAGATCCATTACTCCGACATCAGCTACGATAAACGCGTCAACTCCCGCGTCCTCGGCAAATTCGAGGAAAGCGGGAAGTCTTTCCACCTCATAATCACGAGGCAGCGTATTGCAGGTAAGATGTACCTTAACATTATTATTATGAGCGTATTCACACGCTTTTTTTAACTGTTCGTTGTCAAAATTCGCCGAAGCGGTTCTCATACCGAACTCTTTGCCCGCAAGGAAAACCGCGTCCGCGCCGAAGCTGACCGCCGAATTAAGACACTCGAAATCGCCCGCGGGCGATAACAATTCAGGTTTTTGCATATTATGCCTTCTGACTTTTATTAATTTCCTTTTGCTCTTTGGAGATTCAAGTTCTGCTCATACAGAGTAGAAGCGTAGTAAGGCGTTCCGTTCTTAGCATGGCAGAAGTACAGATAACTGGTATCTTCGGGATAAATCGCCGCCATAATCGCGTTCATACCCGGGTTACAGATAGGTCCGGGCGGAAGTCCCGTAATTTTATATGTATTGTACTTACTCTTAAACGTCTTTCTGCTCGCTTTCGGAATCTTCTTCTTACTTCTGAACGGATAGTATTTCGTCGAGTCAAGACTGAGCTTTCTTACGCCGACGTTAATATCAGCCTCAAGACGGTTATGTAAAACCGAACTGATTATATACATATCGTCCTCATTAGCCGCCTCAGCCTGGATTATAGAAGCCATTGTTAAAATCTGCTGTAAGGAATACTTACTTTCTTTCGACAGCTTCTTAACATTAACGGCTTTTTCATAACCCTCAACATTCTGGTTCTCGTAAATTCTTTCCTCGTAGTCGTTGAGCATTCTTGTAATCGTAAGCTTCGGATCCTCGTTATGGTAGCACTCGTACGTATCGGGGAAAAGATAACCCTCCAGCTTATAGTAACGCTTATCCGCGTTTTTGATATTCTTTATAAACTCGTAGTCCTCGTCAAAATAATCGGAATTGCACAGCTTTAAAAATTCCTTTGTATTGGAAATAACATCCTTTTTGTAAAGCATTGCGGCAATCTCGCGGACATTCATACCCTCGGGAACAGTTATCTTGATTATATCGGTACGGTTGGACATCGACTGCAGGTAATTCACTATAGCCTCGTAGTCCATATTGGTTTTCATATTAAAAGTACCCTGGGTAAAGCTGTCGGCGTTCCTTGTAATTGTAGAATAAATGTTGAAGAACATTTCCTCTTTAATAACGCCCTTTTCCCAAAGTGCCTTAGTAACGTCGGCCATCGAGGGATTTTCGGGAATTTCAACCGTAACCTTATTCTCCTCGGTTCTGTTCATAGCGAGCATATCGTTTACGCCTATAAGCAAAAACATCGCGAGCATTATTCCGACAAGCGCGACGGAAGTCCACCAGATTATCCTGAATCGGCGTGTATTCTGGTGGTCGGCGTATTTCATCTGGCGTTTTTCCTCGCGTTTCTCACGCTTACGAATATTGCGTGAATTACGCTTCATCTGCTCACGAACATCATCATCAGAATAAGAGTTGATAGTCATCGGGCTCTCGTCATCGTAATTATCCATATCACGATAATCGTCACCGACAGCAAGGTCGTCATCCTTTATGTTTAGATGAAAACGCTCAACCTTTTTTCTTCTCATTTCATTTACTTCGTTTTGCTCTTGTTGATCGTAAGAATTATTATCGTAGTCCATAATTCTCCCCTTATTTCAGAGTGTATTTATCTGTGATAACCATATCAATAGGCTTGTCATAATATCCGAGCGGAAGCTCGTTTTCAATACAGGCGGAATAGCATATTCCGATTGTTACGCCCTTATACTTTGAAATATAGCGGTCGTAATATCCCTTACCGAAGCCTAAGCGGTAGCCTTGCCTGTCGAACACCAGCCCAGGCACAATCATAATATCGGCGGTTTCGGCTTTTTCGCATTTTAAAACGTCGGGCTCGAGCAGTCCGTAAAAGCCTTTTTTAAGGTCGCTAAACCCGTTTATAAAGTAAAACTCTATAGTGGTAGTTTCGGGATCGCAAAGCGGAACGGCAACCCTTTTACCCGAGTTCAGAGCGTTCATAATAATCGGCTCGGTATTTATTTCTATCCCCTTGGACACAAAGGCAAAAAGCGTTTCGGCGTTTTTATACTCCGAAAGCTCAAACAGCCTTTCGGCGATTTTTTTATCACACTCGGCTTTTTTATCCTCGGGAAATCGTTCTCTAAGCTTTTTATACTTAGCGCGAAGCTCGATTTTTCGCTGTCTTAGGTTTTTTACGGGCATTGCATTGTACTGCTTACGTGGTTGGCAACTTCCTTTGAGCAAAGGCTCTCGGCGATTAAAAGCCCGAACGGAATCGTACAACCCGCGCCCTTACCCGTGATAACCTTTCCGTCACGCACGGCGGGTTCACCCGTATAATTAACCTTATCCTCGGCAACCTCGCAGCCTGGGAAGCAGGTAGCGTTTTTGCCGTTAAGAATACCCTTCTTGGCGAGTATTGACGGCGCGGCGCAAATCGCGCAGATATACTTATCGTTATCTAAAGCGAAGTCGAGAACTCCGTCAACAAACTTAGAGCTACCTAAGTTTTTAGTACCGTCAAGTCCGCCGGGTAAAATAACCGCGTCAAGACGGTCGAGCTCAACCTCGTCGGGCGAGATATCGGCTTCAACTTTTATCTTACAGGAAGCGGTAACTTCTTTGCCCGTAACTCCGACAGTAAGCAAATCAACCTTTGCTCTGCGTAAAACGTCAACGGTAGTAAGCGCCTCCGTAACCTCAAATCCATCAGCAAGCATTAAATAAACCATTTTTATTGTCCACGTCAGTCCGTGCATTCCCTATCTGATATGTCATATCCCCCGCGCCTCAGACGCTTTATCAAGTTTTGGATACATTGGATAGGTTCTGCGTTATGGTGTAATAAGTGGACGCTCCTTTCTAAAGTTTTTACATCCTCCCGTACCTCATATTCATTATGAAGTTTTGGATAAAGAGGATACGTTCATCTATTTAGTTCTCAGTATACAGTTCTCAGTTCTCAGTATTTCTTGTTTTACGACAAATCTAATCAATATTTATACGGTCGGGACAATATGTATTAGACTAATTCAATTCTGTCTGCTCGACCGCAACTGAGAACTGACTACTGAAAACTGACTACTATTTAACTTATTCCAGCGCAAGTCCCAGATATACGCTTTCGGGATTATATCCCGTAATCGACTTCATCATAGCATAGCGCTCAGTCTTACCGTTAAAAAACTTCTGATTCGGCGAAAGGTGGAATTTAAACTTTTCATTCTTAAATTCCGAGAGCAGATCGGTTATAAGATATCCCGCGTTACGTTCGTCGCATATAAGCTCCGAAACATAACAGAACTCTCCCTCGTCATACGCTACGGCATATCCGAAATTATTCTTTATTATTTTCGCCCCGTAAAGAGCGTTGTATTCAAAAGCGTAATTTATGAAATCATTATTCCAAAAAAGAAAATTATCTTTCAGAGCCCTATTCCTTATACCGCAGTATCCGCCGACAACAAGCTCATTTATCTCGTATGGCTTAGCCATAGCCTCCAGCTCCTGTCTGCTTAATTCGGCACTAACACAACTAAGCTCTTTAAACCCGAGCTTCGCGTAATATTCATAAAGCGAATCGCTCGCGGGAAGCGTTATACAAACCTCCTGAGCCGTAATCGAAAGCGCATAGTGAATAAGCCCTTTCATAATACCCGCGCCCCTGAACTCATCCTTGGTGGCGGCGGCGTAGAGATACCCCGCCTTACGGGTGTTTAAGGTGGTCGGGATAATATAAACCATCGCGATAAGCTCGTCGCCCTCATAGCAAACGTAGCAGATCTCAGGTTTAAAAATTCTTTTAAAGAATAATTCTAACGCTTCATCATTTTCATTGAAAACGTCTTTAAATAATTCTTTTAAAGAATTAATATCCTTTTCCTCGGAGATTCTAAGCTTTATCATTTTTAACCCCCGAATAACGCTTTAATATTACGATAGGATGATACGAAAGCTTCGCCTGTTTAAGCGATTCTATACCCATATCCTCCTCGCGGTTAATAAACTCGAATCCGACTAAGGTTTTAACGAATTCGTTATTTATCTTCGAATACACGCCGTCATATTTAACCAGCGCTTTCTCGAAAATAACGTCAAAGGTCTTTTTATTTATCTCACAGCCCATAGTCATAGCCGCGGGCTCGTCGTCAACATAAAGTATACCGCCGTGTAAATTCAGCTTTTCGTAATTATCAAGCGCCTCCGAGATCGCCTTATACTCCTCGTTGGTATACGGATTAATTTCCCTGTCCTTACACCATTGCTCGGCTACCCTAAGCGCGTCGCGCTTATTATTCTTATTGATAAAAACAAAACTCCAATTCGGATATGTGCGGTTAAATTTTGAAATATGATTTCTTTTAGCGTGGAACCGTTTTCCGGGAAGCAGGCTTAAATCGTAGTTGCGGTAAATATAATCCTCGTCGCCTAATAATTCTTTAAAAGAAAATTTATATCCCGTGATTTCGACCAGCTTCTGCTTCTGGGCGGAAGTAAGCATAACAAAATTGGCTTCCACCGAGCGCTGTTTAGCGTCATTAAAAATCTCGGCGATAACCGAAGTCGGATCTCCCTCGCCAATCGGAAAGCTATAGCCCCACGGCTTTCCGTCCCTAAAATACGCGAGTACAAAAAAGCCGTTATATATACATATTCTTATATCATATTTATTTCTCCATATGAAGATGTTTGCCGTTGAGCAATCACAGCCCATAGTGCCGTAATTCTCGCAAATTTTTCTAATATAAGGCAAATCATCAAGCACAGGCTTTTTAAAATCAAACATTTTTAATTGTCCACGTCAAGCGTGGGCGTTCCTTTCTAAAATGTTATATCCCTCTTACCTTAGCGCCTCTATTAAACTTTGGATAAAGAGGATAGGTTCATCTTTTTAGTTATCCGCGTCAAGCGTGAACGTTCCTTTCTAAAATGTCATATCCCTCTTACCTTAGCGCCTCTGTCAAGTTTTGGATAAAGAGGATAGGTTCATCTATATAATTTTTACCTTTTAACTTTTAACTAAACCATTTCCCCCCGCAACTGAATCATCGTCTGTCATCTTGAGCGAAGCGTAGCGGAGTCGAAAGATCTTTAAGCTTTAAGATCCTTCGGCACGGCACTTTGTACCTACTCAGGATGACAGCAAGCTGTCAGTTTTGGATAAAGAGGATACATTCATCTATGAACTAGTAGTTAGTAAATCTAATCTAATTGCGAATTGCGCATTACGCATTGCGGATTACTTTTAAAATATCTTCCGCAATTTCCTCAATACTACGCATTTCGCCGTTTCTTGTACAGCATATTTTTACCCAGCCGAGCTTATCGGCGGCGTAAAGCGCGCTGTTTCTGCATTCGAGCAGAAAATTAATATTCTTTTCGTGTAAATCCTTTTTACTCTCGTCGCCCGAATATCTTTTCGACATCAGCTTCTGGGAAACATCGGGTTCAACGTCGAGATAAATAATCAAATCGGGCTTCGGAACATTAATCTTATTGTACTCGAAGTCCTCCTGGAATTCGATAAAGCTGTCCCACTCGCTCTCGGGGAGCTTGGACATCTGGTATATAATATTTGAGGTTGAGTAACGGTCGGCTAAAATACAAGCGCCGTTTTCATAATCCTTCTTCCAGAATTTTAAATAGCTCGCGATACGGTCAACCGTATAAAACGCCGAAGCCGCGTACGCGTTTACATCATCAGGATTATCGCCGAACTCCCCGCCTAAATACATTTTTACCAGCGCGGAGCTCTCGTTATCATAATCGGGAAAGGTTAGCTTTTTTACCGTTTCCCCCTCAGCTTCGAGAGTATTTTTAAGAATTTCGGTCTGGGTAGCTTTACCCGAACCGTCTAAACCCTCGATTACAATAAATTTACCTGCCATATTTTTCTCTCATTTCCTTAGCCTTACCGCAGGACATCTTACCCTCGGGGCAAGGTCCGAACAGGCAGGCGGGACCGCTCTTCATAAACAGATTAGGAGCAACCTTTAAGCACTCTAAAAGCATCTGCTCCGCAACCTCGCGGATTTCCCACTGAGCGCGGTTACAGCAGCGATGAGCGAAAAAGTTCTCGAGAGAACGCACGTTAAAGGTACATATAATCTTGGTAGTGCAGGCGTTCGGGAGCACAAATCTCGCGTCCTCATTAGCTTTTTTTACGAGCGAATTATACTTAGCCTTATCCTTAGCCTTAAAGCTCTCGCAGACTTCTTCGTCCGTACCCTCGAGCTCAGGCGCAAGCTCTCTTACATATCCCGCTACTAGCGCGTCTCGGATTTCCTTATACGCCTCGGACTGCATATCAATTACCTTTTTATACGCGGAATACGCCTTTTCGTTTTTCTCAATCTCGGGAGGAGTTACGAACTCGAACTTCGTTCCGTCAACATATCTCTGCGACTGCTGGGAATAGGACGCTATTCTGTGGCGCACGAGCTGGTGCGAGCAGGCGCGGCTTATACCCTCTATACCAAAGGTAAAAGTAGCGTGTTCAACAGGACTTCCGTGTCCTAAATCAGCGAGCATCTTTATAAAACGGGTAGTGCTCTCCTCGTCAAGACCTTCTCTTATATTTTCAATTTCCGCCGCGGAGTAGCATAATTTCGCCGCCATAGCGACAACCTGCTCAGCGTCGGGAGTATGAGCTAAAAGTTTAACTACGGGCTTCATTTTAATATCCCCTTTTTAGAATTTTTTCTACAAAATACTATACCAATTCATTGTACCACAAACGAGTTGGAATATCAAGTACGAAGTGGCTAAGATTATTAATATTTCGCTTCACAGGAAAATAAAAATATGTTATAATCATTTTTACAGTAAAGGAGTGATAAAAATGCTCAATATCGGATGTCATCTTTCGGTCTCGAAAGGCTTCGAAAATATGGGAAAAGAAGCTCTAAAGCTCGGAGGAAACACTTTCCAGTTTTTTACCCGTAATCCCCGCGGAGGTAAGGCTAAGGAGATAGATAAAGAAGATACGGATAAGCTTTTAATTCTTATGAAGAATAATAATTTCTCAAAAATCCTCGCTCACGCGCCGTACACCTTAAACCCCTGCTCGGCTAACGAAAGAGCGCGCGAGTTCGCGTTTGAGGCTATGGCTGACGATTTAAAGCGTATGGAATATATCCCCGATAATATGTACAACTTCCACCCTGGTTCCCACGTCGGACAGGGCGTTGACAAGGGAATCGAGCTGATTTCGGAGGTGCTTAACGAGGTTATGTGGGAAGATATGAGCACTACGGTTCTGCTCGAAACCATGGCGGGTAAGGGAAGTGAAATCGGCAGTAAATTCGAGGAGCTAAGAGCGATTATCGACCGCGTGGAACTGAAAGATAAGCTCGGCGTATGTCTCGACACCTGTCACGTTTTCGACGGCGGCTACGATATTAAAGATAATCTCGAAAACGTCCTCGAACAATTCGATAAAACTATCGGTCTCGACCGCTTAAAAGCGCTTCATTTAAACGACAGTAAAAATCCCTTGGGCAGTCATAAAGACCGCCACGAGAAAATCGGCGATGGATACATCGGGCTCGAGGCGTTTAAAAACATAGTAACCCACCCCGTTTTAAAAGCTCTCCCCTGCTTCCTAGAAACTCCTAACGAGCTTTCGGGTTACGCAAAGGAAATAGCCCTGCTAAAAAGCTTTTAACACCTTTATATTTCTAATAAGGAATTATGATTAAACATTGTAACACAATTCCCCCTTTTGGATATTATGTAGTGTAGACGAAAGGAGGAAAGACATATGTGTAACAATGGTTTCGGTGGAAACGGATGCTGCTGGATTATTCTTCTTATTCTCATCATCTGCACATGTTGCGGAAACAACGGTGACAACAACTGCGGTTGCGGTTGCTGAACAATAAAGATGTAGTACCGCTTTATAAAGGCGTTTTATCAGCGGTATAGCGGTATAAATTAAAAAAGCTTCCCGAAAAGGGAAGCTTTTTTGCGTTAAGTTAAATTATGAATTATAATCGTTCGGATTCTGCGGCTGCTGAGGCTGAGCCTGATACTGAGGCTGCTGATACTGCGGCTGACCGTTATTCATAATGTTTACAACCACAATCGCGTCATTATTAATATTACCTGTCAGCGAATACTGCTGTACCGCTCCGATAATAGCCGTAATAAAAGGAATAAAGCATAAACACCATCCTACAACAAGGCCGACGATTTTACCAGTCCATTCCTCGTCGAAATAATTAATCATAAGGTTGCCGTTTGTATAAGTACAGTTAGCCTTTACACCGAGACCTAAACCGAGTAATGTATTAATTCCGCCAGTACCCTTATCGAAATTAATAACCGTACTGTTAACTCCAGTAGGAACAACATTTACCGCAAAGCCTTTAGCTCGGTAAGTATCCGCGAGTCTGTTCGAAAACTCAACGATATTAAAGTTATTACCTACATTCATCATAAAATTCTGAGCCATTTTATATTCTCCTTCCTTTTCAATAAACAGCTTTTTCTGTTTATATCATTATTATAAAGCATTTAAACAAAATCTGTCAATATATAATTATATAAATACAATTTATACAATTATGTAATATTTATTCATTTTTCATATTTTGTATTGAAAAACGTCGAAAAAATGCGTATAATAGAAATAATTAATTGAAAATGGTTCACCTGCGAACCAAAAGGAGGAAAAATGGAAAAGAGAGGTCAATGGAATTCCAGACTTACCTTTATCCTCGCCGCGATAGGTTCGGCGGTCGGACTCGGTAACGCCTGGAGATTCCCCGGACTTGCCGCTAAACATGGCGGTGGTACATTCTTAGTTGTTTACCTCATAGCTATGTTGCTTATGGGTATTCCGCTTCTTATGATGGAAATATCCATCGCGAGAAAATTAAGAAAAGGCGCGATCGAAAGTATGCGCGGTATCGGCAAGAAATGGGAGCCCGTAGGCTGGGCGGCTACATCGAACGCTTTCGTAATCGTGTGCTACTACTCGGTAGTTTTCGCGTGGGTTATTCTTATGTTCATTAACTCATGGCAGTTCTCGGGTATGACGGGCAAGAACGAACCCGCTTCCGAGCTTTTCTTCAAGCTCACGGAAACAACAGGTAAAATCGAAGGCTTCGGTATACCCTGGATCGTTCTTTTATGCCTTGTGATTGCCTGGGCGCTTATATTCTTCTGTATCAGAAACGGCGCGAACTCCGTAGGAAAGGTAGTTAAGTTTACAGTATTCGCTCCCGTAGTATTGCTTGTTATTATGGCGATTAAAGGCTGTACAATGCCGGGAGCCGAAGTAGGAATTGCTAAATTCTTTATCCCCGACCCGAGCGCTTTCAGCGACCCGTCGCTGTGGGTAGACGCTACAGGTCAGGTATTCTACAGCTTATCAATTATGATGGCTATTATGTTCGCTTACGGCTCATACCTTGGAGACGACGCTAATGTTGCGGGCGACGCTATAATTATCGCGTTCTCGGATATGGCTATCAGCGTGCTTTCGGGAATCGTAATGTTCGCTACAATGGGCGGAACTGGTATGCTCGACAGCATCACGGACAGCGGTATAGCGACGGCGTTTATAGTTTATCCGCAGGCTATAGTTCACCTGACGGATATCGGCTGGCTTAACGCGTTGTTCGGCGCGATTTTCTACCTTATGCTTATTACGCTCGCAATCGACTCCGCGTTCTCGATCGTAGAAGGCGTATCGGCGGCTATTTCGGATAAATTCCATATTAAGCCTAAAAAGGTTACTATCGCGGTTTGTGTTATCGCGGGTATTATCTCGTTATTATTCGTAACACAAGCGGGTCTCGCCTGGCTCGATATTGTTGACAACTGGGTTAACAGCTTCAACCTTATCATCATCGGCGTACTTGAGTGTATAGCTATCGGCTGGACATTCAACCTCAGAAAGGTGCTCAAGGAAGTTAACAAAAACACTAAACGCTTCCACGCTCCTTACTGGTGGTTCTCACTTTCGATAAGAGTTATCTCCCCCGTTATGCTTGCGGGACTGCTTATCTGGAACGTTTCCACGCTGTTTACACAAAACGGCGGTTCGTACGGCGACTATCCGATCTGGGCACAGATCGCCGCTGGCTGGGCAGTAACGCTTCTCGTATTCGTAAGCGGATTTATCGCCAAGCTGATTGTAAATAAAAAGAAAAAGAACGGCTTTGTCGAGGACGAGGTTGTTTGGAAAGACTAAAAGAAAGGCGTCGGGAAACCGACGCTTTTTTGTTAAAACTTTGTCGAAATTGACATTAACAATCCTTTATAATATAATATTATAAATTTAAAAAGGAGGTATAAATATGAAGATAAAATCCGTACTGTCAATTATTCTTTCAGTTCTTATGATAGCTTCCGTATGCTCCGCGGGATTTACCGCTCAGGCGGCTGACTCCGCTAAGATTTCGGCGGGCGATACCCGAGATGGAGTTATCGGAGAATGTAAATGGGAATACAATTTTGACAACAAACAGCTAACAATTTCAGGCGACGGAAAAATGGGCACAGCTAAAGACTACGAATATCCCTGGCAGTATTTTGATATTGATTCCGTTGTTATAAAGAACGGAGTTAAATCAATTTCGGAAAGCGCGTTTTACTCCTGCGCCGCTACAACCGTAACTATAGGAAACACGGTTGAGCTTATCGGAAATAGCGCCTTCCGCTTCTGTCAGAAATTAACCGACGTAGATATCCCGTCGAGCGTTAAGACTATTTCCCCTAACGCGTTCGATAGATGCGACTCGCTTAAAACAGCCACTCTGCACAACGGTCTCGAGGTAATCGACAGTTGCGCGTTTTCGGACTGCGCTAAGCTCGAGAGTATTTCATTACCCGACTCGGTAAAAGAGATAGGCGTCTCAGCTTTCAACGGCTGTACAAATCTAAGCACAATTGATTTCCCGAGCGGAGAATTCACCATAGAGGCGAACGCCTTCGACGGTACCGCCTGGTACAACAATCAGCCCGACGGAATCATTTATTTCGGCACTACGGCTTACGACTTAAAAGGCTCGGTAAAAAGCGCTAACATTAAAAGCGGAACTACAAAAATAGCTCCGAACGCTTTCTACGAGGCTAAAACGCTCGAGAATCTTACCATCCCGAGCACCGTTACCGAAATCGGAGATTGGGCTTTCGCCGACTCAGGTCTTAAAGCGATTACAATTCCGAACAGCGTTACCAAGCTCGGCAATCACCTGTTTATGTATTGTTCGTCGCTTACAAAGGTTACTCTCCCCGATAACATTACAACAATTCCCGAATCGACATTCGCGATATGCGAATCTCTTTCCAACGTAAACATTCCCGAAACAGTAACCGTTATCGACAACTTCGCTTTCGAGCTTTGCCGCTCGCTTAAAAACGTAACCTTACCGAAAGATCTCGAATCAATCGGCGAATACGCGTTCGAGGAATGTGGTTTTTCAACCATAAATCTTCCCGAAGCGTTAACATCTATAGGATACAGCGCGTTTGCTAAATGCGAGTCGCTTAAATCCGTAGAGATACCCGCTTCCGTAGCGACATTCGGAGAGAGTATTTTTGAGGGATGTACTTCGTTAACTACGGCAACACTCCCTGACAATCTGACCGACCTTCCCGGCGGAATATTCTCCGACTGTTCATCGCTCGAAGGCATTACAATTCCAAACGGCGTAAAAACAATCGGAAGCTCGGCGTTAAGCTACTGCAAAACAATCAAGAGCGTCGATATCCCCGACAGCGTTATAAAAATCGGAAGAAGCGCTTTTAGAGGCTGCGACAGCTTAGCGGATATTAAAATCCCCGCCGCTCTAACATCTATCGAACCTGGAGCGTTCAGCGACACAGCTTGGCTTAAAAACAAGCCCGAGGGCGTTGTATATATTAACAAAATGGCGTATACCTACAACGGCTCTCCGACAAGCGTTACCATAAAGAAGAATACAACAAAGGTTTGCGATGAAGCGTTCAACTCCTGCGAGTCGCTTAAAACCGTAAAAATCAACAAGGGAGTTACATCAGTAGGTGATTACTCATTCTACAGCTGTCCCAACCTATCGAGCGTTACTCTACCGAGTACATTAAAGACTATCGGCACAGAGGCTTTCTCGGAGGACAGCAAGCTCTTAAAGCTTACTATCCCCTCCTCGGTAACAAAAATCGGCGGCTATGCTTACGGATACCACTTCTACTACAGCACCGAACAGGGAATCGAGGAATACAGATTAAACAAGGGCTCTAAGATTTTCGGAGAGATTAATTCCAAGGCGTTTAAGTACGTATTCTCGAGTATGGAAAACGGCGACTCCAAGGGCATTGAGTTCAACGGTTCACTTTACGTTAAACAGACCGCCAAGGTTAAGTCAATGTTCTCGACAAAGGGAAAAATCACTTATAAGTCCTCTAACAAAAAGGTTGCCAAAATAAGCTCGGCGGGTAAAATAACAGCGCTTAAAAAGGGGTACGACTACAATTACCGCCACTCAGAAGGGCGTATCCCGCAAGTTCAAGCTCACGGTTAAAAAGCCTAAGCTTAACGCCGCTAAGAAAACCCTTAAAAAAGGTAAAAAATTCACCCTTAAAATCACGGGAAAGGTAGGCAAGGCCAAGTTCAGCACGAGCAATAAAAAGGTTGCCACGGTTTCCAAAAAGGGCGTAATCAAAGCAAATAAAAAGGGCTCAGCCGTTATCTCGGTAAAGACAAACGGTTTAACCCTTAAATGCAAGGTTAAGGTAAAATAATAAACCTAAATAACAATTAAAAGCTTCGGTCGGGTGACAAATATGTCCCCGACCGAATTTCTATTAATTCTTAATTATTCCTTTTTTATACATATCCAGAAGCGCGTACAAATCGTTAATTTCGCTCTGTATTCTAGCTCCGTTATCGGTATCCTCTACCATAATTCTATGGCGTTCGGTTTCGACGATTTCGGAATCGGAATGTATATCCTTATTCTCCTTTAGCGCCTCGCTGACGCTCTCGAACGGATGATGAGCCTTTAGCCGCAGGCCGTGGGAATTATAAATAAGCGTATAGCCCGCTATTCCCGTTTTATCGTGGTAAGCCTCACAGAATCCGCCGTCAATTACCAGCAGCTTTCCGTCCGCTCTTATCGGGAGCTCGCCCTTAACCGTCCTTACGGGAGTATGGCCGTTAATTATATGCGAAAACTCTGAACTCAGTCCAAATTCGGAGAGTATCATCTCGCAGGTTTCTTTGGTTTCGTAGAATTTATAATAAGGATTTTTCTCCTCGCTCCATGCGTTTTTATCGGAAATAAAGGCTCTCTCGAACGTCTTTATATTCCGTCCGCAAAGGGGCGATTTTTTTCCGCACCAAAGGTACCACATAAAATCGGTGTCCTCCGCGCTCTTATTCCTGTCAAAATATGCGTGCCGAGCTCTTTCGTCCGCCATATCAAAATACGCTTTACCGCTGTATTTTTCTCCGAAGAACTCCACGTCGTCAAGCGAGCCGTCCTCACGCAAAGGCACACAGCCGTGGTATAAAAGATTACCGTTGTACACCTTATACATACTGCCGTTTTCATACAGAAAGGCGATATGCTTTTTAAGCCGCTCGCTGTTCATAAACGCCGCTTTCAGCCTGTCAACAACAGCGGCTTCGCCATCCGTCAGCTCATAGGGAGCGTTTTTATCCACAGTCGGAAAATCAGCGTCGTTAAGCTTATATACCGTACCGTCAATTTCTACCGCGCCGTTTTCAATTTTAGAAAGCAGAAGCCTGTCATTCATATCGTAGTCGGGGTTACGCATAATAACCTGGCCCTCAAGCTTGAACTGAATAACGGTAATTGCCTTTAATGCCGCTTCCATCGGCTTTAAACCCTTGTAGGTTTTTTCGGCGAACAGGGTAAGATTTCTCAAGCTTATACCGTAGCCGCTCTCGAGCGTGCTCATAGTATTATACTTTATGCTGTTCCTTACGACATTCGCGATACACGCTTCGCTTCCCGAAGCCGCTCCCATCCAAAGGATATCGTGGTTGCCCCATTCTATATCGATTGAATGATATTTCCTAAGTAAATCCATCACCTTATCGGCGAACTCTCCCCTGTCGAAGATGTCGCCTACAATATGGATATGGTCAACGGCGAGGCGCTTTATCAGCCCCGCGAGCGAGATAATAAAATCATCGGGATTTATCGCGATAATTGTATCGAGTATCTTTTTATGGTAGCGAATCTGGTTATCATCCTCGTCCTTCTGGAAATGGAGAAGCTCGTCGATAATATAGGAATAATCCTCGGGCAAAGCCTTTCTTACCTTCGAGCGCGTATACTTTGACGAGAGCGTTCTCGCTATTTCAATAAGGATATTTATTGTGGAGTCGTACCATTCTTTGGTGTTAATTTTCTTTTTTCGAATTATATGGAGTTTTTCCTTGGGATAGTAAATAAGCGTACAAACGGATTTTCTATCCTCGTGGGAGAGCGTATCGCGGTAAAGCATATCTACTTTTTCTCGCACTACGCCAGAGCAGTTATTAAGAATATGGCAGAAAGCGTCGTACTCGCCGTGGATATCGCTCATAAAATGCTCGGTACCCTTAGGCAGGTTAAGAATAGCCGTAAGGTTTATTATCTCTCGGGTAACAGCCCGTGTTGTAGGATATTTTTCGGAAAGCAGTTCAAGATATTTACGCTTAGTGTCCACAATTTTTCTCCTTTTTATAATTCGTAATGAGAATTATTTTGTTTCTAAATTACTTATCCCCAGCCGTTATAGCCTTGGTTCTTAATCAAAAGCGGGTAGTCTTTATAGCAGAAGTTCTTATCTATAACCCCTACTCCCGAGATACTGTTGCCGTCGATATAATTCGTTTCACCGCCGTACTGCCAAATACCGAGGTTTTTGCCCTTAAATGTACATTCGGTATTCCATTGAGCGAGCCATACGTCATAGGTATTTAACAGCTCCTCGTTGTTGAGCTGATTTTTAAACCAGCTTAAACTCGCGTAAAGTATCGGATAATATCCCGCGTCTTTTATACCTTTAAGATACGTTTTGCATATTTTAACCAAGGTAGCGTTGCTCGGCATACCGTTGTTTTTCTTATAGCCGTCAGCGTCCTCCATATCGAAAGCAATCGGCAGGGTGGGTTTCTTACCCTTTAAAAGCCTTAAAGTATGCTTTACCTCGCTCTTCGCGTCGTCGGTATTCAGCGCGTAGGAATAGAGGTACACTCCCCACGGCATTCCCGCCTCCTCGCATTTTTTAACATTCGCCTCGAAACGGCTGTCGTCCTGGGAAGTATCATTATTGCCGAAACCACAGCGAATCATTACGAAATCATATCCCGCTTTTTTTATCTTTTTCATATCCACGTCGCCGTTGTGTTTAGAAATATCCACGCCCTTTTTGGCGGTAAGCGGGACGTAGATTTTCGAAAGAATCAGCTGTAGATGAGACGCGTCGCGAATACTTATCTTTAGATTATAATCGGCGTCGGCTTTAGAAAGCATTTCCTCGTTTAACAATTCGATTTTAGCCAAATGCTTCTGGATAGCCGTAACGTCCCTTACGTTGATTTCGCCGTCGAGATTTACGTCGCCGATCCTATAAATATCCTCTAAACCGACCGCGGAAACAGCGGTTGTAACAAAGGATAATACCGCGAAAACACATAGCAGTATCGAAATTATTCTAAGCAAAAAACCATATTTTTTCATAGCGTTAATTTCCTTTTCCAAATATATTTAAATAGTATCATAAATCCTTTTGTTTTACAATAAAACAACGTCGTAAAGATTGCAAATAGCAATTGATTGTACATATTGTATAAAACTTATACTATATTTTTGTATAGTTTGGCGAGCATTTCCCCTTGGAATATGATAAAATATTATGGGAATATTTTTTCCGTAATTCATAGGTTTTTGAAAAGGAGTAATCAAAATGAATTTCAAAAAAGCAGTCAGCTTAGCGCTGGCAATTCTGATGCTTATGAGCGCACTTTCCGTTGCGTCCGTAAGCGCGGCTGGAAGCGCTGCGGCAACAACATTCAAATTTACAGATAACCAGAATTGGGGCTCTGTATATGTTTATTGCTGGGACGCAAACGGTAAAGGCATCGGCGAGGAATGGCCTGGTGTCGCAGGCAGAGACGCCGAAGTGAACGGCTACGGCGAAACATTTTTCACAATTGACGTTCCCGCGGGAGCGGTAGGCTGCGTTGTAAACGACGGCAAAGGCAATCAGACATCGGACATTACCGATTTTACGGCTGAGGGTTACTACACCGACAGTACGAAGGTAAACGAAAAAGGCCACTTTATCGCTATTCCCTGGCCCGGTAACAATCCTACAGATCCGACAGGAACTACCGCTAAGGAAGACGAATGGTATCTCTGGGGTTCATATGTTGATTCCGAGGAAGTATCTACAGACTTTGGTAACGGCAAACTCGAATGGGATAAACCCACACCCTATGGCTTCAATAAAAACGGTAAGCTCACAACAACATTCGAGACCGATACTTACGTAGGCGTTAAGAATCTTAAAACAAACAGATGGTATATGACAGACGGCTGGGCAGGTAAAGTTCAGACCGCTACTCTCTACAACTCCGACACATACGAATTCTCGGGTCCCAAGGATGATCCCGATACAAAGAACAAGCTCTTTATCCCCGGAGGCGTAGAAGTTACAATTACTATGTCATACAATTCTACAGCTGACTCCGTAACTCTTTCTTATACAACAGACGGTATCGTTGTTGAGCCGACAGAAGGTAAAACAGACGGATGGTATCTCTGGGGTTCGCTCGTAGCGTCTCCGACAGATGCTACAGATTTCGGAAGCGGTGATTTGGAGTGGGACAAGCCTACTCCCTATGGCTTTAAAAACGGAAAAATCACTACTACTTTTGAGTTAGACGCATATTTAGCCGTTAAGAATCTTACCAATGACCGCTGGTATATGACCGACGGTTACGCGGGTGAAGTACAGTCGGCGACTCTTTATAACACCAAAACATATACTTTCACAGGCTCGGATCCTTTAACATCTAAGGATAAGCTCCATATCCCCGCAGGCGTTGAGGTTACTATCTCGATGGTATACAACGCTTCCGACGATACGGTAACTCTCTCCTACGAGACAACTCAGGAGCCGACTACGGAAAAGATTGAAGAAACTACTACAGTACCCGAAACTACCCCCGAAACCGAACCCACTACAGACGCTCCGACAGAAGCTACTACCGAAGCTCCGACTACCGAGCCTGTTACCGAAACAGCGGAGCCTACAACAGTAGCTCCCACTACAGCTGAACCTACAACAGTAGCTCCTACTACAGCAGAGCCTACTACAGTAGCTCCCACAACAGCAGAGCCTACTACAGTAGCTCCGACAACTGCCGAACCCACTACGGAAGCTCCCACACAGGCTCCCACAACACAGCCCGCTACAGAAAAGCAGAAGGTTGATATCAGCAACTGGGAAGTTGTAGGACTTACCAATTCTGTTTATACAGGTAAGGCTATCACAAAGAAAATCGTTGTAACAGACGGCTCAAGCGTCGCTAAATTCACAACAATTTACACCAACAATAAGAACGCGGGCGTTGCTACTATTGTCATCCAGGGTACAGGCGATTACACAGGTACAATCGTAAAAACCTTTAACATCGATAAAGCCTCCCAGAAGATGACCGTAAAGGCAAAGACAAAGTCAGTTAAAGCCAAGGCGCTTAAAAAAGCTAAAAAGACAATTAAAGATGTCTTTACCATAAAGAACAAAAAGGGCGCTGTTACTTATACAAAGAAAAGCGGATCCAAGTTTGTTACAATAAACAGCAAGGGCGTTATCACCGTAAAGAAGGGCAAATACAAGGTCGGTAAGAAACTGACTATTAATGTAAAGGTCAAAGCCAAGGGTGATAAGAACTATAAGTCAAAATCGAAAACAGTTAAGGTAACAATTAAAGTAAAATAACAACAGTTAAGGCGGTCTCAAATGAGTCCGCCTTACTTCTTCCCCGCTCAGTAAAAGCGGGGTTTTTTATATGTGTTTTACTGTTTATTTACGCTTTATTTTTGTCTTTGTAGGGAAAGCTCCTTTTGCTATTTTTACATTTCGTGGAACAGTCGCCGTTTTTAATTTCTTATATCTTTTAAACGCTTTTTTCGCTATTCTGACAACTTTAAAGCTCTTGATTTTTTTAGGTATTGTAAGCTTTTTAATGTTTTTATATTTCGACGGTTTTTTAAAGCCCGTTATTTTTATACGCTTATTTCCAAGCTTTTTGTAGCTGAACTTGGATTTCTTCTGGGGCGAAGATGATGTCGAATTAGACGAGCTTTTACTGTATTTTCCTCCGCACATAGGACATGTTAAACGTCCCCTGAGGTGGCATCTTGTACACTGTTCAAATCTATCGAGCACAACATTATAAGCTCTGCCCGTGCCGACGCAAACAGGACAGAGAATATATCCTTTATCACGACATCTGGTGCATCTGAAGCTTTCCGCCGACGCCGGCTCAAAGCCTTGTGACATTATAGACACGCTCATTAGTATTGTCAGAAATATGCTTATAATCTTTTTCAAAATCTCACCTCTTGATTATTTTATCAGTAGTTTTTACAGTATGTCGTATCTACTAAGCGAAAAAGCGTTAATTTATTTTTTCTTGTATTCAACGCCTTCGCCGTAGATAGTGGTCCAGTCGTTCTTCATAGAAACCGCGGTGTAGCCGCTTTCCTTACAGGAATCGCTCATCTTCTTAGCTTTTTCGAGATTACCGTTCTCGCGTTCTGTATCGTCACAGCAGAGCATAAAAGCGCCTGTCTTATACTTATTATTGTTGATAGTATAATTCGCCATAGCCGCGTCGCCCGAGCTGTTACCGAAAGCGAGTACAGGCTGCTGGCCGATTTCCTGGGCGATAACCGTTACCTTGTTTGTTTTAAGGTTTTTAATCTCAAATTCACCCGCTGTAATAACTTCGTCGCCCTTCTCAAAGGTATAGTCCAAGCCGTCCTCTTTACCCTGGTGAGAAGCTTTTAAGCTCTCGTCGGAACCAATCATCTGCGCAAGCGGAATATCTACAGTACCGTCGGCAAGTCCGCGTGTAATAAGACGATCGGTACCGCTTACGATATATACCTTAAACTCATTATCGTTAAGGTAATCAACAACCTGAAGCATCGGCTTATAGAACGCCTCGCCGTTGGTCATATTAGTATAGCTCTCCATCGGAGTATCTCTGTATTTCTTTACATAAGCGTCAAATTCATCGAGGCTCATACCCTTAAACGCTGTAGCGACAGCCTTGCCGTGTTTAACGTCTAAGCCGTCGGGATATTCACCTGATTCAAAATACTTTTTAATTTCCTTGGCGGTTGCCTTCTCCTCATCGCTCGCCTTATCCTTGTACTCGGGATCTTCCATTACACGATGGTAAAGAAGCTTGTGGTCGAAGTAACCCGGGTCTGTCTCGCAGCAAAGAGTACCGTCCATATCGAATACGGCGATTCTGTCCTCTACGGGGATAAAATCCTTACCGCCCTTATCGGTAACGGCTTTAATATAATTTGTGAGCTCTTTTTTAAGCGGAGCGTCCTTCTTCCAGAGCGAGAGCGCGTCGGTCTGTTTTACGGTCTCAGACGCGGATTTCGCGGTTGCCGTCGGCTTCGCTTCCGAGGTTTCAGCGGAACTGTTACCGCCGCATCCCGTACAGGAAACCGCGACAATTCCCGCCATAATCAAGGCTAAAGCCGAACTAAAAATTTTCTTTTTCATAGATTACCTCCTGAGTAATTATATTTTTATTTTTTCCATACATTCCTGTATGATTTTTGCTTCATCAGCGCCGACGATATCGAGACCGTCAGCTTTAATCAGTTCTACGTCCGATATACCGTAAAAGCCGTTCGCAAGCGCTTTAACATAACCGTAACCGTATTCCGCAGGCGTGAAATTACCTCCCGCCGTAGTTACGTAATAAAGCTTGGAAGCATTACATAAACCGATGGGAACACCGTCGTCGGAATACTTAAACGTTATACCGACAACATTAATCTGCTCGAAATACTGCTTCAAAACAGCAGGAAAAGATAAATCCCAATACGGAGCGGCTATTACGATTTTGTCCGCCTTAGAAAACCGCATGGCTAAGCTGAACATAGGATTATCGAAATCCCCCTCCGATATAAGCCTGTCGCGCTTAGCTAAAAAATCCTCGTCCGCAACAGGATATTCTATATCGGACAATCTAAGCTCAAAAACTTCCTCGTTAAGAAGCGATAATAAATAATCCGCTATTCTTTTTGTCCTCGAATCACCGCGGACGCAGGCATTAACAAATAAAATCATTACTATTCCCCGTCATATTAAAAATAATTCTTATACCTCTCCTTCAAGATGTACAATAATCGGCTCCGCGTTCAAAGCGGGTATCAGTTTATTATTTAAGTCCTCCGTCTTAAAGCGGAGCGAGCTTGTATTTACACAAGGATGACAGCCGAAATATTCCTCTTTTAACACATCCTCGTCGATAACAAGCTGAACCTTGTTTTCCTTATCGTTCATAAGTCCCATAACCGATACGCTTCCCGGGTACAAATCGAGAAGCTCTTTCATAAAGCTTTCATCAGCGAACGAAAGTCTACTTATCCCCATCTGATTACTCAATTCTTTAGTTTTAAAGGGCTTATCCCCCGGCATAATGAGCAAATAGAAATTCGTTTTCTGACGGTTACATAAAAACAGATTTTTACATATTTTTACATCCAGAACAGCGTCTATCTTCTCACACGCTTCCATAGTAGTAGCGGGTTCATCGGGATGGTCGGTTCTTTCAAATTCAATACCGAGACTGTCGAGCAATTCATATACGCGGACTTCCCTGTCCTCTCTGCCCGATTTATCCTTCGGCGAGCCTTTATACAGTTCCATATATCTGTCCTTTCGAGCTATTTTATAAATTTTTTTAGCGTTTTTAAATCCGTATCAGGGAACAGGCTTGAAAAATGGGATAAAATACGCTCGTAGGATTCCTCGGGAGAGCGCTTATACACTTTTTCTTTAAAGCTTTTTCCCATAAATTTCTCGGGCGTAGAATACTGAGCCACTCCCCAGCCGTAGGGATTACCGCGCTTATCTACCATATATACGAAGTCGCTTATAATAATATAGCATTGGAATTGCAGGCGGTTCATAATGGTGTCAAAGCCCTTATTACCGTCCTTTTTATAATTGCCTATTTCCTTTAGCTTCTTAGAGAGTACGGGAGCGTTTTCGTCAACAAGCTCAAAAAGGCGCTTGTCCTTATACGGAGCGAGTCCGTCGTCGAAACGAGCGTCGAAATCATACCCGTCGCGGCGATAATTCGCGAAATCATAAAACCATTCGAAGCTTATATAACAAGCCTTTTTCTCGAAAAACTTTCCGTAGGCACAGCCTGTTTCGTTGATAACAGGTCCTTTCCATTCCCAAGCGTCCCAAGCGCCTGATTTTCCCTGCCACCAACACTCGGGAGCGATATGTTCCTCGATTGAAAAACCGCTTAATGAATTCTCGAAAAAAGGCATAAACCCGTATTCGTTTATAGCGTTAATTAAATCGGATTTACTTTTTATAATAAAGTCAGATAACATAACAGCCTCATATAAAACTTATTAAATAAATCATAACAGAAAAGTCGGGATTTGTCCATATGATTTTCTTATAAAATAAAGCGAGAGTGCCGGTGAATTTAATCACACGACACCCTCAATAAAAGAATGGATGGTAGTGTTGCGACCGCCGCCTGTGGCGGATAAAGGGAGCATAAACGCTGTGCAAAATAAGGAGCATCACGAGCCCGCTCTTAGGGCGAAGTGAGGCGACTATATTTTGTACTGGAACCGTCGCTACCAAGGGAGCAACCAACATTCCCGAAAAAAGTTGTTAGTGAGTAAATACACGTATAATTCGCGTTTACAAGAATTTAGTGTATACGAACGAGACTTTTTTCGGAAAGGAGGAGCAACAAACGTTCATTACGCGATTAACACTTTAATCGCAAATGAACAGAGTTTGCGACGACGCGCGACCGCCGCCAGTGGCGGATAAAGGGAGCATAAACGCTGTGCAAAATAAGGAGCATCACGAGCCCGCTCTTAGGGCGAAGTGAGGCGACTTATTTGCACCGGACATTTTGAGACCCGCCGTTAAGAAAAGATTTCTGAACAATAAACTTTTCAAAAGGCGGCTATGGCGCTCGGGACTCCCGAGTTAGTCGTAGTTCTGCATAGCCTCAAGTCCTGTCTGACCTGTTCTTACCTTCACTACTTCCTCTACATCATATACGAAGATCTTACCGTCGCCGATATGACCTGTATAAAGTGTTTTCTTCGCCGCTTCGATAACCTTGCCTACGGGAACGGTACATACGACGATATCCATCTGAACCTTGGGAAGCAGGTTGGTTTCAATCTGAACTCCGCGGTAATACTCGGGCTTACCCTTCTGTACACCGCAGCCGAGCACGTGGGTTACTGTCATACCCGTAATACCGATTTTCATAAGAGCGTTTTTAAGCGGCTCAAGTCTTGATTCACGGCAGATAATCTGAACCTTGCTGATTTTCGGCGTACCGTCGTCGAAGGTCGGCATTTTCTTAACGGGAATAGCTTCGGCTTCGGGGACATCACCGCTTACCATAATGGGAGGAGCCGCCGCTACGCCCTCCTCAACATACTCGGGTAGCATACTGAATCCCGCGTACGCCGACGGCATACCGTGTTCGGTAGCGTCGAGACCGAGAGTTTCCTCCTCGCTTGTAACACGCAGTCCGACAATCTTCTTTATAACGAGGAACGTAATAGTGATGGTTAAAACTGTCCATGCGGCAACCGATACAAAGCCGAGCAGCTGTAAGCCCATCAGCTCGAAACCGCCGCCGTAGAATAAACCGACAAGCTTCTTACCCGAAGCGTTCGCGATTGAGTATCCCGGAGCTGTGTCAGTAGCGAATAAGCCTACCGCGAGCGTACCCCAGATACCGTTCATCATATGAACAGCTACAGCACCGACAGGGTCGTCGATATGGAGCTTATAATCGAGCAGCCATACGCCGAATACTACGAGCAGTCCCGCTACAATACCGATTACAATCGCTCCGAAAGCGTCGGTTACGTCACAGGGAGCAGTAATAGCTACAAGTCCCGCCAAAGACGCGTTAAGGCACATACTGACATCAGGCTTACCGTATTTAATCCACGTAAAAATCATACACGTTACGGTAGCGAGCGCGGGTGCGATTGTCGTTGTAAGGAAGATTGAACCGAGCTGTTCAACCGATGTAGCCGCCGCGCCGTTAAAGCCATACCAGCCCAGCCACAGGATAAATACGCCTAAGGCTCCGAGCGCGATATTGTGACCCGGGAAAGCGCCTACCTTAACTTTTCCGTTTTCATCTTTCTTAAACTTACCGATACGAGCGCCGAGGATCTTGGCGCCGATTAACGCCGAGATACCGCCTACCATATGGATAGCGCAAGAGCCCGCGAAATCGTGGAAGCCGAGCTGGCTTAACCAGCCGCCGCCCCAAATCCAGTGCGCCTCAACAGGATAAATCAGCGCGGAAATAACTCCCGAATAGATACAATAGGATAAAAACTTAGTTCTCTCAGCCATCGCGCCCGATACGATTGTAGCGGTTGTCGCGCAGAAAACGAGGTTAAATACAAAGCTCGAAAAGTCAAAATCCTTGTACGCCGTGAATAAGTCGAATCCGGGCTGACCTATAAAGCCGACTAAATCCTCGCCCATTAAAAGGCTGAAACCGATAAGGATAAATGTAACTGTTCCGATACAAAAATCCATCAGGTTTTTCATAATGATGTTACCTGTGTTCTTAGCTCTCGTAAAGCCCGCTTCGACCATCGCGAAGCCAGCCTGCATCCAGAACACAA
This sequence comes from Ruminococcaceae bacterium UBA2854, assembly GCA_002350765.1. GTDB lineage: Bacteria > Bacillota > Clostridia > Oscillospirales > Acutalibacteraceae > Ruminococcoides. The sequence continues at coordinate 36,683 of DEFK01000044.1, forward strand.
GCGCCGCGCCGATTAGAAACCATACGGCAAAAAGCTGTTCCGATACAAATGTTTTGATTACTTCATTCATTAACTATCACTCCAAAAATCACATTTGCGTGTGTTAAAACACGCTGTTATTAAACCCGCCGTTTTAGAAACTTTGTAATAGATGATACTTTTTAAAAGGCGGAATCGACTGCGGGAGCTCCCCGCTATACTCCGAAAAGGATTTCGCCGTAGGACGGATACGGCCAGTATTCAGCCGAAGTTTCTTTCTCCATACTGTCGCCGATATTTCTAAGCTCGTTCATAAGCTCAAAAACAGTTTCTCTGTAATACTTAGCGAGAGAAAGATTATCCGTATAATCCGACGCGTTCTTAACCGCGAGCTCAAGCTCACCTGTAGCTTTTACGAAGCTTTCGAGCTTAGCGCTCAGACTTTCAAGCAAGCGAACCTCCGCGTAATTTGAGAGAGTTTTCGAAATACTCTGCTTAACCGCTACGCCTTCCGCAAGCTCCTTAATGAACGCCATTACCGCGGGCGCGATATCCTTTTTAGCCATATCGAGCATTGTAAGTGCTTCGATATTAAGAAGCTTAGAATACTGCTCGAGCTCGATTTCGTAACGCGCGCGCATTTCGCTCTCGGTAACGATACCGTTTTCAGCGAATAATTCTATATTCTTCTTGTCGATATAGTGTTCCATAGCCTCGGGGAGACTCTTGTAGTTGCAAAGTCCGCGCTTTTCGGCTTCCTCTACCCACTCGTCGGAGTAGTTATCGCCGTTAAAGATAATTCTCTTGTGCTCGGTGAATACTCTCTTGATAAGCGCCTTTAAGCCGCTTTCCAAATCATCGGAGTCTTTAAGCTCGTCATAGAATCCGCTCAGCTCCTGAGCAACCATAGTGTTGAGCATATAGTTCGGACACGCTATATTAAGCGATGAGCCTAAGGCTCTGAACTCAAATTTATTACCCGTAAACGCAAACGGAGAGGTTCGGTTTCTGTCGGAATTATCCTTCTTGAAATCGGGCAGAGCGTCTACGCCTGTACCCATTCTCGCCGCTTTATGGCTCTTATAATCCTTACCCTCGATAATGCTTTCTACCAAAGCGCCGAGGTCGTCGCCGAGATACATTGAGATAATCGCGGGAGGAGCTTCGTTAGCGCCGAGACGATGGTCGTTACCCGAGGAGGCAACTGTGATTCTAAGTAAATCCTGGTACTCGTCAACCGCTTTTACAACCGCCGCTAAGAAAAGCTGGAACTGTAAATTATCCTCGGGCTTCTTTCCGGGGTTAAGGAGATTTTCGCCTGTGTTGGTGGAAATTGACCAGTTATTGTGCTTACCCGAGCCGTTTACGCCCGCAAAAGGCTTTTCGTGAAGCAGACATACAAGTCCGTGCTTTTCGGCGGTTTTCTTCATAACCTCCATACACAGCTCGTTGTGGTCTGTCGCGATATTGGAGGTTGTGAAAATCGGCGCGAGCTCGTGCTGTGAGGGTGCAACCTCGTTATGCTTTGTTTTAGCGTAGATTCCGAGCTTCCAGAGCTCCTCGTCCAAATCGTGCATATAAGCGGAAACTCTCGATTTAATTGAACCGAAGTAGTGGTCGTCGAGCTCCTGGCCCTTAGGAGCCATAGCTCCGAAAAGCGTTCTTCCCGTATAGATAATATCGGGACGCTGGTTATACATTTCTTTATCAATAAGGAAGTACTCCTGTTCGGGACCGACGGTAGTTGTAACCCTGTAAACATCGTCCTTACCGAGAAGATTAAGAATCTTAACCGCCTCCGCGCTAAGCTTTTCCATAGAACGCAGCAGCGGGGTTTTCTTATCGAGCACCTCACCTGTATATGAACAAAAGGCTGTCGGGATATATAGTGTCTGATCTCTGATAAAAGCAGGAGATGTCGGATCCCATGTCGTATATCCTCTGGCTTCAAAAGTAGCTCTGATACCTCCTGAGGGGAATGATGACGCGTCGGGCTCGCCCTTTATAAGCTCCTTGCCCGAGAATTCCATAATGACTTCGCCGTCGCCGTTAGGGCTAATAAAGCTGTCGTGCTTTTCAGCCGTAACGCCTGTCATAGGCTGGAACCAGTGTGTATAGTGGGTACAACCGTTCTCTACCGCCCAATCCTTCATCGCGTTAGCGACAACATTCGCGATACCTAAGTCAAGCTGCTGTCCGCTCTCTATAGTCTTTTTGAGAGCCTTGTAAGTAGCCTTAGGAAGTCTTTCCTGCATTTTCCTGTCGTTGAATACATTACATCCGAAGTATTCCGATACGTTTTTCATACTTGTCACTCCAATCTTTTATAAAAACAGAGAAAGGCGCCGTAACTCCTCCATAGAGTTCTCAGCGCCTTTGCTGTGTTCAACGGTTGTAAGTATACACTAACTCGTTTCGCTTGTCAATAGGTTTTTGCAACTTTTTTTATTTTTCTTGCAATATTTTGCAAGTTCGCTTTCATTTTATATAGGCAAAAGGCAGTTTTTGAATTTTTTATTTAATTAAATTGCAGTTTACCCTTGACAAGACTGCAAAACGGTTATATAATGCTAACTGAAAAACGACGGCACGCCGTCGTCGTTCAGTAAAACTCAATTGACATTGAGTTTTACTCAAAATCAAAGATTTTGTTCCCGTGAGCCTTGGTAAATCTGTTTCCGCAAAGAAAGCGTTTCTTTGCGGGGTACAGGATTTTGAACATAACAGCTCAAAATCCTGTGCGTAAACAACTCGAGAATTGTTCAACAGATTGTACAATGCTAACTGTAATTTTGGTTAATATACTGCCGAAAGGATGATAAGAATGGATAGGCAAGGTTTGTACTCCCCGAGATTTGAGCACGACAACTGCGGAATCGGAGCTGTCGTAAATATCAAGGGAGAAAAATCTCACAAGACAGTTGAAAACGCGCTGACAATAGTTGAAACACTTGAGCACCGCGCGGGTAAAGACGCCGAAGGTAAAACTGGCGACGGCGTCGGAATACTCCTGCAAATTTCTCACAAGTTCTTCAAAAAAGCGGCGGCTGAGATGAATCTTACTCTTAAAGGAGAACGCGACTACGCTGTAGGAATGTTTTTCTTTCCCCAGTTCGAGCTTTTCCGTAACCAGGCGAAAAAGATGTTCGAAATCATCGCCGAAAAAGAAGGCTTAAAGGTTCTCGGCTGGAGACAGGTTCCGTATAACGAAGGCGCTATCGGAAACCGCGCGCTTGAATGTATGCCAAATATTCAGCAATGTATTATTGAGCGTCCCGACGGAGTTAAGCGCGGACTTGAATTTGACCGCAGGCTTTATGTAGCGCGTAAAATATTCGAACAGAGTAACGAGGACACCTACGTTGTATCGCTGTCCTCGAGAACTATAGTATATAAGGGTATGTTCCTAGTCGGCGACCTAAGAAACTTCTTTACCGATTTACAGGACGAGGATTACGAAAGCGCGATCGCGTTAGTTCACTCGCGATTCTCAACCAACACCAACCCGAGTTGGGAAAGAGCTCATCCGAACAGGATGATAGTCCACAACGGTGAGATCAATACAATAAGAGGTAACGCCGATAAAATGCTCGCGCGCGAGGAAAATATGCGTTCCGAGCATTTAAAGGGCGATCTCGACAAGGTGATCCCCGTTGTAAACGCCGAGGGCTCCGACTCCTCGATGCTCGACAACACGCTTGAATTTCTCGTTATGAGCGGAATGGATTTACCGCTCGCTGTTATGATAACTATTCCCGAGCCTTGGGACAGAAACGGTACGATGAGCCTGAAGAAAAAGGACTTCTACCAGTATTACGCAACTATGATGGAGCCATGGGACGGCCCCGCGTCAATATTGTTCTCCGACGGAGATATTATGGGCGCTGTACTCGATAGAAATGGTTTAAGACCGTCGAGATATTATATAACGGACGATAACAGTTTAATTCTTTCCTCAGAAGTCGGCGCGTTGCCTGTCGAACCCGAAAGAGTTGTTAAAAAAGACAGGCTACGCCCCGGTAAGATGCTGCTTGTCGATACCGTTAAAGGCGAGCTGATTGACGATGACGAGCTTAAAACACGCTACGCGTCACGACAGCCTTACGGCGAGTGGCTCGACCCGAACCTTATTAAATTAAAGGATTTAAAAATCCCCAACGCTAAGGTTGAGGAACACCATAGAGCAGAGCGCAGAAAACTGCAAAAAGCCTTCGGCTACACCTACGAGGACGTTATGACCTCAATCCTGCCTATGGCGAAAAACGGCTCGGAGCAGATTGCCTCAATGGGAACGGACAGTCCCCTCCCCCCGCTGTCAAGCGAAACTCAACCGCTGTTCAATTACTTTAAACAGCTTTTCGCGCAGGTAACTAACCCGCCGATTGACGCTATCCGCGAGGAAATCGTTACATCCACAACGGTTTATCTCGGCGAGTCGGGCAATATCCTCGAGGAAAAACCCGAGAACTGCAAGGTTATAAAAATCCACAACCCGATTTTATCCTCGACCGACATCCTGAAGCTTAAAAATATGCGGGAAAACGGCTTTAAGGTAGCCACAATCCCGATGCTGTATTATAAAAACACCTCGCTGAAAAAAGCGATAAGACGGCTTTATATCGAAGCCGACAAAGCGTACAAGGACGGCGCTAATATTTTAATCCTGTCGGACAGAGGCGTGGACGAGAACCATCTCGCAATACCGTCGCTGCTCGCTGTATCAGCGCTTCATCAGCACCTCGTAGTATCGAAGCGAAGAACATCTCTCTCAATTGTACTCGAGAGCGCCGAACCGCGTGAAGTTCACCATTTCGCTACGCTTCTAGGCTACGGCGCTACGGCGATCAACCCCTATCTCGTACAGGAAACTATCCACGAGCTAATCCACGATGATTTGCTCGACAAGGACTACTACGCCGCGGTCAGCGATTACAACGACGCGGTACTTCACGGCATCGTGAAAATCGCCTCAAAAATGGGTATTTCCACAATCCAGTCCTATTTAGGCTCACAGATTTTCGAGGCTATCGGAATAAGCCGCGAGGTTATAGACGAATACTTTACGGATACCGTATGCCGTGTAGGCGGTATCACCTTAAAGGATATAGAAAAGAATGTAGATAAGCTCCACACCTCAGCGTTCGATCCGCTCGGTCTTGAAACGAGCGCCGAGCTTATTTCGAGCGGAAGCCATAAATTCAGAAGCGGAAAAGAGGAGCACCTATATAATCCCCGTACAATCCATACCCTGCAAACAGCTACGCGCACAGGCAGCTACGAGCTGTTTAAGGAATACACCAATATGATTACCGAGGAGATGGAGCCTGTTAGTCTGCGCGGACTTCTCGATTTCAATTACCCCGAAAATCCTGTACCGCTCGACGAAGTTGAAAGCGTTGACGAGATTGTTAAGCGGTTTAAAACAGGCGCTATGTCCTACGGCTCAATCTCGCAGGAGGCACACGAAACCTTAGCGCTAGCGATGAATATGCTTCACGGTAAATCTAACTCGGGTGAGGGCGGCGAGAGCCCCGAGCGTCTCGCTACCAAGGGTACAAAGCACAACCGCTGTTCCGCGATTAAGCAGGTTGCTTCGGGACGCTTCGGCGTTACGAGCGAATATCTTAACTCAGCGGACGAAATCCAGATTAAAATGGCTCAGGGTGCTAAGCCGGGCGAGGGCGGTCATCTTCCAGGCAACAAGGTATATCCGTGGATTGCTAAGACAAGACACTCTACCCCGGGCGTTTCACTCATTTCTCCCCCTCCCCACCACGACATCTACTCTATCGAGGATCTGGCTCAGTTAATATACGATTTAAAGAACGCCAATAAGCGCGCGCGTATCTCCGTAAAGCTCGTATCAGAATGCGGAGTCGGCACAGTCGCGGCGGGCGTAGCTAAAGCGGGCGCGGGAGTAATCCTTATTTCAGGTCACGACGGAGGAACGGGAGCCGCTCCTAGAAGCTCGATTTACAACGCGGGACTTCCGTGGGAGCTTGGACTTGCCGAAGCACACCAGACCTTGATTATGAATAACCTAAGAAACAAGGTTATTGTCGAAACAGACGGAAAGCTGATGACAGGCCGCGACGTAGCTATCGCCGCTATCCTCGGCGCGGAGGAATACGGCTTTGCCACAGCTCCGCTCGTAACTCTCGGCTGCGCGATGATGAGGGTATGTAATTTAGATACCTGTCCTTTCGGCGTAGCTACACAGAATCCCGAGCTAAGAAAACGATTCGCGGGTAAGCCCGAATACGTTGTAAACTTTATGAAGTTTATCGCGCGGGAATTAAGAGAATATATGGCTAAGCTCGGCGTGCGCACTCTCGACGAGCTCGTCGGAAGAAGCGATTTACTAAGGAAAAAGGATAACCTGACCGAAAGCCAGCAGAAGATTGATTTATCCGCTATCCTTAACGCCGACTTTAATAACGAAAAAGAAGAATACAATAATAAAAACCTCTACGACTTTAAGCTCGGCGAAACTCTTGACGAGCGTGTGCTTGAAAAGGAATTCAACCTCAATAAAAAGAGTAAGCAGAGCATAAAAGTTGAAGTTAAAAACACCGACCGCTCGCTCGGAACAGCGTTCGGTTCAAAGCTTACTAAGAAGTTTTCTACCTCGCTAAACGAGGACAGCTTCAAGGTTTTATGCGAGGGCTCGGGAGGTCAGAGCTTCGGAGCGTTTATTCCGAACGGCTTAACCTTAGAGCTCGAGGGCGACAGCAACGACTACTTCGGCAAGGGACTTTCGGGCGGTAAGCTCGTACTTTATCCCCCGAAGAAATCCACCTTCAAAGCCGAGGATAATATAATCGTCGGAAACGTAGCTCTCTACGGCGCTACAAGCGGCAAGGCGTTTATAAACGGCGTCGCGGGCGAACGCTTCTGTGTACGTAACTCGGGCGCTACGGCGGTTGTCGAGGGAGTCGGCGACCACGGCTGTGAGTATATGACGGGCGGATGTGTAGTTGTACTCGGACGCACGGGCAAAAACTTCGCCGCGGGTATGTCGGGCGGTATCGCTTACGTATTCGATGAACACCACCATCTTTACCGCAGGCTCAACAAGGAGCTTGTCGAATGTACCGAGCTGAGCGAAAAGGTTGATATTGAAAGAGTAAAAGCCCTTGTAGAGGAACACGTAAAGGCTACGGGCTCCGAAAAGGGAAAAAGAATTTTAGCTGATTTCGAGAACTGCTTACCGCTGTTCAAGAAAATCATCCCCCGCGACTATAAGAGGATTGTCGAGGAAATAGCCGCTAACGAAGCTAAAGGGCTCGACCTTGAGCAGGCTAAAATCGAAGCGTTTTATACACTTGTAAAGGAGGAAAGGTAATGGGAAAGCCAACAGGATTTTTAGAATATGAGCGTAAAGAAACCACCGCTTACTCCGTACAGGAACGTATTAAAAATTTTAATGAATTTCACGAAAGCCTATCCCCCGAAGAGCGCAGAGCTCAGGCGGCACGCTGTATGGAATGCGGCGTACCGTTCTGTCAGTCGGGTATGAACATCGGCGGTATGATAAGCGGATGCCCTCTTAATAATCTTATTCCCGAGTGGAACGATTTTATATACAGAGGGAATATGGAGCAGGCGTATAACAGGCTTAGAATAACCAACAACTTCCCCGAGTTCACATCACGTGTATGTCCCGCTTTATGCGAAAAAGCCTGCACCTGCTCAGCTAACGGCAACGCCGTTACGGTAAGGAACAACGAGTACGCGATTGTCGAAACCGCGTACAAAAACGGCTGGGCTAAGGCTGAGATTCCGAAAGTAAGGACAAAAAAGAAAGTCGCCGTAATCGGCTCGGGACCGTCGGGACTTGCCGCGGCTGACCAGCTCAACCGCAGAGGCCACCACGTAACAGTATTCGAGAGAAGCGACAGAATAGGCGGGCTTTTAATGTACGGTATCCCGAATATGAAGCTCGAAAAGCATATTATCGACAGAAGAATTGATATTATGAAAGAAGAAGGCGTTGAGTTTAAAACATCGGTCAATGTCGGAAAAGACATTACCGCCGACGAGCTGTTAAAGGAATACGACCGTATCATTCTGGCATGCGGAGCCTCAAATCCCCGCGATATTAAGGTCGATGGCAGAGAAGCCGAGGGAATTTATTTCGCGGTAGATTTCCTTAAATCAAATACAAAGGCTCTGCTCGATAACGGGCTCGAGGACGGTACATATATCTCCGCTAAGGACAAAAACGTTATCGTAATCGGCGGCGGAGATACGGGTAACGACTGTGTAGGAACCTGCGTACGTCACGGCGCGAAGAGCATATTACAGCTCGAGATGATGCCGAAGCTTCCCGATACAAGAGCCGAAAACAACCCGTGGCCGCAGTGGCCGAGAATCTGCAAAACCGATTACGGTCAGGAAGAAGCGGCTGAGGTCTACGGAACCGACCCGCGGATTTACCAAACGACCGTTAAAAAGTTCTTAAAGGACGAAAACGGTAAGCTAAAGGGCGCTGTACTTGTAAACCTCAGCTTCGAGAAGGATAAAAAAACAGGCAGAATGAATATGAAAGAAGTCGAGGGCTCCGAGTACGAGGTCGAGTGTGAGCTCGTTTTAATCGCCGCGGGATTCCTCGGAAGCGAGAATTATATCACCTCGGCGTTCGGCGTAGAGCTTGACGGACGTACAAACGTAATCGGACAGAATAATACCCATAAAACGAGCGTGGAGCGGGTTTATACCGCGGGCGATATGCACAGCGGACAGTCGCTTGTAGTACGCGCTATCCGTGACGGACGCGATTGCGCGCGCGAGGTTGACGAAAGCCTTATGGGATATAGCAATTTATAGTGAAGAACGTAGAATGAAGAGTGAAGAATGGAGGATAATATGGCAAAGTATATTTTTGTAACAGGCGGAGTTGTTTCGGGGCTCGGCAAGGGTATTACAGCGGCGTCGCTCGGACGGCTGTTAAAAGCGAGAGGACTGAAGGTCGCCGCTCAGAAGCTCGACCCCTATATCAACGTAGACCCGGGCACTATGAGCCCGTATCAGCACGGAGAGGTGTATGTTACCGAGGACGGCGCCGAAACCGACCTCGACCTCGGACACTACGAGAGATTCATCGACGAGGATCTGAATAAATACTCGAACCTCACCACAGGCAAGGTTTACTCTAACGTTCTCTCTAAGGAACGCCGCGGAGAATATCTCGGAAAGACCGTGCAGGTTATCCCGCATATCACCGACGAGATCAAACGCTTTATTTATTCGGTCGGCAAAAAAACCGACGCTGACATTGTAATCACCGAAATCGGCGGTACAATCGGCGATATAGAGAGCCAGCCTTTTATCGAAGCTATACGTCAGGTAGGCCACGAGGTCGGAGAGGACAACCGCCTTTATATCCACGTAACGCTTGTTCCCTATCTTAAAGCTTCGGGCGAGCATAAAAGCAAGCCCACCCAGCACTCGGTAAAGGAGATGCAGGGCTTAGGAATATCACCTGATATAATTATTCTTCGTACGGACGAGCCGATTACAGACCGTACTATTTTCGATAAAATAGCGGGCTTCTGTAACGTATGGCCTGACTGCGTAATCGAAAACCTCACTCTCCCCGTACTGTACGAGGCTCCGATTATGCTCGAGAAAGCTCATCTCTCGGACATCGTATGCCGTGACTTAAATATGAAATCCCACAAGCCCGATTTATCCGACTGGGAGCATATGATTGAGCGTATCAAAACCCGTGAAAAAACAGTAACTATCGGCTTAGTCGGCAAATATGTCGAGCTTCACGACGCGTATTTAAGCGTCGCCGAAGCGTTGAAGCACGCGGGCTATTATCTCGATTCAAAGGTAAAAATCGACTGGATAGATTCCGAGCGGATAGACGAAACCAATGTTAATGAAATACTCGGAAATCTTGACGGTATTATAGTACCCGGCGGCTTCGGACAGCGCGGAATAGACGGTATGATTCTAGCGGCAAAATACGCGAGAGAAAACAACCTCCCCTACTTCGGAATATGTCTTGGAATGCAGATTGCCGTTATCGAGTACGCGAGGAATGTCGCGGGTATCGAAAACGCGAACTCGGGCGAATTCGCCCAGAACGTACCCAAGGTTATTGATTTTCTTCCCGACCAGAGCGACGAAACCGATAAGGGCGGCACCTTACGTCTCGGCGCGTATCCCTGCGTTATTAAGGGAAACACAACGATGTACAGAGCGTACGGGAAAGCTGAAATCAGCGAACGCCACCGCCACCGCTACGAGTTCAACAACGACTTCCGCGAAGCTCTTTCGGAAGCGGGGCTTACCCTATCGGGTATGTCACCCGACAAAACGCTTGTTGAAACGGTCGAGCTTTCCGACAGACCGTTCTACGTCGGCGTACAGTATCATCCCGAATTCAAGTCGCGCCCGAATAAACCCCATCCCCTATTCTCGGAATTTATAAAAGCCGCTCTTTCGTCATCAAAATAAAGCTTATTATATCAGTCCGCTTTTAAAGCGGGCTGTTTTTCTATAACAAAAAACAATATAATTTTACGCGTATATTATCGCTATTATTATTCTATATAAGAATAAAAGCGTTTCTGTTTTATAATATAATGATTTTATAATTATATATAGGGGGGCGAAAGAATGTCCGATATGGAAAACAAAGAACATCTTACGTATCTAAAAATACAGAAGGAATATGAAGAAGCGAAAGAAAAAAGACTAAAATACAGACGCTTCGGAGCTTTATTCATACTTCTTTCGGGAATTATTTTTCTTACTTTAATGTTCAGCCTGGAAAACAAAATAGCGTTCCTTATCCTATGGGTTATAACCGACTTCTACTGTGCGGCGCTTATGATACGAGCCGACTACAAATATCATAAGTTCGCCGATTACCTCGGGATTGAGGACGAATACACTAACTACAAGAAAGATGAGGAGACGGAAGAATGAAAAATTTTTTTTCAATTTTTAAGTACGACTTAAAAAACGTCGCAAAAAATATAATCGTTTTTGTCGTAATTATAGGTATAGGAATACTTCCCGCGCTTTATTCATGGTTTAATATCGCGTCCAACTGGGATCCGTATTCAAACACAAGCGCGCTAGACTTTGCGGTATGTTCGCTTGATAAGGGCTACAGCTATAAAGCATTAAAGATTAACGCGGGCGACGAGATTATAAAGAATCTAAAAGCTAATCCAAAAATGGGCTGGGATTTCGTCAGCGAGAAAAAAGCCCTTGACGGAGTGAAAAGCGATAAATACTACGCGGCGGTTATTATCCCAAAGGATTTCAGCAACAACCTCCTTTCGGTAACAACAGGCGCTTTCAAAAAAGCTGAAATCAAGTATTATGTAAATGAAAAGAAAAACGCTATAGCCCCGAAAATAACCGACAAGGGCGCCGAAGCTATCGAAAACTCCGTAAACACTACCTATGTAAACAAGGTGACGGACGTTATAGCCACCGCGCTTAATCTCACAGGCGACGAGCTTTCTTCCTCCAAAAAAGAAACAGCGGACAAAATCATCGCTACTCTTAACAACACCAAAGCAGATATTAGCGCTCTTAAAAAGACAAACAAGCTTTTTGTATCTACCCTCGACTCAATAAAGGCTCTGCTAGAAGCCAACGAGAAAATGGGTCCCGCTGTAAAATCAGCGCTGGCAAAAGCGGGAGCGATGGGCGATGATATTAAAAACACACTTAAATCCTTAAGCTCAACCTCACCGCAGATAACAGCTTCCCTCTCCGATATTCTCGATCAGGACATTGACTACGCAAGCGATTTAGACGACGAGATTACAGCAGCGTTTAAAGATCTCAGCGATAACGCCGACAACGCCGCTAACAGGCTTTCGAAGGTAACAAAGATTAATAATAAGATAATCAGCATCAACAACAAAATCCTCGATGTGCTCGAGAAAACAACACAGACGTTCAGCAAGCTTTCGTTTAAAAGGCTTACAAAAAAGCTTAACGATTCCAACAAAAAGCAGAACAATATTATCTCGAAAATCAATAACGCCTGCAAGACAATAAGAACAACAGGCAGTCTCCCGAAGAATGTACAGACGGATATCAAAAACGCCGTATCCTCCGCTAAATCCGATTTATCGGGAATCAAAGTTGACTTTTCCGACGCTAAAAAGAAAATAGATAACGCCGCTAAAGAAGCGTACGCCGCTCTTGACGAGGTATCCGACTTTGTATCGTCAATCGGCTCGGGCTCGCTCGGCATTAATAATGTTATCAAAACAGGCAAAAACACGGTAGACAACCTTAAAGCGACCTTTAACAACCTCGACGAAGCACTCGACAGCAGCAATAAAAAAATTGACACTCTTATTAAAAAGGTCAACGATATTAAAAACAGCAGAAAGGTCGAGAACTTCTTAACCCCGATTATCGAGAATCCCGAGGAGCTCGCGAACTTTGTTTCCAAGCCTGTCAGCACAGAGAAAGTAAAGCTTTACCCGATAAAAAACTACGGCTCGGCGATGACTCCCTTCTACACCTCGCTGGGCTTATGGGTAGGCGGAGTTGTACTCGTAGCGGTAATAAGCGTAACCTTATCTAAGCGCCAGCTCGCCACTCTTAATAAGCCGAAGGCATACCAGATTTATTTCGGAAGATTCTTAATCTTCTTCATAATCGGACAGCTCCAGGCGCTTATAATCGCTCTCGGCGATTTATTCTTCCTGAAAACACAATGCGTTGACCCGCTGTTGTTTGTATTCGCGAGCATGGTATCGAGCTTCGTATATACGCTTTTAATCTACTCGTTAACAATTACATTCAGCGTAATCGGAAAGGCTCTCGCCGTAATTATCCTGGTACTCCAGGTTGCGGGCTCAGGCGGTACTTTCCCGATAGAGGTTCTCCCCGCTCCGTTCAGAGCGATGTCACCGTTCTTACCGTTTAAATACGGTATAAACGCGCTTAGAGAGACTGTCGGAGGACTTGACCCTACAGCCTACTGGACAGACCTCGGTTATCTGATGCTGTTCGCGCTCGCGGCGCTGTTTATCGGTCTTGTACTTAGAAAACCCTGTATTAAAATTATCGAGTTCTTTAATGAACGAGTTGAAGACAGCGATATAGTGATTTAAAAATATAACCGTGATGTTAAGCTTAGTTTAACATCACGGTTTTTTATAGTAAAAACTGATTCTTTTTATTAATAGAAAACTCGGCGGGCTCATTTGAGTCAGCCGAGTTTGTTGTTAATACATATTTAGTTTTAATAAATCGAAGATTATTATCCCAACGCTACGAATTTAAAGCCATTCTTCTTTGCATACTTCTCGGCGGCGGTACCTTTATAGCCTTTAATAGTGAAGCCTTTTACTTTCTTATCTCCATTATTCCCTCTAACATAGCCAAATGCTTTTTTTCTAATTTTGACGACATTTTTGGGTAAAGTAACAGTTTTCAATGATTTACAATAATAAAAAGCCCATTCATCTATCAATAAATTTTTTTTGCTTTTAATAGTCAAATTCGAAAGTTTCAAACAATAGAAAAAAGAACTCGAGTTTATCTTTTTTACTTTTGAAGAAATAACAATACTTTTTAAATTTTGATTGTAGCAAAAAGCGTATTCTGAAACTGTTTTCACTTTTTTGGGAATAACAAATGCTTTACCCTTTCTGTTTGGCGGGTAACAAAACAGTTTTGTTTTCTTTTTATTATACATAACTCCCTTGCTTGAACTGAATTTCTGATTCTTTTCACTTACTTTTATACTTTGTAATTTTGAACCGTCATCAAACGCCAAGGAAGCTAAAGAAGTAAAATTCTTCCCTAATGCTATTTTTTGAACGCCGGAATCTCTGAAAGAACCCAACCCTATTCGCTTTAAAGACGAAGGCAACTTTATTTTTTTCAGACTCTTACATCCGACAAAAGCTACATCTTGGATGCATGTTACGGTATTCGGAACAGATACCGTTTTTAGTTTTTTACATCCTTGAAACATCCATGTGGTAATTGATTTTATACCCGGTTTTAGAGTTACTTTTTTTAGTTTTGGGCAAAATTTAAACACTCCGTCGGCAAGCTTGATTCCCGGGACAGTTACCTCCTCTATATTCGACGAAAAACCAAATCCGCCGTAATACTCCCTATCCATATCTAAATCATCACGTATATCCTCATATAAATCCACACCGAGCTTAACTACTTTCTTTCCGTCAATTTCAGCCGGTACCGTTACTTTGGATTTATTTCCTCTATAATTAATGATATGCACCCCTTTATCCGTATACACATATTTGAAACCCTTATAAGTTAACAGCTTTTTTTCTGCAGCATTTACGGAAGCAGGGGATGAGAGAATGTCGAGAATAAATAATAATATGATAAATACTGATAATATTTTTTTCATAATTTTCCTCCATGAAATCTGTTTTAAAAAGCCATTTTTTAAAAATTAGAATAGCTAATATGTAGTTATAGTCAAATCAGTATAAATAGAATTTGTGCAGAATATTTGTTAAAAGTTATTAATCTAACGCTATGAATTTAAAACC
>DEFK01000044.1:51215-55631 GCA_002350765.1 Ruminococcaceae bacterium UBA2854
GCAGTGCCTTTATAGCCTTTAATTGTGAAGCCTTTTATACGGACACGTTTGTATGAACTGCCTGACTTTTTCTGTTTATATCCGAAAGCTTTTTTGCCAATCTTTTTTACGCTTTTAGGAATTGTTATCTTTTTTAGGCTCTTGCAATTATCAAAAGCGTACTTTTCAATCTTAGTTACTTTATTTTGAATCGTTACTTTCTTGAGCTTTTTACAAGAATAAAACAGTTTACTTTTTATCGTTGTTATATTCTTTGGAAGTTTTATAGTTTTTAAAGAATAGCATTTATAAAAAGATTCTTTACCTATTTTGTTTATTGAATTTGGTAAAACAATAGAAGGAAGTTTTACACAATTATAAAATGAGCGATCAACTAATTCTTCAATTCCGTTTTTTAATGTAGCTTTCTTTAGTTTTTTCCAGCCAATCCCAGTAAATTTTTTAACACTCCCGGGAATAGAGATTTTTTCTATATTATAACAACCTGCAAAAGCAAAAGGATGTATTTCCTCAACTCCTTCATTTATAAAGACTTTTTCAAGATTGCTACAGTTTTCAAATGTTCCCCATTGTATTTTTTTTACGCTTCCGGGAAAGTTTATTTCTTTCAAATTGCAGAACAAAAATGCATCGCTGCCAATTTCTTCAAGACTATTCGGAAGATTAATTTTTTCTAAAGAAATACAATAAGAAAAAGCATTATATCCGATTTTTTTTAATGTGTTTGGAAGTTTAACTGTTTTTATTCTATGGAAATGATTCCTCTCGCCGGGGATCAAATCCGGAAAAACATAACCCATATCCCCACTAAATGTCCAATCGTCAATACTTGTAATACCTGGATTAAGAACAATATTCTCCGGATACTCGATATCTCCCCAAGTATTGTTATAACTATAACGTAATTCATTAAAGGTTAACGTTCTAGTGGTACTATCGTAAATATATTCTGGTTCTTCCTCTGCGTTTACGAGAGTAATGCTAACTGATGTAAGTATTATACAAAGCGTAAGTAATAATGTTATTATTTTTTTCATTTTAACGCCTCCTTATTTCAACGCTACGAATTTAAAGCCGTTCTTCTTAGCGTACTTCTCGGCGGCTGTGCCTTTATAGCCTTTAATTCTCACTTTTTATCTTAAGAATCATTATATCAGAAATTGTTATTCTTTATTTCTGCTATGATGATTAGGCGGAACGCATAGTTGAATCTTACCTGATTTATCATACAGAATACCGTCCTTTGAAGAATAATACGGATTGTTTTTATCTACCTCTATACTCTCTAAATCATCAATATCAAATGTTCCTTTTACAATTTCTTTTACCGTTGCAGGTAAATAAATCTTTGTTGCATTTGAACCTGAAAAACAGTTAATAAAGTAATAATACTTATAGAAATCATCTTTACCCTCCCAAATCGGATCCTCATCTCCATATTCGCCGCCAAGTTTAATTACAGGTTTCCCTTTAATATATGCGGGAACACTAATATAAGCATCTTCAGTTGGTTTTAAATTAATACAATAATCCTCTTGCCAGATGATTTCAACTCCGTTTTTATAATGGCGATATGCCGCTCTGGTTGTATCCTTAAGAGTAGTAGTTTTTCTTAATTTATCATATTTTTCTGCATTTTTCTTTGTAGATTTAAGTTTATTTATTGGATCAAAAAAGCCATAATATGATACTTTTTCCCTTGATTCTTTTCTTGATTTTTTATTCTTTTTAGATTTGCTTTTAGGTGTTTGTTTTTTATCTGACATTTGTTTTCCGCTCGAAGTAACAGGATTAGTTTTCTGTCTTTTAGAATTCGATTTGCTTGAAGTTGTAACTGCTTGCGTTGAATTTGGCTCTGCAACACTCTGCTTAGTTGTGTTGGTTTCACTTACGCTGCAGCCGCTTAATAAAACTAAAGCTATAAGAATGGTTATACAAATTATTTTTTTCATTTTAACGCCTCCTTATTTCAGCGCTACGAATTTAAACTTATTCTTCTTAGCGTACTTTTCGGCGGCGGTACCTTTGTAGCCTTTTATCGTGAAGCCTTTCATGCGGACTGATTTGTTTCTTTTACTGATAAATCCGAAAGCTTCTTTTTTTATTTTCGCCTTTTGGGGAATTTTTACTGATTTCAAGGCTTTACAATTCCAAAACGCATACTCTTCAATATTAAGATTGCCCTTTGTTTTAAACTTAACTTTCGTTAGTTTTTTTATATCGGAAAAAGCGGAATCGCCGATTATTCTAACCTTATTGGAAATCGTTATTTTCTTTAAATTCTTTTGTTTATTAAAAGCATAATCATTTATTGATTTTACGGATTTAGGTATCACAAAACTTGATTTTTTCTTTTTAACAGGATAATATAACAGGCTCGTTTTATTCTTGTTATAAAGCACTCCTTTTTTTGAGCAGTATTTTTTATTTTGCTTGCTTACCTTTATTTCTTTTATCGGAGAGTTGCCGAAAACATAATGTGTATCAACTGAAATATAATTAATGTTTTTTCCGATAGTAAACTTTTTTAGATTTGAGTTTCTAAAGGCATATGAACCTATTTCGGTTACGGAAGAAGGAATTTTAATCTTTTTTAGATTTTTACAATCTGCGAACACAGCATCCTCAATAGTTTTAATTCCTTTTCCGAGTACAACCTTTTCCAGTTTTTTACATCGTTGGAAAGTTCCTGAGGCTATTTCTTTTACAGTATCGGGAATTGTCAACACTTTAATTCGATTATTTCCGTAAAAACAAAACATAGATGGTTCATCATCAAATTCTTCCTGTATTATTATATCATCATTGTCGTCCCAGCCGATTTTCACAACCGTATGTCCGTCAATTTGTTCAGGAATAACAAGATTTGATTTTTTGCCGTAATAATTCTCGATAAGCACGTTTCCATCTTTTAAAACGACATAAGAATATCCATACTTTTTGTGAAATTTTATTTTGGAATTACTTGACGCTGACGCGATAACATTTGATGAAATAAATATTGTCAGCATTAATAATAATGAAATTGCTCTTTTCATTTTAACAACCCCCTATTAATATAGACGAAAGAAAATTAAGTTTTTATACCTGTTTTTAAAAATTTTTTCTTTCACTATAGTAGTGTTAAAAAATTGAGAAAAAGTTTCAATAATTTCTGAAAAAATTATAACACAAAAGAGTTTCTCTGATGTGCACAAAGATTAAGGTCGGGATTTGTGCATTTTGACGTTGTATTCTTAACGTAAAGCACACCCTCTGTCATCTTGAGCGGTGGCGTAGCCAATTCGCGAAGCGAATAGCCGAAAGATCTTAATCCTCTTTTAGAAAGTCATCTTACAGAATAAGAACCTTCAATTATTCGCTAACGCGAATTCTGCTTCGCAGACCATTCAGGATGACAGTTACTAAGAACTGTATACTAACTACCAACAACAAAAAACGCCGTATCGAACTGGGAAACAATCCGATACGGCAATTTTTAAAAAATATTAAATTTCGTCATTTACGAGGAATGCTGAAACGATAAGGTCGATTCCTTCCATTACGAAATATACTCCCGCAAGCACTCCGAGGAATTCGCTGAATACAAGCGGGTGGATAAACGAGTAAATACCGAGAATAACTGTAAGAATAGAAACTATAATTACACAGGTAAATACGCCTGAACCCGTAAAAGCTCTTGCCTGAGCCGCGGTAACAATTCCTACAACGCCTCGTACGATAAGCCAGCCCGCCATAATATAGAGCAGAATCATCTCAGTAACGAAGGTCGCGTTTGGTGAGAACAATACGAATATACCCGCTATAATCGTCAGTATCGAGAAAATAAACTCAACACCGAATGATTTATACGCGATACATCTAATAAGGAGCACAATACCTATAACGAACAGAAGTACGAGATATAAGTACATCAGCGAGAAAGATGTCGCAATCGGAGTAGCGGCACAAAGTATTCCACCTATTATCAAAAAGATGCCAAAAAGTACAGATAGTATTTTCATAATACCCTCCCTAAAATTTTATAATGGCTTATCGCCGACTACATTATATCACTTAAATTTTGCTATTTCAATTAAAATATTGTAACTTTCGCCGCCTCATTTATTATACTTTTTTTATATTTTAGCAGGCTCTGTTTGTTACCCAAACATTTATTATAAACCTGTCTTAAACTTTAATTCGCGTTTACCCCGACTATTGACATGTAGGTTTTGACTTTCCCAACTGTAGTTGATAAAGGATTGAAGTCCTGCCGCGGTCAGTACGGCGTGTTGCCATGGGTTATGTTCTGCAATCCCAACGCCCTAAAAACGTGCCACTGGAGCATTTTCTTTACGGGCTTTCGAGCCCATTTGGCAAAACAAAAAGCAGACCGCTTGGTCTGCTTTTGTTTTGGCTCCCCCAACTGGGCTC
>DEFK01000028.1 GCA_002350765.1 Ruminococcaceae bacterium UBA2854
CCTTTTATTAGAAAACAGTATTACTCTTGAAAACGAGCCGTATCCCGATACATATTTTGAGTTCCCCGTATCCTCGGATTATTTAAGAAGATAAAACAAACACTCTTACTGCGATTGCAATAAGAGTGTTTTCTATATGCGGATATTTATTTAGCCACGAATCCTATGTAGTTGAAAAGATTAAAGCCTGTCGGGAGCGGAATCGTTATCATATAAATTGTAGCGACGACTAAGCCGAAAACAGCTATACCCAGAATCAGCTTTTTGCTGAACAGATCCTTGAACACGTTAACGATACCGAGCAAAAACAGTACCAGCGAATATATAACGTTAACGAGATTATACGCGTCGCCTTTAGCGTTATCGCGCTTTCCTTCCATAAGGTGTTCGTCGGACTGTTTAAAATAATTCTCAGAGTCCTTGAAATACATTTCGTAAACACCCTTTACCTCGAACGGCGATTTCGTGTTATCGTCCATTTTCTTAATGGCTCCTATTAAGTAATCGCTTCCGTTTTCCTTAATAAAGGTTTCCGCCTTTTCTTCGTAAAGCTTAGCTTCTTTTTTATTTCCGTCCATTCTCTCGACCTTGGCTTTAAGCTTATAGTCGCTGGCAGTATTCCATACCATCATATCGGAAATAAAAACCTGCATTGTCGAATTAAAGGTTGCCGTACCCTCCGACGAGAGCTTCGTACTCTTTGTGAAATTAATAGACTGAATACCGCCGTGCAGCGAGCCTATCCACGTAGCCCATGCCGTAAGCAGAGCCGTTAAGCCTAATAGAACCGCAACGATAACCTGAACGCGCTTTTCCGTAAGTATAACTTTCTTTTCGGGAGCGGTATCGGTTGTTATTTCTGTTTTATCCGTAGACATAGTTTTTCTCCATTCAAAATTGTTTGCGCTTTTAGTATAACATAAGTTTCGGTCAATAACAATTGTTTTATAAATGATTTTTCATATTATTAACGGTATAAGCCGGATACGAAAGTTGGAATGTTAAGCGCAACGTTTCCTTAACATCGTAGGGGCGGTGCCGACACCGCCCGTGATACATTAGTCGCCCGTATTCGAAAACTTCCTCCTGACAACGGCAAGAATATGGCGGTTAAAACGGCTTCTCCTCGAGGAGAAGCTGTCAGCGTAGCTGACTGATGAGGTGTTTCCCCTAATAAGGCAACCCTACTACTATAACAAAGCACGATAACCAGGGTCTTACCAGCATCGACTGGACTAACCTTGAGAGCTTCCTTTAATCTTTAAGCTTAGTTATTAATACTTAGTGTTTTTTGCCGCCCGCAAGCCCGTGTAGCCAAAGCTTTTGGAAAAGTTCTCTTTAATAATCGAAAGAAATGTGATATAATAATTGCACAAATAATAAGCTTGAATTTTGTTAAATAATACTATCAACATTCACCTTAAAATATGGTAGAATATAAGGTGAAAATTCATTACAAAAGGAGAATAGAAAATATGGGAATTTTTAATAGAAAGAATAAGGATACTACCTCGAGTTTAAACGGTAACAGTATTCTGAAAATCTCTGTGACAAATGACGGAACTGAGTACACGTTTTTTTTGGAAGGCAGACTTGATACTATAACTTCTCCTAATCTTGACAGCAAGATTAATGAAGTCATTAACGGCGCAACGAAGCTTACCATGGATCTCGCTAAGCTCGAATACATTTCCAGCGCGGGACTGCGTGTTTTGCTCGGCGCGTTACAGGCTATGGAAGACAAAGGGGAGATGGTTGTTTGCAATCTTACCGCTCCTGTGAGGGAGATTTTTGAGCTGACAGGATTCGCCAATCTTTTTAACATAAAGTGAGTATATCTAAAAAAGAAAGCTATCCGATTTTCGCGCGTATAAAAAATAAGGGGAAATAAAATGAATGTATATGATTTTGACGGAACTATTTTTCCTACCGATTGTTCAATAGGATTTTTTATCTGGTGTATGAAACGACACCCTAAGCTGTGTTTCACTTTCGCTCCGAAAGTAGTCAAGAACCTGATTTTGCGTAAGCTGGGTAAAATGCCCGAGTACGAGATGCAGCGTGAGTTTTTCTGCTATCTTACGCTGATAGATGATTTTGATGAACAGATTGAGCGTTATTGGGATAAAAACGAGGGAAAAATTGCTCCATGGTATCTTGCGCAGAAGAAGCCTGACGACCTGATTATAAGCGCTTCGCCCGACTGTATTATCGGGCCTATCGCGAAAAGGCTCGGCGTAAACTTTATGGCAACGGAGTTCAACCGAAAATACGGGGTGTTTCTGCATAATCTGATGTACGCGCAGGAAAAGGCGCAGTATATGATTGACCACGGCTTTCCTGTGATAGACAATTTTTATTCCGACTCTCTTGCCGATACGCCGATCGCCCTGTGCGCAGAAAAAGCGTATCTGGTAAAGAATAAAGCCACCACCGTGGTCGACTGGCCTGAGCTCGACGAGGAAACTCTTAATAAGGTTCACGAGAAAGTCGATACGGGATGGACCGTTCATCTTGATGAGTAAGAGGAAATCTAATGTATATCATTATTTATGATTTCGGAACAAGCAGTGTAAAAACCTGTCTGTTCCAAATTGAGTCACAAATAAATCTTATAACCGAGGCTTCAGCCGAGTACGGACTTTATATCTCCGATAACGGAGGCGCGGAGCAGGACGTGGAAGAATGGTGGAGCGCGATTTGTTCAACCACGAGCGAGTTGTTAAAAAAATCGAATGTTAAGCCTGACGAAATAGAAGGAATGGCGTTCTGCTCACAGATGCAGGGATCGGTTTTTGTTGACGAGAACGGAAACGCCCTTAGACGTCCGATGAACTACCTCGACCAAAAGGGCTATAAGGAATACAAGGAATGTATGGGCAGGGGCATAATCAAGGTGTCGGGATGCAGTCTTTATAAACTGCTACGCAATCTGCGCGTAAATTACGCGGGCTCGACCAGCGCCAAGGATCCTGTCTGGAAATACAAGTGGGTAGAAAACAACGAGCCTGATGTATATAAAAAAATATATAAATGGCTGGATATCAGCGAATACCTGGTATCACGCTGTACGGGCAAAATCGTCAGAACCGCGGACACGGCTTTCGCTACCTTTCTTTACGATACGCGAAAAGGTAAGGAAGGCTGGAACAAAGGCCTTTTGAAGATGTATAAGGTTAATCCCGACCATATGCCCGACATTATCGACTGCACGGATTTGGTCGGCGGGCTAACGGATAAAGCGGCTCGTGAGCTCGGACTTGTTGAAGGAATTCCCGTATTCGGCGGAGGAGGGGATACCACCTTCGTTAATATCGGCGCGGGCTGTACACGAGTAGGAGATACGCATATCTACCTCGGGACTTCGGGATGGGTATCTACATTTATGGATCATCAAACCGTCGATATAAACGCTATGATAACAGGCGTTCTCTCCGCTAAGCACGGCTACTACAATTATTACGCGGAATTAGAAACAGCGGGAAAATGCTTTGAATGGGTGATTAATCATCTTGCGCTGGACGAGATCGGAGTTTATCGGAACAATTCTACAGTGACTGACGACACCGAAAGTAAGTATAAGAGCATCTATGATTATATTTCCGACGAAATCGCTAAGTCGCCCGCGGGCGCTAACGGAGTTATATTTACCCCTTGGCTGCACGGTAACCGCTGTCCGTTCGAGGACTCCAACGCGGGCGGAATGTTCTTTAATATTAAAATTGAAAACGACAAGAGAGATATGCTCCGCGCGGTTTTAGAGGGTATTTGTTACCATTTTCGATGGCTGTTGGAATGTCAGGAGAAAAAGGTAAAAACATCCGATACGATTCGATTCGTCGGCGGAGGAGCGTTATCTTCTGTCACCTGCCAAATGCTGGCGGATATTACAGGAAGAACGATAGAAACGGTTAACAACACCCGCGAGGTCGGCGCGATCGGAACGGCGCTCGTTGTCGCGGCGGGTATCAAAAAGGTGGACGTACTCGATTTGTCGCGGGAGCTCGTAAAAGCAAATCATATATACAACCCTAATCCTGATAACAAGGACGTATACGAACGAGCCTATAAGGTTTTCAAAAACCTCTATAAATCCAACGCTTCGAATTATAAGAATATTAACGGAGGTGTAAGAAGTTGAGTAAACAGAAAGAAATAACCAGAGGAGTAAAATTCGTCCTCTTCTCCATATCCGCGGGCGTTATTGAATTTGTTTCATTCGCGTTGCTGGAAGCCTTTACACCTTGGGAATACTGGCCGAAATACCTGATTGCGCTTATATTGTCAGTGCTTTGGAATTTTACTTTAAACAGACAGTTCACCTTCCGTTCCGCGGGTAACGTACCGATAGCGATGCTGAAGGTTGCTCTATACTACGCTGTGTTTACACCGCTTTCAACAATCCTCGGAAATTATCTGGCAGAAACCTGCGGGTGGAACGGAATTCTCGTGACGATTCTTAATATGGCGGCAAATCTCGTAACCGAGTATCTTTACGACAGATATTTTGTTTTCAGGAAAACTATTGATACAAATAAAAAGGCGCAAGATTCAATTAATACTGATTAAATATGGATATTTGTAGAAAACAAATCCGAACCCTTCTCCAATTGGAGTAAGGTTCGGATTTGAATTTTTTGGTGCACCCGACAGGAATTGAACCTGCACCTTCGCAAGAAGACATGGACCTGAACCATGCGCGTCTGCCAGTTCCGCCACGGGTGCGAATTATTAAACTGTTCTACATCTCTCATATTTTTACACGGTTGAGAGATAGACCGAGGCGGAGCGTTTTGCTTAATCCGCTTTATTTCACAGAATAAATCTGTTGAAACCGTTTTATCACAGACGTGGCGCGACCTGAACCATGCGCGTCTGCCAATTCCGCCATACCTGCGAATATATCTCAACAGGGAAAATACCCTGCTAAAATCAATTATTCGTTTTTTAAACTTGATAAATGAGAAGTTCGCGTCATCCAGTACAAAATATAGTCGTCCGTCTCACTCTAAGAGCGAGTTCGCCGTACTCCTTATTTTGCACAGCGCTTTTGCTCCCTTAATCTGCCACAGGCAGCGGTCGCAACGCTACCAATTCTGCCATACCTGCGAATGTATCTCAACAGGGTTAACACCCTGCTAAAAATCCATAAGATATTTAATTATTTAAACAGCCCTTTGTTTTCGTCATAGTACTCTTTATCGGAGAGTTCTTCTTTTTCATCCATATTGTACTCGCTGTTTTTAAACATTCCCGCGCCGTTCCTGTAGCCTAAATTAGAGTTTCTTACAAACGCGGTTCCGAGTATTACAACAAGAATCAATAAGACAATTATCAGCCAGACCATATTCTAACCTCAATAATATACCTTCTCTGAATTTCAACACGCCTATTATACCAAATAACTTCCGCGTTGTCAATCTCGGGTGTCCCGATAGCCGCAGCCGCCACGGAGTTCGTGGAGCCGCAGCCGCCTTTTGAAAGGTTTAATAGAACAGAAACGTTCATCAACGGCGGATTTTATTAAATAAGGAAGTGTCATCCTGAGCAGGCGCTAAGATTCTTCGACAAGCTCAGAATGACAGTAGAATTTAATACCCTTTACTTCTTAATTCTTTATTAGAAATTTGGAAGTCAGCGTACTCATTTAAATCGCTTAGTGTAATATCGTGCCCCATAATTCTGGTCGATAGGGGAGCGAGCTCCATATAATCGCCGTAGTGGTTGGTAAGGTACTCCTTATACTTAGCGGGTACGGGCATTTTATATCCGCAGAAATCGAGGCGTATTTCGTTATCGAGGAAGGTTTTGTCGAACCCGCCCTTATGGACGCTGTAGCCCATACCGTCGTAGAGATATCTCGCTTTCTTTTTATGCTTGAACATCTCGAGCGTAAACAGTAACATTCTCATCGAGAATCGCAGGGGGAAAATCGTCTTGCAGAAATCCGTGATAACCGACTGGAATTTATTTCCGTTATCGGCTTTTCTGTGATTCCATTTATTGAACACGCACGCGAGCCAGAATAGTGTAAGCTTGCTGTGGATTTTCTGTCCGAGCTTTGAGTTCGCTGTTTTATCGTGGCAGAAAATATCGAACGCGAAGCCGTTGTTCATACCCTTATGGTTTTTCGAGAAGTCGGTAGCGAACATCGTATTCGTCAGCCTGAGCTTGGCGTAAGCGTAGTTATAGGTTTTATCCTTTTTCGGATCCTGGAGTATCATACCTTCGGGGAGCTCCGCGTGAGCTACCTCGAGGAACTTGTCGTAATCCTCCCTGAGCATCATAATATCCACGTCGTCATCCCACGGGATAAAGCCCTGATGTCTTGCCGCGCCGAGCAGTGTTCCGCCGCCTAAGTACCAGGTTATATTATGCTTTTTACAGATTTTATCGACCTCTAAAAGATACGCCATAAGCACCTGCTGTATAGCGTCTAAGCGTCCCATATGCTCGTGCTCGAAGCGGAAGTTTTCGACATTTTCCTTTTTATAGCTCATAACGCTGAGCTCGAGCGCGGTGTTAAGGTCAATTGTCGGATTAAATCCCGCGAACTTGATTTTACCGCAGTTGAGCTCGTTGCCCTTAAAGATACCGTTTTCAATCATATTGATTTTAACGTTCGCACCGAAAATATCGTGCAGAGCTGCGGCAAGTCCTCCGGTTGAAACCGTGGAGTCCGCGCCGCTTACATTGTACACACCATTTAATTTCTTGCTGTAAAGGTAGTACAGCGCGATGAACACGTCGGTAATATAAACGAATGAAATCTTGTTTTCCGTGCTGTAGAGGCTGATTTGAGAGCCGTTAGCGACAGCCTTAAACACATCCTCAACGCCGTTGTAAATACCGCTGTCCGCGCCGAGGATAACGCCCGCGCGGATTGTCGCGCTGTTAAGCTTCTTACATCTTTCGGCGAACACGCTCTCGATAGTACGCATAAGGTTAACGCTGAAGCTGTTTTCGGGAAGAGCGCCCATCTCGGTTTCGGCGAACGCGCGGAATTTATTTCCGCCTTTGCCGTAAACTCTGCTGTCCGAGAGCAAAATAATCTTTTCGGGCTTACGTGTTTCGGCGAGAGTCAGCGAAGCGTCGAGCGCCTGCATTTCCATTTCGTAGGTATCGTAGTCGGGCGTGATTTTCGCTCCGCATAAGCCCGTATGGATAATAATGTCGATTTTCTGCTTTATATCGTCAATATAGTTTATGTTGTTATAGATTAAATCTCCGCGTTCAAGCGCCTCAGGAATAATCTTCTCCTCGAAGTTTTCTTCGTTTGAGCATAGAAAAATCTTAGCGCCGAGATTAAGCTTATCGTTCAGGCACATAATCGTGTACGCGAGCGCGAGAGCCGTTTCGTGGCCTGAGATAAGGATCGATTTGTTTTTTAGTTTATCGGGCTTTTCCTCGCCCATAGCGGGGCTCATAGCCCAGTCAAACTGAAATACATTCAGAATATCTTTCATCCGCATTCGGCTCACCTCACTTCTTGTTCTCGTAGATTATTTTTAACGCGCGTACTATTCCGTCCTGAAGCTCGACCTCGGGAGTAAAGCCGATTGCTTTAAGCTTAGCGTTTTCGAGGTTATAAATCGTCGGTTCCATAGGGGAGAGCCTTCCGGCTTTTTCCTTATAAACGATCTTTAGTTCAAGCTTCTCGAACAGCTTAACGCAGTATTTGGCTATAATATGGTCGCTCGCGACATAGCCCGCGGAGATATTATATACCTCTGAGGGTTCGCCGTCGAAAAGCACCTTAAACAAAGCCGCCGCGGCGTCGGTAACGTAGATATAACCGCGTAATTCTCCGTCTTTTCTTTCGATTTCAATATCCTTATGATTGGCTACATCGTTGAAAATCCTGATATAGCCGCTGTTGTTTCCGTATTCTCTACATCCGAAAACCTGGCTCATTCTTGTGAATTTAATATCGAGATTATAATTCTTCGCGGCAACCTTCGCCGAATCCTCAAACATTCGCATAAGCTGAACGGAATGGCTTTCGGGAGCGTTGCAGTCGCAGTAACCCATATCGCTTTCGGAGATACTGTCTTTTCCATTAAACACATCGCCGTATACAGAGCAATCGGAGCTTATAACCGAAACGGCGTTGTTATCTCTTATAAACTGTATAATATTTCTGATTTCAATTTCACGGTCGGGGATTTTCGTATGGATAACAAAATCCGCGCTCGCTGTAAGATTGGAAAAATCCTTGCTGACGATAAAGTCGATATCGTTTCTGTGCGTAAGCTTACCGTATTTTTTGAAAAGCGAGTCGTCGCTGTCCACGGCGACAACCTTTGTATTCGTATCGTAGAGGTCGTTGTTGATAAGAACGGCGCATACTAAATAGAACCCGAGCAGCTCTCCCGCCGAGGTTATCAGCACCGTTTTATTTTTCAGCGCCGAAAAGGAAATATCACTTTCGGCTATACGCTTTATATCCTCGTACAGATTCGTTGATAAAAGCATTTTTACTTCGTTTTCCATTACTAACTCCTGTTGTGCTTATAAAGCATATGCCGGCTGGGTATGCCGGCATAATACAATTATTCTTCAGTATCTTTTTTATCGGAATCGTCGTTTCCGTAGTAGTCCTTACGGAAGTTCTCGAGGTCTTTCGAATACTGCTCAAAATCACTCTCGAGCGCCTCAAGACGCTTTTTATGCTTAGGAAGTACATTCTCAGCCGCTTTAACATCTTCCACGTTATCGGAGGTCTTTATTAATTCCTCGAGCTGAGCAATCTTCTTTTTACGCTTGTCAATCTGCATTGTGCGCTTGTCTACAAGGTAAACGAGGTGTGTTTCCTTAGTAGGACCGTCAAATATAATATGACCCTTTTTCATATAGATTGAGCGCTCGCAGATTTCCTCTACCTGAGCGGCGTTATGGCTTACGAAAAGAACGGTAACGCCAGTTTCGATAATCTCGCGGATTTTATTCTTACACTTAGCCTTAAACGCGGCGTCGCCTACCGCTAACGCCTCGTCAACTACGAGAATGTCAGGCGAAATGTTTACGTTAATAGCGAAGCCTAAACGCATTTTCATACCGCTGGAGTATGTTCTTACGGGCTGGTCGATATACTCGCCGAGCTCCGCGAAGTCAATAACGCGCTTTTCTATTTCTTTAATCTGGCTGTCGTCAAGACCGAGGATATAACCCTTTAGGTAGATATTCTCTCTGCCTGTCATTTCGATAGAGAAGCCCGCGGTAAGCTCGAGCAGAGCCGCAACCATACCGTCAACCTCAACAGTACCCTCGTCGGGGAAGTTAACGCCTGTTACGGTTTTAAGAAGGGTTGATTTACCGCAGCCGTTATCGCCCATAATTCCGACAGACTCGCCCTTATGAACCTCGAAGCTCACGTGGTCGAGCGCGCGGTGGAGAATAGGATTTCTCGGCTTTATAAAGAGCGCGCGGAAACGTTCCTGGTCGCTTTTATAAAGGGTATATGTTTTACATACGTTATCAAATTTTATAACGGGTTTGGAATTCTTGTCAACTTTGACACGTTCCATATTCTGAAAAAATTCACTCATTTGTTATCTCCTTATAATACATCGGGGATTTTCTTTCTGAGACGGTTGTAGTTGAAAATACCGAGGAAGAATAACGCGAAAAATTCCACGAGGAATATTATAAATTCAGTTTTATACTCAAAGAAGAATCTGTTGTATAAGAACGCGTTTCTGTATCCGTTTACGAAGAAGTTAATCGGATTGAAAAGCATAATCTTATCGAGCGGAGCGGGGAGGTCGTAGGAGTTATAGATAACGCCCGTTAACCAGAATATACCCGACATAATCGAAACGATAGCGTTCTCGAGGTCGGGGCTGAACGCAACCATCGGCGCCGTACTCCACGAAAGGAATACGAAGAACAGCACCATAAGCGGCATATAAACGAAGTATTGGAGGTTGTACCAGCTTGTACCCCACATAAGCGCTACTATAATATACATTATAAACGACAGCGCGAGATGTACGTAAAGACGCGCCAGCGCCGTAAACGTCATAATAGTCGAAACGGGGAAGTTGATTTTAGTTACGTATTGGCGGTTGATTCGTATTTCCTTAGCTCCTCTTGTAATACTTTCCGAAATAAAGAACCACGGAATAAATCCTACAAGCATAAACAGGAATCGGTCGAAGGAAAGCGTTTCTCCGTGAATAAGCACGTCAACGTGTCCCAGCTTTTTAATACCGATTGTAAACGCGAACCAATATACAAAAATTGTAAACGCGGGTTTTACTACCGCCCATAAGGGTCCGATAGCCGCGCCTTTATATGTTTTTACCAGCTCTGTTTTGGCAAGTACAAAAATCTGTTTACCAAAATCTTTGTGTTCGTTGATAATATCTCTTAAAAATACTATTATCATCGCCCCCCTAAGCGCATAAATTCACACTATTATTATATACCTTTTACAGTATTTGTCAATCCGAAAAAATAATGACGGATTATTAAATCCGCCATTATTTTTTGGTATTTATTACTATATTTTACTGCCAGCTGTTATTTGTGTTGCTGTAGGTCTGTCCGCTGGAGGACGGAACATTTAAGTCGCCTGTCTGATTACCGCCGTTATTGCTGAAAATACACATATCGTATTCGGAGGGGATAAGGTATGTCCAGCGGCCTTCGCCGTCTTGTTCCATCGGAACTCCCGGCCATTGGTTAGGACCTGAGGAGCCTGTCCAGAAATAGATATAAGGTGTATCCCAGTTAGCGCCGTTGTCGAGGTAAACTCTCGTGCCGTTTTCGACAACTTCCTGTGTAGGAGCTTCCGTAGGAGCTACAGTCGCGGGCTGGGTAACGGGAACAGGAGGCTGTGTCGCTGGTGTAACGCCGCCGCCCTTTGTATAAGGCTCGCCCGCCTTTGTACCGTGCTCTAGGTGAGCGGTGTATTTCTGAATAGCGGTCGCGTCTTTAATATTTATAACATTATTCTGGTCAACGTCAGCGAGTACGATACGGTCGCTCGCGATTGTCGAAAGCTTAGCTATGTGCTTCTGAATCTCCGTAGCGTCCTTTACGTTTACGTTGCCGTCGTTGTTAACGTCGCCGTATTTTCCGTCCGCTGTAACGGGAGTTGTTACGGGAGTAGTTGCGGGCTGTGTAGCGCTTGTCGCGGGAGCGGTTGTGGAAGCCTGAGTTGAGGGTTCGTCTCCCGAAGCGTTTGACTCAATAAGAATTGTGCCGTTAGCGCCGCTGTTGAATGTTACCTTACCGCCCGAAACGGTTGCTGTCTTGCCGTCGTAAGCGTTCTTAACCACAGTGCCGTCGGCGAAAGTATTATTAAGTGTAATAGTTACGTTGGAGTTATTTCCGGCGCCGATACAAGCGGCTACCTTATCGGTAACGCCGTTCTTGTTATATGTACGCGCGAACGCCGCGCCTGATGTTGCCGTTAATTTAGTATGGCTTCCCGCGCCTACCGCTACGTGGCGTGAGCGGAACTGTCCGACCTTCTGCCAGTGGGCGAGAGTGTTCCTGTCGTAGCTTGACCAGTTCATATCGCTTCTGAGGTTATGATCCTCGAAGGAGTTGTCGAGAGGACGGTTAGTCTCGTCGCCGTAGTATATCTGGATAGCTCCGGGGAGAAGCTGGAACGCCGAGCCCTGATATATGTTCTTGTCGCCCTGACGGCAAAGCGCCGTATCGTGGGATGAAAGATAAGAAAGAACGTTAAACTTGTCGTTAGAATTAAGCTGGCTCGCGTAGCTTGCGTATGTATCGTTGATTGAACCTGTACCCGGTACACCGCCCGCGCTTGCGTCGAACGCGGTTGACTTATTGTTAAAGGAGAAGTTGATCATCGAGTCAAATCCGCCCTGAGTATAATATCCGTCGTAATTTACGTAGTGGGGGAAGCATTCTCCTGTCATCCAGAAGTCCTCGTCCCAGTCAGCTCCGGGTTTAGTCGGGTTATTCTGTCTCCATGTTTTAAGGGATTTAAGTCCCTGGGTTTTAAGCGCCTTCCAGCTGTCGAGCTCTACGTGCTTGGCTGTATCGCATCTGAAGCCGTCTACGCCGTATTTTTCTACCCACTGTGTAAGCCAGAATACAAAGTAGTTTCTTACTCTCTTAGGATTACCTGCTGAGAAGAATTTGTTTAACTCAGCCTGCTTTTTCGAGAGAGTACCTTCCTTAGTCCACTTTGTTTTCATAATTTCGGGTAACTCTACATTCGCGGTATTCTCGGTTTTTACGTCGGGAAGGTAAGCGAGGTTCTTGGTAAGGTCGTCGCCGCTGCCTTCGTTATATCCGCCGCCGAGACCTGCTCTGATCCACTGAGGACCCCACCATTTTGTCCAGCTGGAATCCCAGTAGTCTATATAATTATGGTAAGTTGAGTCGTCGAGAGTATGGTTCCAGTACGGATCCTCCCAGCCGCTCTTTAGCTTGCCGAAGCCATATTCGCTCATATCAGCAATGGTGTTATAGCCTACGTGGTTCATAACTACGTCGAGTACAACTCTTATGCCGTTTTTATGGGCTGTATCTACTAAGGTTTCGAACTCCTGCTCGGTACCGAAAGCCTGGTCGGTCTGCGAGAAATCGAGCGCGTAATATCCGTGGTAGGAATAGTGCGAGAAGGATCTCTGCTTACCCGAAGCCGCCATAACGTAGCCGTGAGCCTGCTCGTAAGGAGCTGAAATCCACAGAACATTTACGCCGAGGTCTTTAAAATATCCCTCGTTAATCTTCTGTGTAATACCTACGAAGTCGCCGCCGTGAAACGAGCCCGCCTTTGAACGGCCGTAAGTAACCTGACCGCTTTTGTTTAGGCTTCGATTATAGGCGTGGTCGTTAGAGGTTTTACCGTTGTAGAAACGGTCGGTAAGTAAGAAGTAAACCGACGCGTTATCCCACGAGAAGTCCGAGGCGCTTTTTATAGTGCCCGCGGAGGTTTTTGTTTTATCGGTGTTCGCCGCCGAAACCGTGGGTGCAATCGTGAACGCCGATACCGCTATAGCTAAAGTAAGTATAACGGCAAGAACTTTTTTCTTCATCAAATCCATCCTTTCAAAACTTCATAAACTTCAATTGAATACATTATAACAAATATATAAGGAAAAATATATGCACGAAATTACCAAATAATTTTTAATAATTTAAATTTTTTTATTTTTATGTTTTATTCACGCCGCTAAAAAATCGTTGAATGAGTAACTATTCGGTCAATATTAAACTCTTGTATGAAAAATCCCCGCGCCGATATGACGCGGGGTGAAATTTTCATTTATTTCTTTTATAGAAAATTAAGTTCTCATAATTTCGGGGATAAAACGTGCGGTAAGAATTCTGCTTTTACCGTAGGAGTCCTTAAAAATAACCTTTTTCGAGATAAGCTCGCCGTTCGGAGCGTACCAGCCGTCGAACTGATATCCCTCGTTCGGCATAGCGTAGTAGGTCTGGGAATATTCTCCTGTTTCCTGCCACTGAGCGTTGTATACGGGCGCGAATTCAAGTCCGATATATCCGCCGTCTTCCGCTGTAAGCTGTAGCGGAAGCTCGCCGTTGCTTTCGGGAGCTAAGGCGTATAGCTGTTTAAGCGGGTTTTCCGTAGCGTTTAAATGGCGAAGCTTTGGATTCGAGCGGGTATCGAGCTCATTAATCTCGTTATTCTGGCAGTAGAAATATTTTAATTCGAGACATTCGGATAAGTCTACATTCTTAATCCTGTTTCCGTTTATATAGAGCTCCTCGAGCTGGCTGTTCGAGGAAACGTCAATTTCCTCGAGCTTATTAAGTCCCGCGTCAAGTCCCTTTAAATTCTTTAAGTCCTTTATATCAATAGCCGAAAACTCGTTATCCTGTACGCCCAGAATTATAATTGACGGGGAATTGTTAACGTTGATTTTTGAGATACGGTTGTTGTATACCTCAACAAACAGAAGGTCGGGCTGGTCGGATAAATCGAGCTCGCCTACAAGGTCGCAGCCTCTAAGGTAACATTCGAAATTCTCCATAGGGTAGACGCTTTCGTTGAGGATATTTATTCCGAAGCCGATAAACTTTCCGTTCTTAAAAACCTTTCCGTCGGATTTATACAGCACCTTTTCGAAGCTGTTGCCCTTATCGGTAGTTTCAACACGTCTTATAACCTGCTGGTTCTTCTGAATCTTTTCTTTGTTGGATACTCCGTTTTCGTCCTTTTGCTCGTAAAAGTCACTCATTAAATTATCAAACATAACTTGCCTCTTTTCACTCGGGTAATTCTTCTAAAGAATTATCAGCAATTTCTATACTCTGAACGTTTTTAAGCTTACGCTGAATCTGGCGGGTTCGAACGCCGACAAGCTTGTCCAGTTCGCTGTTCGCCTGATTGATACGCTGCTGCGTCGCGACGAGTACATCGTTAAATTTATCGAACTCGGTTTTAACCTCGCCGAGTATCTTCCAGACCTCAGCGCTTCGCTGCTGAACGGCTAAGGTCTTAAAGCCCATCTGTAGGGAATTTAGCAGAGCCGCCATTGTGCTCGGTCCCGCGACATTAACCTTGTACTGACGCTGTAATACCTCTACCAGCCCTCGGTTTACAACCTCGCTGTAAAGCCCCTCGAACGGCAGGAACATTATAGCGAATTCCGTCGTGTTGGGCGGGTCGATATATTTATCCCTGATGTCCTTAGCCTCGTTTTTGATCGTGGTGGTAAGCGCTTTCGCGGCGAGATTGATTTTTTCTTTATCGCCGTCCTCAATAGCGTCGCGCAGAGCCGCGTAGGTATCGCCCGGGAATTTAGAGTCGATCGGAAGATAGATAAAGCCGTCGTCCTCGGCGGGAAGCTTGACCGCGAATTCCACCACATTCTTCGAGCCTTTTTTAGTCGCGACGTTTTCATCGTACTGCTCGGGAGAGAGAATTTCGGATAAAATCGCTCCGAGCTGGATTTCGCCGACTATTCCGCGCGTCTTTACGTTTGTGAGAACTTTCTTTAAGTCGCCTACGCCGACGGCGAGCGTCTGCATTTCTCCGAGTCCTTTATATACCTGTTCGAGCCTCTGGTTAACAAGCTCAAAGCTCTTGTTCATCTTTTCTTCAAGAGTGTTTTGCAGCTTTTCGTCAACGGTCTTACGCATTTCCTCGAGCTGTTTATTGTTATCCTCCTGAATATATGTAAGCTTGGTTTCTACCGATTTTCGGATTAAATCGAGCTTCTGCTCGTTTTCGAGAGAAAAGGTTTTAAGCCTTGATTCTAGGTTGTCCATCTTTTCCTGCTGAGCGCGGGAGAACTGGTTCTGGTTTTCCGATATCATTTCGCCCATACTCTTTACCGACTGCTGGGTAGATACGGTGAGCTCCTGGCGGAGCATACTCATCTGCTGTTGCTGTTGTTCGGTAATCTTTTGTATTATTTCGGCTGAATTGTCCTCTGACTTGTTTTTGGACGCCATTATAACAGCCGCTAAAGCGAGTATCGCTGTAATAACCGAAATAACTATAAGAACTATTAACAGAGTTTCTGTCATAAAACCATTCCCTTCGAGTAAATTCTACCATTATCTCGTAAAAAAATCAATATAAAAAATCCAGTGTACCATAATTGACACATCAAAAAACGCTTTCCGTAAAAGAAAGCGTTTTAAGGTTATATTATGACATAAGTTTCACGAACTGTTCCTGCATATAAGCGTAGATTTTATCGTCTACGTTGCGGAATGTATAGCATTTTTTAAGATAGCTTTCGGGCGGGTATACGAGCTCGCTTCCGCTCTGCTCTTTGGGGAGAAGCTTCTTAGCGCTCTTAACGGGGCTCGCGTAGGTGATGTACTTGGAGTTGGCCGCCGATATATCGGCTCTCGTCATATAGTTGATGAATTTATGAGCGCCTTCTACATTCTCGGCGTTTTTGGGAATACACATAGCGTCAACAAAAAGGTTGGAGCCTTCTTTCGGAAGTACGCCGACAAGCTTATTGTTGTTCTTCATCATTGTGTAGATATCGCCCGCGTAGTAGGGAGCGATAGCGGACTGGTTTTTCTCCATTTCGCCGAAAACCTGGTCCATTACGTATTTTTTAAGCAGAGGCTTCTGCTCTTTTAATTTAGCGGTCGCCTTGTCTACACCCTTTGTGTCAAATTTCTCGGGATTAACTCCGCAAAGCTGCATAGCTATCGCGTAAGCGTCGCGGCTGTTGTTAAACTGTAAAATCTGTCCTTTAAGGTTTTTATCCCACAGCGCGTTCCAGCTGTCGGGCTTGTTTTTAACCTTATCCTTATTATATACAAATCCCGTTACATTCCAGGAATAGGGGACTGAATATTCGCCCGTGCTGTCGTATACGGGCTTTTTAAGGTTATCCATAATACCGTCGGCGTTGGGGATTTTCTTCATATCGAGCTTTTGAAGCAAGCCCTCGTCCTTTAATTTTTCCACCATATAATCCGACGGGATAATTACGTCGTAGCTCGTGTTGCTCGAGCTTAAAAGGTTATAGAGCTCCTCGTTGGTATCGTAGGTGGTGTAGTTTACCTTAATATTGTACTCTTTCTCGAATTTTGCGATAGTATCAATATTACCGTCGCTTCCCTCGGCGATATAATCGCCCCAGTTGTAGACGTTGATCTCGCCCTCGTAAGAGGAGCAGGATGACATAACCGCCGCGCTTGATACGATAATCAGAGCGGCAATAATTAAACTAATAAATCTTTTCATTTTCATACCCTTCTTTTATTCTGTTTTTCAGCCCTGCTGTCTTTTATATTTATAATCAGCATTAAAGCCAGTACAACAACGAACATCAGCGCCGATAAAGCGTTTATCTTAGGAGAAATACGCTGGTGCGTCATTGAGTAAATCTGAATTGAAAGCGTCTGGAAGGACGAGCCTCTTGTAAAGTAGGTTATAACGAAATCGTCCATAGAGAACGTAAAGCTCATCAGAAAGCCCGAGAACATTCCCGGCATAAGCTCGTGGATAACGACCTTACGAAACGCCTGCCATTGGTTACATCCGAGGTCTAAAGCCGCCTCGTAAACCGAGTAATCCATATGGCGTATTCTCGGCAGAACATTCAACACCACATACGGCGTACAGAATGTAATATGCGCCAGAAGCACGGTTATAAAGCCCATCCTGAAGTGCAAAGCAGTGCCGAGCATTGTAAACATAAGCATAAGCGCTACGCCCGTTACGATATCGGGAGTAAGGATTTCGATATTGCTCGCGTTCTGGAGCAGTATCTTCTTCCTGCCTTTAAAGTTGTTTATACCTATAGCCGCCATAGTGCCTAGAATCGTAGCGATAAGCGAAGCTAAAAGCGCGATTAAAAGCGTGTTCCACAGCGAGTTTATTATCATATTGTCCCTGAAAAGGTCAGAATACCACCGAAGCGTAAAGCCTTTCCATACGGTAGTCTTGCCGTCGTTAAAGCTGAAAATAATCAGCGTTATAATCGGCATATACATAAAGAAGATGATCAAGGCGGTGTATATTTTAGAAAGCTTTCTCATTGAGCGATCGCCTCCTCATCTCCGAAGAAGTTTAGAATAATGAGGAATATAAGGATGGCTACCATAAGTATAAGCGCGATAGCCGAGCCTGTGTTGTTATCGCTCCAGAATATCTTGTCGATAACGTCGCCTATCATCATATTGTCAACTCCGCCTAAATACTGAGCTACTAAAAATGTGCTCGCTGACGGTACAAATACCATAGTAATTCCTGAAACTATCCCGGGGATACTGAGCGGAAATACAACCTTTCTCATTACGGTGAACCTGCCCGAGCCTAAGTCCTCGGCGGCTTCAATCAAACCGTTGTCGATTTTAGCCATAACGGAGTATAGAGGCAGTACCATAAACGGCAGATATTCGTATACCATACCGAGTATAACCGCTCCCTGATTTCCGAGCAGGGTTGTATGTATTCCGAGCATCGAGAGCATAGTATCTACGGGACCGCCGCTTTCTAAAAGCGTAAGCCACGCGTAAATACGTAAAAGGAAATTCATCCACATCGGTATCATAATTACCATTGTAAGAGTGGTTTGTACGCTCTTTTTCTGACGGCTGATTATATATCCGATAGGGTAGGCGAGTATTAAGCAAATAAGCGTTGATACAAACGCTATCCAAAGGCTTCGTAAAAATACGTCGAAATATCCGAATGCCTTTATAAATGGTTCGGTTGAAAAATTACCGTTTCTGTCCGTGAATGACGAGAACAGAATAAACAGAATCGGAATCATAGTAAAAACTACCATCCAGATTATGTACGGTATCGAAGGGCGTTTAAGTTTCATTTTTGCCCTCCGCTAATTTGATTTCAGCCTTGGTAAAGTCGAATTTAAGCGGGACGTAGGTCGCTACCTGTTCGTCAACATCGCTCTGCATAAGCCATTTCTGCTCGTCGGATTCAAGAATGATCTCGTTGTGCTCGCCTTTAAATATAACCGACTCGATATAAACGTCGTCTATATGTCCAACGCCGTCGCCCGCTATTGAAAGCGCGCTGGGCGGCAGGGAGATCTCGAGCCTGGAGCCTTCCTCGAAGCAATAACCCTCAATATCAAACTCGCTGTCCTCGACCTTAACGGTAACGGTATTATTCTCCGCGTCCGAGGAAATAACCTCGGCGTAGAAGGTGTTTTTCTCCGCGAGGAACATTTTATTCATAATCTGTATGTTAAAGGGAATAACCTTCATTCCGACAGCAGCGCCGACAGGCTCGCACTTTGTGGAGTGGATAATAAACTCACAGCCCTTGCACATAACTGTCATTTCGTAATGAACGCCCTTGAATACAACCTCGGTAACTTCGCCCTTTAATTTAGCTTCCTCGGGCTTTACGATTTCTATATCCTCGGGACGGATTACGACGTCAACGGGCATATTCTGTCCGAAACCCTTGTCTACGCACTCGAGCTCCTCGCCGAGAATTTTAACGCGGCAGTCGTCGAGCATAATGCCGTTTAGAATATTAGCTTCGCCGATAAAGTCCGCGACAAACGCGTTTACGGGCTCGTTATATACGTCCGTGGGAGTTCCTATCTGCTCAATAACGCCGTTGTTCATTACGACAACGGTGTCGGACATTGTAAGCGCTTCCTCCTGGTCATGTGTAACATATACAAAAGCGGTGTTGGTTTTTTGTTGAATTTGCTTAAGCTCCCATTGCATATTTTTGCGGAGCTTTAAATCCAAAGCGCCTAAAGGTTCGTCGAGCAATAACACCTTCGGGTCGCAAACGAGCGCTCTCGCAATCGCGACGCGCTGCTGCTGACCTCCCGAAAGCTTTGATACGCTACGCTTTTCGTAGCCTTTTAAATCGACTATCGCGAGCATTTCCTTAACACGTCTTTTTATTTCATCCTTCGGAACCTTTTTAATCTTCATTCCGAACGCTATATTCTCGAATACGTTGAGGTGGGGGAAAAGAGAGTATTTCTGGAAAACCGTGTTTACGTTGCGTTTATACGGCGGAATGCCGTTTATTTTTTCTCCCTCAAAGCGCACCTCGCCCTGCTCGGGCTCTAAAAAACCGCCGATTATTCTAAGTGTCGTAGTCTTACCGCAACCGCTCGGACCGAGAATAGTCAGAAATTCTTTATCTTTTATATCGAGATTTATGTGATTAAGGATAACCTCGCCGTCAAAGCTGACGAAAATATCCCTTAAAGATACTATTACATCGTTTTTGTTTTCTGCCATTTATATACTCCTGAAAGGTTATTATTAATTGTATTATATTATCAGTATATTAATACCGCTGAATATTATAATTTTTTTTACTGTAAAAGTCAATGAAAATTCTTATCACCATTTCGCTCTTTGTCGTTTTTGTCAAAATACACAAAATAAAACCCTTTTATTGGTTAAAAAAAGATATATACATATTTAGTAATTTTTGATATAATTATATTGATAACTATACCCGAAAGTATAGGGTAAATTTAGAAAGGAGTTTTGAAAATGAAAAAACTCAAAGGTATATTGAGCATTTTTATGGTGCTTGCTTTGCTTTGTTCAACTGTTGCTTTCGCTACAACGGCACAGGCTGCCGATACAGCTAAAAGCAACACAGGACTTGAAACCAAGCTCCAGGACAAAGTCGAGGACGGTGTAATATTACACGCTCTCTGTTGGGGTTATTCCTCAATCGAACAGAATATCCCCGCTATCGCGGCGGCTGGCTACTCAGCGGTACAGGTTTCTCCCGTACAGCAGCCTAAGGATATGAATACATCCACCAACGTATCAGGACAGTGGTGGAAAATGTATCAGCCCGTAAGCTTATCGCTTGCTAAGGACAGCTGGGTTGGTACTCCCGCACAGCTTAAATCGCTGTGTACTACAGCTCACAAATACGGCGTAAAGATTATTTGCGACGTAGTAACTAACCATTTAGGCGCTACCAGCGACAAGACTTACGAGAGTCAGCCCTGGCTTAAGCTTGCCGACGAGGTTAAGACATTCGAGCCGACATTATGGAACAACAGCGGTATGGTAAGCAACAACCCGTACTTCCATAATCCCTCTAACGGTCAGGCTACCGACGGTAACGCTAACGCTGTTACACAGACAGTTTCGTCTAAGTGTCCCGACCTTAATACAGGTAACTCAACCGTTCAGAACAGAGTTATAAGCTTACTTAAAGAATGTATCGACGCGGGCGCCGACGGCTTCCGTTTCGACGCGGCTAAGCATATCGAGACTCCCTCCGACAGCGGCATTTCTCCTAATAACTACTGGACAAATGTAATAAACGGAGCTAACGCCTACGCTCAGGGCAAGGGTAAGTCATTATTCTACTACGGCGAGGTTCTTAACACAGCAGGTAACGGCCGTTCAATCTCAGGCTATACTAACTTAAACAGCGGTAAGTACAGAATTACTGATAACGTAGCTTCTAACAGCGTTCGTAATTCTATTACAGGTAAGAACGCTTCGGGCGCGGCTAATCCTTCCTTCTCATTCTCAGGCGGCGCGTCTCACGCGGTAGTTTGGGCTGAGTCTCACGATACATATCTTAATACAGAATCAGGAAATTCAACAGGCGTTTCCGATTCCGATATCTTAAAGACATGGGCTATGGTAGCTTCTCGTAAGGACGCTACACCGCTCTTCTTCGCTCGTACAAACAGTATGAAGATGGGCGAGAGCGCTGTTAATACAACTTATAAGAGCATCGCGGCTACCGAAATCAACAAGTTCCACAACAACTTTGTAGGCCAGAGCGAGAAATCAGGTACAAGCGGCAACTTCGCGTATGTAGCAAGAGGCACATCAGGCGTAGTAATCGTAAATGTTAACGGAACAACAGCTAACGCTTCCGTAAGCGGTACAGGTCTCGCTAACGGCGAATACAAGGATATGATTACAGGCAACAAGTTCACCGTAAGCGGCGGAACAGTAAGCGGTAATATCGGTTCTACAGGTATCGCTGTTGTAGTTCAGAGCGACACAACTCCGATGGCTTTCGCCGATCAGGAAACACAGACCTTCAAGGGCGATACTATTACAGTAGGACTTTCGCTCTCAAACGCTACAAGCGGTACATATCAGCTTGAGGACTATACTCCTGTATCATTTACAGGTTCTCCCAAAATCAAGATCGGTTCCGACTATAACAAGGGCGATACAATTAAGCTTACTCTTACAGCTACAGACGGAAAGAATACAACTTCAACCGTTTATTACTATACTAAGTCAAAGGCTACAGGCTCGGGCGTATATGTTATCGTTCCCGCCTCAGCTGTAACACAGGCAAGATGGACAGCTCCGCTTTACTGCTATCTCTTCGACCAGGATTCAGGCAACGGCCTTACCGTAGGCGGTCAGGTTTATAAGAATGCCGCTTGGCCAGGCGAGGAATTAGAGTATGATTCTAAGCTCGACGCTTATTATCTCGAAGTAAGCAACAACTCCTGTATGTCCGAGAAAACCACAAAGGTTACTAACGGTCAGGTAACAGGCTCCGCGGAACCCGTTGCGTCCACCTTTAACCTTGCTAATTCAGCAAAAACTCACGTAATGGTAAGCGACTCCGCTAAATCTTCGGGCGGCGTATCACAGGGTAACCAGTTCCCGGGTTCATCCTCGAGAAAGACGCTCGACCTCGGCGGCGTATCGCATAAATTAACAAGCCTTTCTAACGGTACATGGGTAACTACAACAGAAATTCCCGGACAGTCATCTACTCCCGTAGCTGCTACTAATGTTACAAAGGGCAACTCCTCCGTTCAGCCTACAACAACTCCCGTTCCTACAACAACAGCTGCTCAGCAGGAGGGTACAACAGTCGCGCCTGTCGGCGGCGCGCTCTACGGCGATGTTGACGGCGATAACAGAATTACCGTTAAGGATGCTACAACTATCCAGAAGCACGTTGCTAAGCTCGAAACAATCCCCGATAACAGACAGCCTTTAGCTGATGTAATCGCTGATAATAATATTAATATCAAGGACGCTACAGCTATCCAGAAGTATGTAGCGAAACTTACAGACGCTAACTCAAGAGCGGGTCAGCCTTACGGCGGCGGAGAGGTAGTTACTCCTACACAGGCTCCCCAGACTCCGACTCAGGCGCCTCAGACTCCGACTCAGGCTACCGAACCCCAAAACCCTGAGCCTAATCCCGAGACTTATACACTCTATATCAAAACTCAGCTTTCCTGGATAAGCTCCCAGGGTTGCGAGCCTTACGTTTATGATAACGCGACAGGCGAAAGCTATCTTATGTCGAAAGACTTCGAAGCTTATCCCGAGGTGTTCTGCGCTGACGTTCCCAAGAGTGTGACAGACGTAAGCTTCTACCGCGCGTTAGCTCCCGCTACACCCGATACGGGATATAACGCTATAAGCGGAATCAGCGTTTCACCCACAAACAACTGTATCGTACTTACCGAAGCAGGTAAAGAAGGTCTTGAAACAACACTCGGCTTTGAGGTTGAACCTTATGTTGCCGAAGAAAAGCCCACTGACTGCGTTACTACAATCTACGTAGAAAATAATGTAGGTTGGCCCGCTGTTTATATCCACGGCTGGGGTAAAGGAATCGACGGCCAGGTTGATATGGAAAATGTTTCAGGCAATATCTGGAAATACGATCTCCCCGAGCCGATTTACGGCGACACAGGCGACTTCTTCCTCTTTAAGGGAACTCCCGCAGGTGTATGGGAAGATAGCAAAAAGACTGCTGATATGAAAATTACTGATAACAACAACTTCTATAATCTCGGCACAGGTCAGTGGTCTAAATACACAGGATAAATAAATGTTTAAAAGCCCGCGGAAACGCGGGCTTAATTTTTTCGGGCATAAAATTTAAAATAGCTGTATAATAAATGAGCCTCTGTCAATAATAACGGCAGAGGTGATTTTATGAGATACAGCGAGAAGAAAAAAAGAAGTAAAAAGGAAAGAGTAGGCTTTTTTACCGCGCTGTCGATTTGCGTAATAGCGGTCGGAATGGCGGCGTATTCCACATACACAAGCCTGACGGGCGTTTTTGACAATGACGACAATGCTACATTGGCGGTTAATAATATCGTAACAGGCGTAACCGAAACCGAGAAACCAACTACCGCTCCGCCCGAAACTACCGAATCGGTAACAGAGCCGAGAGAAACCGAAACCGAGGATGATTACGAGGAGGAGACAGCGCCTAAGGAAACGAAGTCGGCGATTGAAACTATGGTTACGGTTAACTCAAGCCTTGCTTATCCGCTCGATAAACGAAAGGTTATAAAGGAGTACAGCGAGGATACTGTGTATAATAAAACCCTGAACCAGTGGCAGGCTCATACGGGCGTGGATTTTGCCTGTGATGAAGGCGATAACGTCTATTCTATGGGCGACGGAGAAGTAAAAAGGATTTACAAGGACGATATTCTCGGGAAAACTATCGTGGTAAAAGCGCCTACTTATACCGCGTATTACAGCGGAATGTCCGAAAACGTGAAAGTGGAAAAGGGAAGTGTGGTAAAAGCGGGTGACGTTCTCGCTACGGCGGGCAGCGTACCTGGGGAAAGCCTTGACGGAAAGCATATTCATATTGCGGTAAAGGTTAAAGGTCAATATACAGACCCGCTGTCCTTAATCAGTAATGATGAATAAACCTCAGCGAGGCGCTGCTGCCAATCACGCCTTTGGAAGCGTCCATTTTTCGTAAAGATTCTTCAACGGCGTGGCTAAAGTAATGCGATTTACTATAAGGTGAAAAAGCGAGGCGCCGCTGCCAATCACGCCTTTGGAAGCGCCCATTTTCCGAAAAGGTTCTTCAACGGCGTGGCTATAATAATGCGGTTTTCTATGGCAAAAAAGAGCGGCTCGTTTGAGCCGCTCTTATACTATTATATTAGAGTTAACTAATTCCCGCGAGTTTGTATTGAATCTTCGTAGCGTCCTTAATACTTTCTCTGCCGTCTGCGTCAAAGTCGGCGAGCCATTTCTGTTCTGTATCAAACGCGATAAGATTTACTAAGTCTTTCTGAATTAATGTAACGTCCTTGATGTTAACGAGCTTATCTCTGTTAACGTCGCCTTTCTCGAACTGAGACATTGTCGTGGGAGCTTCTGTAGTGATGGGAGCTGTTGTTGTAGGAGCAGCTGTTGTTGTGGGAGCGGCTGTTGTTGTCGGAGCCTCTGTTGCGGGCTGTGTGGGTTCCATGCTTTCGGGATAAATTACAGCGACACCTGTATTGCCGATTGAACCTGATACTCTGCCGCCGGAAACTGTGAAAGAACCGCCGCCGACAGCGTCTTTATATGTTCCGTCAGGAACTTTTTTCTTCTGTAATGTAATGTTAACGCTCTTTGTTGTACCCTGCATATTAACGAGGAGTACACCGCCGTTGTTTTCGTTTGTTCCGCGCTCAATTACTGTTACACCGCTTGCATTGCTTATATACTCGCCTTTATCAGCGTAGATGTTGTTTAATTTGTTAACGCCTGCTACAGCCTTGGATGTAGCCCAGTCTGTTTCGACAGCCGCACCCAACTGAACACTCTTAAGAGCGTTTTTCAAAGTGGCTTTGTTGCTTGTTACATTAGTTATCGGACGAGCGAAATACAATGAAGTTATGCCGTCGCGTCCTGCTGTAATTGCCCAAAGCTTATTTCTTTTTGCTTGTGAGAAACCGCTTGTGTTTGCGTCCATATATGTATCATGAGATTCGTTCCAGATAACAGCGTGGGATTTGTTTGCTCCTGACATTGTAATGTTCTGAGGAATAGCGGCGGTGCCGTTGTCAACAGCGCCGGAAAGCTGCCAGAATAAACCTGAATCAGTTACTTTCATAAGCTTATAATACATACTCCAGGGACGGTTAACTCCGCAAGTGTTAAGAATTTCGCCGTAAGCGAGAAGGTCTTTTTGGTATGTATTCTTAGCGTAAGTTTTAACTGCGGTTAAAGTGTTTTTCCAGAAATCGGATTTGAGTGAAGAAATATCATCCGGGGTTTCAATATGTTTAGCCGCGTCAAAACGGAAGCCGTCGATACCCACGTCAACTAATTCTTTGAGATAATCATAAATTGCTGACTGAACTCTTGAATCCTCAGTCTTAAGGTCGGGGAGACGTGAAGTACAGTTTCTGGTAAGGTCGTATGTACTGTCGTACTGGCTGTATTTGGAAGCGTCTTCAAGATACTGCATATTTTTCCACGGAGAATGGAAAAGTTGGTTGTTGAAAATCTCAGGCTCAAAATCTTTTGCTCTAGGAGTAAGGTGATCCATCGGGTTTGTTGAAGTTTTGCTGCTTTCACCGTCACAAGTACCCATATGGTTGATAACTGAGTCGGCGATTACACGAATGCCGTACTTATGAGCTTCTTCTACCATATCTATAAGTTCGGCTTTTGTTCCGAGCGCGTTGTTTTCGCTTTCGTTAATCTGGAAGCCCGCGGGCTGATAGAACATCCACCATCCGTTTTTATCGTCATTGCCTTCAACTACTGTGTGGCCTTTAGTTCCTTCTTTAATTTCGTTAGG
Source organism: Ruminococcaceae bacterium UBA2854 (assembly GCA_002350765.1). GTDB lineage: Bacteria > Bacillota > Clostridia > Oscillospirales > Acutalibacteraceae > Ruminococcoides. The sequence goes on from DEFK01000028.1 coordinate 25,952, forward strand.
AGGTGAAATCTGAACAACCGAGAAGCCCTGAGAAGCAACCTTGGGCATTTCTTTTTTCAGATTCGCGTAACTCCAGTTCCAGCATTGAAGAATAGTAGCGTTGTCATTCGAGTTAGTAATTCCGTTGACTAAAGCACCTGCTTCGTGTTTTTCTGTTGTTGCAGCTGACGCTGTGTACTGTAACGCGATAAAGCATGTAGACAGTATACAGAGAGAAACTACAACAGCGATAATTCGTTTTTTCATAAGATATCCTCCTGTTAATAACTTCTAACAAGGTATAATAACCTTTTTATCACATACTATAATAAAATATTTTTGAAAAAAATGCAATTCGTGTTTTGTACAAAATTTTACTATAATATATGTATATAATGCTATTATATAATTGCATATTAGAAAAAAGAGTTTCCTTATCATTAAAAAACGGCCAAAAGCGATGCTTTTGACCGATAATTATTCAATTTATTTTTCATTTATATATTATAATTATTTTATCTTTCGCTCTCGTGCCATTCTTCATTACCGAAAATAAAATCATCTAAATCTCCGTTATCAATGTAATATCTGAATAACATATGTCGCACCTCCCTGTCTGACAGATAGGGGTACGGCTTTTAATTGATCGCGTCTAAATAACCCTTGATAACTTCGACCGTCTGTTGCGTCGATAGCTTGGTACGGTTAATACACAAATCGTAGTTTTCCGTCAGACCCCATTTTCTGTCTGAATAAAAATTATAGTAATTTGCTCTTGATTTATCGGTTTTGAGAACCGTTTGCTCTGCCTTGGATTCTTTAATTCCCTTTTCGTTAATCGCTCTTTTTACTCTGTAATCCAAATCGGCGTAAATAAACAGCTTTATAACATCTTTTCTGTCACCGAGAATATAGTCCGCGCACCTTCCGACAAATATACACGGATTTTCACTTGCGAGTTTCTTGATAATCTTATGCTGTAATAAATAAAGTCTATCGTTAACGGGAAGCTGTCCCGAGCCGTAAGGACCGAAAGAGTATAGTCCTACGGAAAGAGAGTATAAAAGACTGTTAGCGGCTTTTTCGTCTACATCATTAAAAACCTCGGGATCAATTCCGCTTTCCTTAGCCGCGATTGAGATAAGCTCCTTGTCGTAGCACTTTATCCCAAGCTCCTTAGATAGAGCTTCTCCGATTTCGCGACCGCCGCTGCCGAACTGTCTTGCGATGGTTATAATGTTTTTGCACGCCATAATTAGTCCTCCAAACAGAGTTTGTACCATATATTATATGCAAAATAAACGAAAAAATCAACCGATTATTACGGATTTGTTAATATTACACAAAAGAATTATAAATTATTTGTATAATATACCTTTATAATGCCCGCGTAATCTATATATATTATGTTTATACATATTTTATGTTAAATCGGGGATATTTATATAATGTAAAATAATGTAATTTTTTTAAAAATATTTTTCATTTTTTTGGAAAAAGGTATTGACTTTATGGATTTATTGTAATATAATAACAATTACGCTGTGGGCGTAAAAATTACATATCTGTAATTAAAACGTTACAGCTAAAGAACCTTGAAAATTAAACAAC
>DEFK01000045.1 GCA_002350765.1 Ruminococcaceae bacterium UBA2854
AGTGCGACAGCCCCTTTTTAATCATATAGAGGAAAGTTTAATTAATAAAATTTACACCTTTTGCTTTGTTTTTCATCTCAGTATAATCAAAGTCTGAAATACTTAAAGGACTGTACTTGTTTATATGAAGAATATAATTTCCTTGTTTACTTTTTATAAATATTCTTTTTGTAATAAATCCTTTTTTTATCAAAATAATATCATCGTATTTGATTTTACGAGTTGATTTAATAAAGTGTAGAATTAATTCATTATCGCTATACTCAATTTTATCCACACCGTTGAAATAATACTTGAAAAAATAGTAGTTATAAAATGCACAATAAGAGATAACGGGAATAAATAGTATTAAAACATATGAAGGAAAAGATTTAAGTAAAACATCAATCAAAACACCTATTAAAACACAATCAATAATAAACAAAAAAACAGAAATCATAATCAGATAAGATTTTTTGTTCATAGTATCACCTTATTTCATATAATCATTAATCAGCTTAATTGTTTTTTTATAGGTTTTCGGAATAGCGAAATTGGCGATTACGGGAGCATTTGCGTCAGATTCTCCGTAATTAAAGCAAAGCGAATACTCCGAGAAATCGTTTGAATCAAAACCGTATTTTTTGTATTCTTCCATTACGGTTTTATATACTGATAAAGCTTTGTTTTTATATACAATATAGGAATCCTCGTCCTCGTCATCACTTTCGTACTCAACACCGTATAAGTCAACCGACATAAGATATTTTGTATCACATATAAACAGCGGGCTTATGTTTTCTTTATAATCGTTTGAATGCAGGAAAGCTATATACTTACTGCTGTCGTCATCATCGGAGTTAGTATAACTCCTTCTGATTTTTCTTCCGTCCTTTAGGGTGTAGACGATATTGTATTTTGTGATTTCGCTATCATTAAATTGGTCGAACACATCGGAGTAATTATTTCCCATGCTGCCCGCGATAGATACAGCGCTTCTCTCAAGCATATGAGATTTATCGAATTCAGGTCTAAGTTTAATTACCTGTTTATGGGCGTCTATTGCTTCTTTAATAATATTCTTATCCGTTACCTCATGCTGAAGAATGTTAACTCCGCCAACATAAGCCGTGTCGCCTGAGTTAAAGCTTACGCTTTTAACGTCGTCAATATTCGGTACATAGCTTTCGTATCCGAAGAAACCAAAGCTTAACGAGGTAAAATATATCGCGAAGCAGAGTATCATCGCGCCGTAGGGGATAAGCCCTTTTAAAAATCCTTTAAAGCCTCTTGCGAAAATCAGTTGGATAATTATATACGCAATCGCCGAGCCGAGTATCATACCTACCCAGAATAACGCTGTATCGCCATTTTCGGAATCTGTAATTACCGCAATTATAGTCATAAGCAGCGCTGTTACAATACCTGTCGCGAAACTTATAAGCAGCTTAACCGCGACAAGCGGGAACTTATACGCGAAGTGCGACTGCGCGCATTCAGCCTTGCGTTTTTTAATAAGGAAGAACGAGCCCACTAAGGTTGCCGCGCAGAATATAAGCCAGTAAAACGTATCGAATTGGAATATAGAAAGCAGAGGGCTAAATATTAATACCCAGTAGAAGTTTATATCAATATGATACCCCATAATAAGGAGCGCGGGTAAAACCATAAGTAATAGTATAGCGATAGGCGCGCCGTAGTTTATCGCGAAAAACGAGATTATTTTATCCGCGGTTTTTCCGCAGCATATCGAGAGCAATCCGAATAGGCAAATACAGGAAAATAAAACTAAAGCGGATTTAAAAGTATAATCAAAAAGATTAATGTTAATCCCCGTAATTTCACCTTCGCCGAATTCTATTTTGTTTGTTACAAAAATCGCGATAAAAAGGTTAACGAGTATCATAGGTACCGCCGAGATAATAAACGATGAAATCAATCTTGAAAAATACATCGTCCTGCGTGATACAGGCAGAGAGCCTACCATATCGGTCTGGCGTTTATTGTGGAGATAGGAGAAGGAGCGGATACATATTACCAACCCTATAATAAGAGCGTACTGGAAAGTACCCGATACCATAGAATAAACGGAGAACGAATTGCTTATTGTTACGATTCCGTCTTGCGTAACGCCGCTTGTGGCAAATCCGAAAACAGCGTTGGTAATCGCGCTGAAAGCAATTAACGAGAGATAAACGACTATTACCGCGATATTATTTCTAAGCGTCCACAAAAACACCGCCGAGCCGTGTTTTAAGCTTGTTTTAAAGGATGTTGTTGATGTCATAGCCTGCTCCCTCCATTTCGTTGATAAATACTTCCTCCAGCGTCAGCGGAAGACTTTCCATAAACGCGGGATTAAGCGCCTCGAGTTTAGGAATAAACTCATCTTCACTGCCGCGTATTGTTAAATTGAACAAATTACCGTTACGGCTTTTGTTAACTATTTCTAAATCACAGAATATATCATCGTTAATATCGTTGTTGAACGCGATTTGCACCTTATGTATTCCGAGCTTTAAGTCGTCCAGCTCTCTTTCGAGAATTATTCCGCCGCGGTGCAAAAGTCCTACGTGGTCGCAGATGTCCTCGAGTTCTCTTAAATTATGCGACGCTATCATAACGGTTGTGTTGTTATCGGTAACATTGGTTATAATCAGTTTTTTAACGAGCTGGCGAACTACGGGGTCTAAACCGTCGAAAATCTCGTCGAGGAAAAGATACTTCGGTCTGGTTGAAAGAGCTAAAATAAGAGCGCTCTGTCGCTGCATGCCCTTTGACATATTAATAATACGCTGTTTTTTATTAAGCGGGAAGGTAGCGCAAAGTTGTTTAAAATATTCCTCATCCCAGTTTTCGTAGATTTTTCGGTAGAGAAAGGCGTTTTTTTCGATAGTGTCCGAATTCGAGAAATAGGGATAATCGGGGATGAAAAAGCAGAGGTCTTTTATTTTTTGGTTCTCAAAAACGTTCTCACCGTCTATTAAAATGTTCCCATCGTCTTCCTGAAAAACTCCGTTTAAAACTCTTAAAAGCGTGCTTTTTCCCGCGCCGTTCGAACCTACTAAGCCGAACACCGCGCCGTCCTGTACATTAAAGCTGAGGTTGTCGAGAGCTTTAAGCTTACCGAACTTCTTCGTTACATTTTTTATCTCAATCATAATTTACCTCCTTTCAGAGCTTTATTTACTCTGTCGATAATTTCGTTTTTAGTTAAGCCGATGTTTACGGCGCTGTTTAAAGCGCGGTCAAGTTTTTCGAGCGCGAGCTGTTTTTCCGCGTCAAGCGCGTCGAGGTTACTCGATACAAACGAGCCTTTCCCGACAGCCGAGCAGATATAGCCGTCCTGTTCTAAGAGCTTGTACGCTTTTGATACGGTATTCGGATTTACCGAAAGTTCGCACGCGAGCGTCCGCACAGGCGGGAGTTTATCGCCCGGTTTAAGCGCGCCCGCCGATATAAGCCGTACGACATTGTTGTAAAGCTGTTCGTAAATCGGCGCTCGTGAGGTTAAATCTAAACTATACATTTAATCAGTCCTTAAACAATTAATTGTATTAATACAACTAGTACAATTATGTTATATCATAGTACATTATATTTGTCAATAGAAAAGTAAAAAGTATTTAAAAAAAGTCAGCTTGAAAATTCAAGCTGACTTTAAAAATGTTTATATATTTTTATTTCATTATCTCTAACTATTCCGAGTCCGAAAAATTTATCGTCGTATTTTATCCGATAAATATTCCCCTCGATATTCTCTGCCGAGCGGAGAGCTGTCCTCGAAATATCGAGCGCGCCGCCGTTAGAGAACCTTTTTGCCTGAGCCTCGGAAACCTTTAACTCAGGGAAACTAATAAAAAGATTTTCCGTAGAAATAAGCTTTTCCTCGATTTCGGCGGGGGAGAGCTCTTTTATTTTATCTAAAGACATACATTCTTCCTTAAGGAATCCGCACGCCTTAGTCCTGTCGAGCGAGGTCATAACCGCGCCGACGCCGAGCTCGTTCCCGATATCGTCAATCAGCGAGCGGATATATGTACCCTTAGAGCAGAAAACTTTTAAAACACCGCTCTGATTATTTTCGTCAAAATCCAGTAATTCGAGCTCGTAAACGGTAATCTTCCTCGGCTTTCTTTCGACCTCTATACCCTTGCGGGCTAAGTCGTAGAGCCGTTTTCCGTCTACGGAAACCGCTGAATACATAGGCGGAATCTGCTCGATTTCTCCCCGAAAATGCTTTAACACTTTTTCGAGTTCGGACAAAGTCACTTCGCTTTTTACTTCGGATTTAATTTCGCCCCATATATCGAGCGTATCGGACGTAAGCCCGAGCTTAAAGCCCGCGACATACTCCTTATCGTGGTTGGGGATGATATCCTGAGCTTTAGTCGCGTTTCCGAGCAAAAGCGGAAGAACTCCCGTCGCGTTCGGATCGAGAGTTCCCGTATGACCGATTTTCTTTTGTGAAGTAAGCTTCCTCGTAATCGCGACAACGTCGAACGAGGTAAAGCCTTTACCTTTATCTACTAAAAGTAATCCGTTCATATATACATTTCCGCGGCATTGATAAGCGTATCGAGCACGCTTTGCAGGTCGCCTTTTAATGTGCATCCCGAAGCGGCAACGTGACCGCCGCCGCCAAACTGCTTACAGAAAGCGCAGGCGTCAACGCCGTCATTCGTCCGCACGGAAACTTTATAATCCTTTTCCTTTTCGCGGACGGTAATCCCCATCTTAACGCCCTCAATCTGGCGGGGGATAGACGCGATACCCTCGGTTTCGTCGTCGCCGAGCCCTTCGGTCATTTCTCTTGTCGTGTAAATTATAGCGCACTTATCGTCGGCGCAGAATATCATACTCTCGAGGATTTCCCGCTCGAGCTCAACTCTCGCTTTCGACTTAGTTTCGAACATTTCCTTATTGATATATCCGCTGTCGCAGTTAAGGTCTATAAGCTCCGCGGCGATACGCATTGTGCGCGAGGTGGTGTTGGTATAGCGGAAACAGCCCGTGTCCGTGCTTATCGCGGTATAAAGACAGTCCGCGATTTCCTTAGTATACTCAGCGCCTAAAAGCGGAATAAGCTCGTAAATAATCTCTCCCGCCGCCGCCGAATCAGCGTCAACATATTTATATGGAGCGTTTATCACGTTGCTCTTATGGTGGTCGATACAAAGGTCGATTTTGCCCTCGTACTCCTTGCGGTTAGCGCCGAGCAGCTTTTCGTCCGCGACATCGGTCGATATTACGTACTCGCGCTCGAACTCGGGAGCGCTGTAGCTCTCGAATATGAACTCGAACTTCTTCTGGCGGTCGGTCGTTATAACGCGCGCGTTTTTGCCGATCTGCTTTAAGGCGTGCGCAAGCGCGAACGCGCTGCCGATACAATCGCCGTCGGGGTAATTGTGAGTAAGAATATCGAAATTATTATGTTGTAAAATTAAATTCGCAACTTCTTTAAGTGTCATAATTTACCTTATTTTAAATCGTTTAATATTCGGGATATATTAGCGCTGTACTCGATGCTGTCGCTTGCGGTGAAGATAAGCTCGGGTACGTGGCGGAGCTTCAGCCTGTGGCCTAACTCACGACGGATAAAGCCCTTAGCGCTGTCTAAGCCTTTACACGCGAGCTTACAACGCTCCATTCCCTCGATAGCGCTGACGTAAACCGTGCAGTAGGAGAGGTCGTTCGTTACCTCAACGCGTATAATCGAGATAAACGCGTCTTTAACTCTCGGGTCTTTAAGCTCCCTGAAAATCGCCGTTAACTCGCGCTTTATATCCTCGGTTGTTCTTTCAATCTTATGTCCCATTTTTTATGTTTCCTCGTCACCACTTGCAGTTCCTATATGACGTATCATATCCCCCGCACCTTAGCGCCTATGTCAAGGTTTGGATAAAGAGGATAGGTTCTGCGTTTTGGTTTTTAGTCACCACTTGCAGTTCCTGTATGAAATGTCATATCCCCCGCACCTTAGCGCCTATGTCAAGGTTTGGATAAAGAGGATAGGATCTGCGTTTTGGTTTTAGTCACCACATGCGGTTCCTATATGATGTGTCATATCTCCTTTACCGAATCATCTGTCATTCTGAGCGGAGCGTAAGCGAAGTCGAAGAATCTTTAAGGGTTAAGATCCTTCGGCACGGCACTTTGTGCCTGCTCAGGATGACAGCAAGCTGTCGGTTTTTGATAAGGAGGATAAGTTAATCTTTCTATATTTTTAAAAGCCGCCGTTTATGGAGTTTTGGTTAAATGAAAAGCGTTTCCAACGTAGGCGTTGGCTCCACGGGCTCCGTGGCGGCTTTGGCTGTCGGGCAACCGACTTAATCTCTGTACTCTTCTATCTCGTAAACCTCGAAGACATCTCCTTCTTTAAGGTCGCTGAATTTCTCGAGACAGATACCGCACTCGTAACCCTCGGATACTTCCTTAACGGAATCCTTAAATCTCTGGAGCGAGGCTACGTTATCGTCGGCGATAATAATACCGTCGCGGACAACTCTAACCATACCGTTTCTGGTAATTTTACCCTTCTTAACGTATGAGCCCGCGATTGTGCCGACGCTCTTGATCTTAATAACATTTCTGACTTCGGCGGTACCGAGCTCAACCTCTCTGGTCTTAGGCGCGAGCATACCCTTCATCGCGCTCTCGATTTCCTCGATACAGTCGTAAATTACGCGGTACATACGCATATCTACGCCGTCACGCTCCGCGCTGCTCTGAGCTGTAGCGTCGGGACGTACGTTAAATCCTACGATAATAGCGTTAGACGCGTTAGCGAGCATTACATCGCTCTCGTTAACCGCGCCTACCGCGCCGTGGATTACGTTAACGCGTACCTCATCGTTGGTAAGCTTCTCTAAGCTCTGGCGTACAGCCTCAACCGAGCCCTGAACGTCAGCCTTAACGATAATTTTAAGCTCTTTCATCTCGCCCTGCTTCATCTGGTCGAAGAGGTTATCGAGAGTAACCTTAGTCTGAGCGTTAAAGATTTCTTCCTTACGCTCATCCTTACGCTGCTGAACGAGCTGACGGGCGAGGTGTTCGTTTGTAACGGAGTTGAAGATATCTCCGCCTACGGGAACCTCGTCGAGACCTGTAATCTCTACGGGAACAGACGGGCCCGCGGTCTTAACGGCTTCGCCCTTATCGTTGGTCATAGCGCGGACACGTCCGAGACATGTACCCGCAACCACGATATCGCCCGCGTTAAGAGTACCGTTCTGTACGAGAACAGTCGCGATAGGACCTCTGCCCTTATCAAGACGAGCCTCGATAACAATACCCTTCGCCGCTCTGTCGGGGTTAGCCTTAAGCTCTTTCATCTCGGCAACCAAGAGAACGTTCTCGAGTAAATCGTCGAGACCTTCTTTAGTTTTTGCCGAAACAGGCACACATATTACATCGCCGCCCCATTCCTCGGGGATAAGCTCGTATTCCGTGAGCTGCTGTTTAACCTGCTCGGGATTAGCGCCCGGTTTATCCATTTTATTAATAGCGACAATTACGGTAACGCCCGCCGCTTTCGCGTGGTTAATAGCCTCGATAGTCTGCGGCATAATACCGTCGTCCGCGGCTACAACTAATATAGCGATATCCGTTGCCTGAGCGCCTCGGGCTCTCATCGTTGTAAACGCTTCGTGTCCGGGAGTATCGAGGAATGTGATCGGGTGGTCGTTTACCATCGTTCTGTACGCGCCGATATGCTGGGTAATACCGCCCGCTTCGCCCTCGGTTACATTAGCGTGGCGGATAGCGTCGAGGATAGAGGTCTTACCGTGGTCAACGTGTCCCATTACTACGACTACGGGAGCTCTGCTTTCGAGATTAGCCTCGTCGTCCTCGCTGTCGTCGATGATTTTCTCCTCGATTGTAACGACAACCTCTTTCTCAACCTTAGCGTTAAACTCCATAGCGATAAGCTCGGCTGTATCGTAGTCAACCGTATCGTTGGCGGTAATCATCGAGCCCATTAAGAACGCCTTCTTAACAACCTCGGCTACCGTAGCCTTTAATCTCGAAGCGAGCTCAGAAACAACGATTTCGTCGGGAACGGTAATTGTAATTGAACGCTCCTTACGCTGCTTCTCGATACGAGCGAGACGCTGAGCCTCGGTCTCGCGCTTACCGCCCTTGCGCTGACGCTGTTTACGCGCGCGGTTGGAGAATTTCTGCTTTTTACTTGTATCCTGATTACGGCGGAGCTTATCGTTCGCCATATCGTCATATTTCTGGTTGTATTTCTCTACATCCACGTTAGTCTGGCGGGTGTCGATAACACGGCGGTTGGAACGGTGGTCGGTTCCTTCCTCCTCGATAGTATTTACAACCTCAACCTTCTGAGCCTTGCCCTTAACGGGTTTTGACTTAGCGTCGGTTTTCTTATTTTCTTTCTCGGCGGGTTTTTCTACGGGGATTTCCTTACGCTTGGATTTTTCTTCCTTAATCTCTTCCTCTACCTGCTTTTCGTATTCCTCGACCGCCTTATCGCGTACAGCGAAATAGTCGTTGAAATTCTCGAGCGCGGTTTCGGTAGTCATAACGTCGAAAATCATATTGAGCTCGTCAACCTCGAGAGAGGTCATAGACTTTTTATTAACTCCGCATTTATCCGAGAGGATTTCGGTAATTTTTTTACTTTTTACGTTAAAATCATCCGCAACTTCTTTTACCTTATATTTTATCATAGACAATTACCTCCTAGTTCTCATCACTGATAAGCTGAATAAGCTTTTTTGAAAAGCCGCTGTCAAGCACCGCGCATACCGCGCCGAACCTGCCGACAGCCGCCGAAAGCTCATCGCGCGAGCGGTTAAGCTTTATAAGCTCCGTATTATAAGCGGAGCAAATCTTTTTCAGCTTGCTTTCTGTATTTAAAGAGATGTCTCCTGAAACTAACACGAGCTTTGCTTTACCGTTTTTTACTTCGTCGATTACGGCGTCGTTGCCGACGGTAAGCCTGCCCGCTCTGCGGCATAATCCGAGGAAATTCAGAATTTTATCATTCAAAATTTTTCAGCTCCTCTTTTATACCGTCAAATACGCTTTCGGGAATCTGCCCCTGAAAAGCGCGCTCAAAGCGTTTCGCCTTGATCGCTTTTTCAAGACATTCCGTGTTCTTGCATACATACGCTCCGCGTCCAGGCTTTTTGCCGACTAAATCGAGGCTGATCTCGCCTTTTTCGATTATCTCGCCGTTTTCGCCCTTAATATCGGGAGCCTTTACAACACGCGCGAGCTCACGCTTCGGCTTCATCTCGCCGCAGCCTACGCATTTACGCGCGGGGATTTTTTTCTGTTTCAAGCGAATTACTCCTCAGCTTCAGTTTCGTTATCGTCCTCGTCCTCGCCGTAGAAGCCTGACTCGGGACGGATGTCGATTTTCCAGCCTGTAAGACGAGCGGCTAAGCGCGCGTTCTGACCTTTATTACCGATAGCGAGCGAGAGCTGGCCGTCGGGAACAGTTACCTTACAGCTTTTCGCGCTTTCGTCGAGAATATCAACATTCAGGACTGTAGCGGGTGATAAAGCCGCCGCGATATATTTTTCGGGATCATCGCTGTATTCGATAATATCAATTTTCTCGCCGCCGAGTTCAGCGACAATTTCGTTAACACGGTCGCCTCTTGTACCGATACATGAGCCGATAGCGTCGATATCGTCGTCGTTGGAAAGAACAGCCATCTTAGTACGGCTTCCAGCCTCACGGGCGATAGATTTAATCTCTACAACGCCGTCGTAAATCTCGGGAACCTCCTGCTCGAAAAGGCGCTTAACAAGCTCGGGGTTGGTACGGCTTATCATCGCTCTCGGACCTCTTTCGTTGTCCTTTATATCAGCGACTAAAACCTTAATAGAATCGCCGTCCTTGAGCACACGGTCGCCGACCTGTTCGCTCTTGGGGAGAGTAGCTACAGCTTTTCCGATACGGATAGTAGCCATACCGTTTACAGGATCGACTCTCTCGACAACAGCTGTACAAAGCTCGCCTAAGCGGCTTTTGAATTCCTGGAGCATCTGACCTTTTTCGCCGTCGCGGATACCCTGGCGGATAACCGATCTCGCGGTCTGAACCGCGATACGTCCGAGCTGTTTCGGATCGAGGGGAACGTCATATTCGTCGCCGACTTCGATTTTCTTTCTCTTTTTACGAACCTCTTCGAGAGAAATCTCGAAGTTCGGGTCTTCGACTTCCTCAACAACGGTTTTCGTAAGCTTTACGTCGAAGGTGTTTTTATCGGGATTAGTTTTAAATACTACATTCTCGTTGCCGCCGTAAGAGTTCTTACAAGCAACCTTGATTGCTCTTTCGATCTGCTCGAGCATATAGTCCATAGGGATACCCTTCTCTTTTTCGAGCAGCTTTAGTGATGTAAATAATTCCTTGTTATTCATTTTCCTATCATCCTTTCTAATCAGTCAAAATCGTCTAGCTTAATCCACGCGGCGTCTTTTTGGTTAATAGTAACCTCGTTTTCACCGCTATGGTCTGTTATTGTAACCTCGCCGTCTTTAAAGTCGGTAAGAACGCCCTTAAACTCCTTACCGATACCCTCAATCGGGCGAATCATTTTTACCATAATATCCGCGCCTTTAAATCGGATGAAGTGTTCATCCCTTAAAAGCTGTCTTTCGATCCCGGGAGAGCTTACCTCTAAAATATAAGCGTCGGAAATCGGATCGTTTTCGTCGAGCGGTTTATCAATCGCTCTCGACATATTCTCGCAGTCGTTAATATCAACGCCGTTTTCCTTATCTATAAATATACGAAGATAGAAATTAGCGCCCTCTTTAACGTAGCGGATATCCCATATCTCGAGCCCGAGCTCTTTAGCTATAGGCTCGGCAATATTCCAAACCTTCTGGACGGTATTTAATTTAGCCATACACACTCCTTCTCAACAACCTGCTCTGTGTTTATTTTTCCATAAACACAGAGGAGCAAGCTGTTCGCTCACTCCTCATACTTTCAATATTCAACAATGGAATTATAGCACTTTAATTAGAAAAATGCAAGTGTTTTTTTACATTTATCAGAAAACGATATCGTTATCGTCGTCTTTATAAGCCTTCGGCTCCTTTTCTCCGCGGAAGATAATCATATACATTATCTCAAAAACAAGGAAAACCAGCTTCATAAACAAAAAGACGGAAAGAACAATAATAACGAAATATCCGAGTCCGCTGGAAATAAGCGGTTTAGGATTACCCGCCGAGTCAACGAACGTCATAAACATCGCCATATAAATGAAAGCTCCGCCTACCGCGAATTCAACAAATGTAGCGAACCTCGGCAGGAAAATAAGTATGGCAAGGAAAATAAGCATACAAATAACCCAGAAAACAATATGGGCCGCGTTATCGCCCTGCTGAATAATTCCGCCGAAATATCTTGCCGCCATCATATCGAAGAAACGCGCGCAAACTACGTTAGCGGGCATTAAGAAAATAAGGAACGGGAGAATGATGCGGATAAACAGCGAATACCATTTTCCCATATCTTCCTTGTAGCTGTCTATTTCGTCAAGATACCAGCCGATTTTTTCTTTTCGGTCTTTAAATTGATGTTTATGTCCTGAACGTTCAGCCATAACAAATCACCTCTGTATTAGTCTACAAATACTTTACCAAATATATAAGGAAAAGTCAATAAAGGAACGTGACAATTAGAAAACAATAAATCAGAACAGTAATGAATAATAAAGGAATAAAGAAGATTACTATAAAAAACAGCTCCTTTAGGAGCTGTTTTTTACCAAAAGGTTTTAACTTCCTTATCCTCAGCGACCTGCGGGGTTTGGGAAATAATCTTTTCTATATAATTGGCGTAAACCGTGCCGACCGATTTGGAGTTAACGGTTGCGATATATTTCGCGCCTGATTTATAGAAAGCTACCGTATCGGGGTTTCTCGAGCCCGAGTAGGTATACTTAACGGTAAGCGCGGGAGTTCCCGAGGGGGAGGGATTACCTTTCTCCGCTTTCGTCAGGAGAGTTACGTTTTTATAGAAGGTTTCGAAATTACCCTCGTCAAGGTTTTTGCCCTTGAACTTTGTCGTAGTTTCCGTAGTAGAGTTTTCCTCGCCCTTATCGTCAGTAGTTTTAACGGTAGTGGTTTTAATGTTGAAATCGTAGTTTTTACCCTTAAAGCTTACGGACATATTCTTTAACCCGCTGAGCTCGGGGTTAAATACATAATTCGAAATAAGCTTCTTTTCGGTGGTATTAACCCAGGGGATAGACGCGGAAGCGATAATGTAAACGACTTTTCCGCCGTCCTTCATCAGGAAGCAATCGCCCTTTGAGTTCGGCTTAGAAGCGAGCAGGTTTACGGTTATATCGGAATATTCCGCGTGAAGCTTAGCGTAAGGATTAGCTAGACCGTAGTTAGAGAGATCGGACGAGCTCGGGTTAACCTTAGCTACGCTTTTAGCCAAAAGACCTCTTACGGCCCCCGTAACGGTGCTGGCTTCGGAATCGTCGGCGTAGGTTTGTATTGGGGATACCATTATATTAGCCGCTGTTACGTGTTTTGTATCGGGGTTCGGTTTAAGTGTAACGCTTCGGCTGAACTTAGAGCCCGAAAGCGTAAGAGTTTTAAACTCGCTCGTAGAAGCGTCCGAAGCGCTTTCATTAATAGTATGGCTTATATAATCGTTAATGCCGAGCAGGAATTTAGAAACTTTTTCCTTATCGCACAGGAAAACGGTTTTTCCTGAACCGAACATAACGTAAGTGCCGAGATTCTGAGCCGCGTCGTTACCTACCTTGAATACTGACTTTGTTTTGTCGGTATAAGTAACGGTGACGGTTGCTCTTGGCTTATCAAGTCCGAAGTCTTTAAGGTTGTTGGACGCGTTTTCGGCGGAAACCGATTTAAACTCTAAAGTCGAGCAGGCGTTAGCCACTTCGTCCGCGACGCCGTCCTGGAGCTTAAAGTCCTCGTAACCGATAATCTTATATATGGTAGCGTCGGTTTTTTCTTTTACCTTACCCGTGGTGGGATCGGTTTCATTTGTTTTGGTTTTCGGGGTATAGGAGCTTATCTCGTAATCGCCGCGATTGTTGTTGATTTTGATTTTTGTTATATCCGCGGGAACCTTTTCGATAAGATTACCTTTTCCGTTTTCTTTAATTTTTCCGTTGGAGTCGGTTTTAATCTCTACCTCGTGGACATTATCCTTGACCTCGTTTTTAACGGCGGCGGGACCTTTAATTTCGGTTTTAGCGTCTTCTTTCGGAGCGAACAACAGCGCCGCGCCCACTCCCGCGAGAGCAACCGCTACCGCGATAACAACAACTAAGCCTTTAATATGTCCGTTTTTCTTTTTTGTAGAGGCCTTTGATACTTCGGGAGTTTCAAATTTATCGAGAATATCGTCAAGCTCCTTATCGTTGTCGACAACGGAAGAATATTCTTCGTTTTTATTACTCATTTATTTAATCCTCCTGCGAATGAATACTACAAGACCGATAATAAGGATAATAACGGGTATTACGCCGATAAAGATTGTGCCGACGGCAATAACCGTTGACGTATTTGTAACGCCGAGTTCCTTTTCGTCGGTACCCGCGGATTTTATTGTAATTCCCATATCGCCGCGGTTGGTTACGGTGTTGCAGAAATTAACAATATAATTAGCGTTGTTATAGGACGTCATATTTAAGAACGACTCGGAGAACATATAGAATGAACCGAATACTGCAATATTGGAATCTTTATTGTCGGTGTTCGATTTAGTTCCGATAGCCGCGGGGTTGATACTCTTTTTCTTGTATTTTTCGAGGTCAGCTTCGGTTTTGATTTCGGAAGCGTCTACGCTGAAGGGTATAACGCCTACGGAAGATTCAACCTTTAATAGAGAGGAAGCTGTAGAGCTGTCTTTAATCTCGACATTTCTCGCGTTATAAACGAAGGTCGGAATATTTTTGTCCTTTAAATCGGCGGTATAGGTATCGTTCTTATAATCGGTAAGGAACATATACGGATTCTGGAGCATATATTCGTTGCTTGTACAGAAAGAAAGTCCGTCGGAAACCGCCATACCGTATTCTTCCAAAAGCTCGTCGAGATTGGGAGTAGTTGTTTTTACATCTATGGGAACATAGATTAAGGTCTTACCCTTTTCTCCGTTATTATCGAGCCAGTCGGAAAGCTTTTTAACCGCGTCCTGGGAAAGGTCAACGGTCGGAGCGTAAAGCACCGCGACTTTAGAAGAAGCCCTGAGCTTCTGAGTCGAAAGGTTGATATCCTTTACCGAGTAAGCGTTCTGTTTTAAAAGCGTTTTTAAAGCGCCGTAGGTTTTCTCTTCCTCGCCCGAACCCGTGATAAAATCAATATTGACTTTTTCCGTGCTGGTTACGTCGAGAATACCCGTGATAACCGCCTGCTCGATTTTTGTGCCCGTATAATTGTACGTGCCGTAGTAGTTGTAGCTTTCGCTGTCGTATTCAAAGCATTCATCGAGCGGAATAGCGGTGTAATTTTTACCCGACTCGACAATAATAAGGTTGTTGGCGTTGTCCGAGTTCCAGTCGATATTAGTGTATTTTCCCGTAAAGGTCGGATTGGAGGAGAGGTCGATAAATTTAAGAGTAACCTTGTCCTCAGCCGCCATTTTCTTGAGCAGCTTATCCGCCTGGATGAAATACTGCGAGCCCGATGACGCGCCAAGTCCGCTTTTAAATGTACTTTCTCTTGTCAGCACATAGATTGTTACGTCGTTTTTAAGCTTCGAGAGATATTCCGAGGTGTCCTTCTGGAGCTGGTAGCTCTGGGAAGCGGTCATATCAAACTGTAAATTCGGAAATCTTTCGGTTAAAAGTCCCGCGACATAGTTTATAAGTATAATAATACAGATAAACACCGCGACAATAATTGTAGCGATAGAGCCGCGCTTAGCTTTTCTTGACTTTAAAAAGGCAAAAAAGCCGTTAGTCTTTTTTTCTGTTTTAACTTCTGTTTCGGGAGTCTCGGCGGTCTGATTATTATTTAATTCATTATTCATTTTTATACCTCCTTAACTCCAGCGTTTTCTCTCGAAAATACGGATGGTAAAGAACAGGAAAAGAGCGATTACGCTCAGGAAGAATACAACATCCTTTAAATCGAGAATACCGTATGTGAAATTCTGATAATAGTTAGTGAAAGAAATAGCGTTTAATATGTTAGCGAGCCATTCGTAGGAGCTTACCAAAGATACGATATTAGTCATCATATTGATAAGAAGTCCCGCGGCGATTCCTAGAATAGCCGCGATAACCTGGCTTTCGGTTAAGGCGCTGATGAAAATATCAATCGCTAAAAACGCTCCGCCTAAAAGCAGAATACCGATTGTGGTACAGATTATAACCGCCCAGTTGGCAGGAGTGAACATCTGGATAACCGCGCCGTATACAAAGAATATTACGCAGCAAATCGCGTACATTGTAAACGCGCCTAAGAATTTACCTAAAACTATCTCTATAAGCGAGGCGGGTGAAGTAAACAGAGCCTGGTCGGTTTTCTGACGTTTTTCCTCGCTGAAACTTTTCATCGCGATAATCGGAGTAAGGAAAACGATGATAAAGAACATATTGCTGAAAACATAGCTTAATGAGGATGAATTAGACAGGAAACAGGTTACAAGGAAGAAGAATCCCGAAAACCCGAAGAATACCGCCATAACGATATAGGCGATAGCGGAATTGAAATAAGAGCTAAGCTCTCTTTTAAATATCGCGCCCATTACTTAACACCTCCCGCGTAATCTTTTCGCTGGTCCTGACTTACAAGCTTTAAGAAGCTGTCCTCAAGAGTTTCGTTGCCGTTTTGCATATCGAGAATATAGCAATCCGCGTTAGCGATAGCCTTAAATACATCCTTACGGATATCGACTTCGTTTTTATACTCGACAATATAACGCGCGCGGCTGTCGCCGATATCGTGCTGTTTACGGATTTTAATAACGCCGGGGATAACCTTCAGCGCGTCGAGAACGGTTGATGACGAACCCTCTATGTCGAGCTTTAGCTTCTGGTCGCCCGAAATCGCGGAGCTTAAATTTTCCGTCTTTTCGTCGGCAACGATTTTACCGTTCGAGATAACGATAATTCTGTCGCAAATCGCCGATACCTCGGTAAGCACGTGCGACGAGAAAATTACCGTATGCTTTTTACCTAAGCTGCGGATAAGAGAGCGCATCTCTATAATCTGCTTAGGGTCAAGTCCGACAGTCGGCTCGTCGAGAATCAGTATAGGCGGATTTCCGAGAAGCGCCTGCGCGAAGCCTACTCTCTGGCGATAACCCTTGGAAAGATGTTTAATAATTCTTTCGGAAACGTCCGTGATTTTAACGAGGCGCATAACCTCGCTTATATGCTCCTTCTTAGGAAGTTTAACCTTTTTCAGGTCAAACATAAACTCAAGATATTTTCTCACCGTCATATCAACATACAGCGGCGGAATTTCGGGTAAGTAGCCGATACTGCTCTTTACCTTTTTCGGATTATCGAGAATCTCCGCTCCGTTAACGGTAACAGTACCGCTCGAGGACGAGATATATCCCGTAATCATATTCATTGTCGTACTTTTACCCGCGCCGTTAGGGCCGAGAAATCCGAGGATCTCTCCGCTGTCTACCGAGAAGCTGATATCGTCGACAACGGTTGTGCTGCCGTAACGCTTAGTCAGGTTTTTAACCTCAACCATGCCTTTCACTCCTTCTATGGACATATTATTAAAAATAAAGCAGTTATAGTATAACATAAATTTTCACTTTTGGGAAAGAATAAATTAAAAAATCAGGAGTAATTCACAAATTTTCAAAAAACTATCACATTAATTAGGGTTTAGGATTTAGGATGTAGGATTTAGGAGGATGTATGGAGTATATTTTAGCATTTATAACGGGCGGGTTTATCTGCGTTATCGGGCAGATATTAATTGATAAAACCTCGCTTACGCCCGCGAGAATACTTACGGGTTTTACCGTGGCTGGGGTTATCCTTACCGCGCTAGGGCTGTATCAGCCCCTGGTCGATTTCGCGGGACAGGGAGCTACCGTGCCAATATCGGGCTTCGGTTATCTTATGGCGACGGGAGTGGAAAAGGCGGTTAAGGAGAGCGGCGCTTTGGGGATCCTTACGGGAGCGTTTACCGCCGCCGCGGGCGGAATCGGCGCCGCTGTAACGGGCTCGGTAATAGCGGGACTGTTGTCAAGGTCAAAGGAAAAATAATGATTCTTGCTTTAAAAACAAATTTCGTCTATAATATTTATATAAAATTATAGGATGATAAATTTGTTTAAACTAAGACGCTTTTTAAAGGAATATAAGCTCCAGCTTATCGTAGGGCCGTTGTGCAAGCTGTTCGAGGCGGTGCTCGAGCTGTTCGTACCGCTGGTTATGGCGGCGATAATCGACAACGGTATTCTGAAAAACGATACGGACTATATAATAAAAATGGGGATTGTACTGCTATTGCTCGCGATAGCGGGTTTATCCTCCGCGCTCGTTTGTCAGTATATGGCGTCCTATACGTCCCAGGGCGCGGGTACAAAAATCCGTGACGCGCTGTTTAAGCATATCGGAACGTTATCGCATAAGGAGCTCGACGAAATTGGTACTCCCGCGCTTATAACGAGAATGACGAGCGATATTAACGCTGTGCAGGCGAATATCGCTATGACAATGCGCCTGTTGCTTCGAGCGCCGTTTCTTATAATCGGCGCGCTGGTTATGGCGTGTTATATCAATTTTGAATTATCGCTGATATTCTTTATATCCTCGCTGATTATCGGGCTGATACTCTATTTTGTTATGACAAAATCGCTCCCGTTTTATAAAAGGATACAGAAAAGCCTCGACAGAATATCTCTGCTTTCGAGAGAGAATCTTTCGGGCAACCGTGTAATAAGAGCGTTCTCGAAACAAAAGGCTCAGCAGGATAGCTTAGACGAGGAAGCGAATAATCTTAGCGCCTTATCCGTAAGAGTCGGACGGCTGTCCGCGCTTTTGAATCCCGCGACATACGCCGTAGCCTACGGCGCTATAATACTTATACTCTGGTTCGGCGCGGGAAAGGTAAACTCGGGCGAGCTTTTATCGGGCGATATCGTCGCGCTCGTAAGCTATATGATACAGATTTTGCTCGCGATGATAGTTCTCGCCAATCTCGTAGTGCTTCTCTCGCGAGGAAGCGCATCCGCTTCGAGAATTAACGAGGTGTTCGAAACCGAGCCGTCGGTTAAAGAGCTTAATACTAAAGATATAAGCACCGACAAAACCGCGCCGAAAATCGAGTTTAAGGACGTTACCTTCTCCTACGGCGACGGCGACAGCGAGCTCGAAAACATCAGCTTTAAAATAGAAAGAGGAAGCTTTGTCGGAATTATCGGAACGACAGGCTCGGGTAAAAGCACGCTGTTGAGCCTGATTATGCGTTATTATGATACTGCAAAAGGAGCGGTGTTTGTTGACGGCGCGGATGTAAAAGACTATCCGTTTTCACAGCTTCGCGGAAATATCGGCGCGGCGCCGCAGAAGGCGGTACTGTTCAGCGGAACGGTACGTGAAAATATGCTGTGGCAAAAAACGGACGCGTCCGACGAGGAGATTTTTAAAGCGCTGAAAACCGCGCAGGCTGATTTTATAGACGATTTGGATAAGCACGTTTCCCAGGGCGGGCTGAACTTCTCGGGAGGTCAGCGCCAGCGGTTATGTATCGCCAGGGCGATAGTCGGCTCTCCCGAGCTCGTAATTCTTGACGACAGCTTTTCCGCGCTAGATTTCGCGACCGAAAAAGCGCTTAGAAACGAGCTTTTGAAAAACAAAGATACAACTTATATCGTGGTAACTCAGCGGTGCTCGACTATTATGAACGCCGATAAAATCCTGGTGCTCGAGGACGGTAAGCTCGAGGGCGAGGGTACGCACAGCGAGCTTATTAAGAATTGCGAAGCGTATAGAGAAATCTGCCTCTCTCAGTTAAAGGAGGCGGAAATATGAGCGTAGCAAGAAAAATTCTAAGCTATACCAAGCGCCATACTATTTATATTATACTTTCGCTTTTATGCTCCGCGATTTCCGTAGGCTTTACGCTTTATATCCCCGTTTTAATCGGCAACGCGATTGACTATATGATTAAAAAGGGCGCGGTAGATTTTAAGGGAATTATTGGTATAATTCTCGAGATAGCCGTATTTATAGTATTTGTAGTCGTTTTCCAATGGCTGAGCGGTCATTTTACGAATATTATTTCCGCCCGTACCGTTAAAGATTTAAGAAGCGATATCTTCGGAAAGCTGAACAGAGTTCCGCTAAGCTATATCGACTCGCGCGCCCACGGCGACTTGATAAGCCGTATTACGAACGATGTCGAGGCGGTCGGCGACGGACTTACCCAGGTTATAACCCAGCTGTTTTCGGGAATAGTAACGATAGTCGGTACTCTGATTTTTATGCTGTCTATTAACGTCTGGATCGCGCTTGTGGTAGTTGTACTTACTCCGCTGTCCGTTTTAGTAGCGGGTATAATCGGAAAAATGTGCGCTAAAAGCTTCCGTGACCAGCAGGAGCTCCAGGGCGAGATAAGCTCCTATGTTGAGGAAATCGTCGGTAACCAGAAGGTGGTTAAGGCGTTCGCTTACGAGGAAAGAAGCCAAAAGGCGTTTAAAAAGAAAAACGACCGTTTATTTACGGTCGGGCTGAAAGCTCAGTTCGCGGGAGCGCTCGCGAATCCCTGTACACGGTTTGTAAACAATATGGTATACGCCGTTACGGGTATAGTCGGAGCGCTTACGGTGGTAAGCTCGTTTATGGGAGTTCTTACTATCGGCCAGCTCTCGTGCTTCTTAACCTACGCCAACCAGTACACGAAGCCGTTTAACGAGGTTACGGGAGTTTTAACCCAGATTCAGACCGCGCTCGCGGCGGGAGGACGGATTTTTGATATACTTGAAAGCAGCGACGAGCCCTCGGACGAGAATAAACAGTCCCTCGAAAATGTTAAGGGCGATATAGAATTTAAACACGTTAAGTTTTCTTATTCACCCGAAAAGGAGCTTATAAAGGATTTCTCGCTTTACGTAAAAAACGGTCAGCAAATCGCGATAGTCGGACCAACGGGCTGCGGAAAAACCACGCTTATAAATCTTATTATGAGATTTTACGAGGTTCAGTCGGGGGAAATCTTAATTGACGGCGTTAATACAAAGGATATAAAACGCGACAGTTTAAGAAAGCTTTTCGGAATGGTACTCCAGGACAGCTGGCTGTTCTCGGGAACGATTATGGAAAACCTCCGTTACGGTAACGCCGACGCTTCCGATGAGGAAATCATAAACGCCGCGAAGCTAAGCTATGCCCACAGCTTTATAAGAAAAATGCCCGATGGGTATAACACGAAATTATCCGAGGGCGCGTCGAATTTATCCGCGGGACAGAAACAGCTTCTCTGTATCGCGAGAGCTATGGCGCTTAACCCGCCGATGCTTATACTTGACGAGGCAACCTCGTCGATAGATACGCTGACGGAAATCAGGGTGCAAAAAGCGTTTAAAAAGCTGATGAAGGGAAGAACGAGCTTTATAGTAGCGCACCGCCTCTCGACTATAAAGGAGAGCGACGTTATTCTTGTTATGAACGACGGCGATATTATCGAGCAGGGAACTCACGAAGAGCTGCTTAATAAGGGCGATTTTTACAGCAGGCTTTATAACAGCCAATTCGGCGTCTGACGGAAAAATAAAATTGTTGACAAACTGTTGAACGCTGTGATAAAATAAATCTCGAAATATAAAACAGGCTTTGACGAGGAGGTTCATCTTTCCCGAGGCAAAGAGAGAAAGCGGTCGGTGTAAGCTTTCGCGAGGGAATTTTGAATGTAGCCTTTGAGCTTTTAGGCTGAATTGAGTAGGCTTAAACGGGTTCGACCGTTATATCGACAGAGAGCGGAGTTATGTAATAAATAAATCCGAACTTGGGTGGTACCACGGACTTAGTTCGCCCCGAGCTTTTGCTCGGGGCATTTTAAATATCCACGTCAAGCGTGGACGTTCCTATTTTTAATGTGATATCCCCCGTGCGATTAATTTCCTATGAAATTTTGGATAGGGAGAAAAAGTTCCGTGATAAAAGTTTTACAGAAAATAAATCAATATAGAAAGGGTAATTGTTATGAGTAAAGAAATGGCGAAATCGTATAATCCGAAAGAATTTGAGGACAGAATATACGATTTCTGGATGAAAGGAAACTACTTCCACGCCGAAGTAGATAAGGACAAAAAGCCTTATACTATCGTTATGCCGCCTCCGAATATTACAGGCCAGCTCCATATGGGACACGCGCTCGACGAAACTCTCCAGGATATTCTTATCCGCTGGAGAAGAATGCAGGGCTATTCCGCGTTATGGCTCCCGGGTACAGACCACGCGTCTATCGCTACCGAGGCTAAAATCGTTGAGGCTATGAGAAAAGAAGGTCTTACAAAAGAGGATTTAGGACGCGAAAAATTCCTCGAGAGAGCGTGGGACTGGAAGAAAGAATACGGCGGAAGAATTACCGAACAGCTTAAAAAACTCGGCTCGTCCTGCGATTGGGACAGAGAGCGTTTTACAATGGACGAGGGCTGCTCGAAAGCCGTAAACGAGGTTTTCGTACGCCTTTATAACGACGGAAAAATCTACCGCGGAAACCGTATGGTTAACTGGTGTCCGCATTGTTGTACTTCGATTTCCGACGCCGAGGTTGATTACGAGGAGCAGAACGGTCATTTCTGGCATCTTCTCTATCAGGTTAAGGAAACGGGCGAGTATTTAGAGCTCGCTACAACCCGTCCCGAAACAATGCTCGGCGATACAGCCGTTGCGATTAACGCCGAGGACGAGAGATATAAGCATCTCCACGGCTGCCACGTTATCTTACCGCTTCTTAATAAGGAAATCCCTATCGTATGCGACGACCACGCCGATATGGAAAAGGGAACGGGCGTTGTAAAAATTACTCCCGCCCACGACCCGAACGACTTTGAAGTAGGACAGAGAAATAATCTTCCTATCGTAAGATGCTTTACCTACGACGGAAAAATGACAGGTAAAGAGGACGTTAAGGAATACGAGGAGCTCTTAAAGAAGGGCAATATTACCGAAAACGAGCCCGAGGTTCTCGACTGCGGAAAATACGCGGGTATGACTACCGAGGAAGCGCGTAAGGTTATCTTAGAGGACTTAAAAGCCTGCGGTGCGCTGAAAGAGGTAGAGGATTTAACCCACGATGTCGGTACCTGCTACCGTTGCCATACCACAATCGAGCCGATGGTAAGTAAGCAGTGGTTCGTAAAAATGTCTCCCTTAGCGGGTCCCGCTATCGACTGCGTAAAAGAGGGTAAGACAAAATTTATCCCCGACCGCTTTGAAAAGGTTTATTTCCACTGGATGGAGAATATAAGAGATTGGTGTATCAGCCGTCAGCTCTGGTGGGGACACAGAATCCCCGCGTGGTACTGCGAGGATTGCGGCGAGGTAATTGTCGCTAAAGAAGAGCCGAAAAAATGTCCTAAGTGCGGATGCGAGAAGCTTAACCGCGACGAGGACACTCTCGATACATGGTTCAGCTCGGCGCTGTGGCCGTTCTCAACCTTAGGCTGGCCCGATAAAACTCCCGAGCTCGATTACTTCTTCCCGACAAGCACGCTCGTTACGGGCTACGACATAATCTTCTTCTGGGTTGCTAGAATGATATTCTCCTCCTGCGAGCAGATGAAATCCCAGCCGTTTGATACCGTATTTATCCATGGTATCGTCCGTGACGAAAACGGCGTTAAGATGAGTAAATCCCTCGGAAACGGTATCGACCCGCTCGAGGTTATTGATAAGAACGGCGCCGACGCGCTTAGATTTTTCCTCGCGACAGGTAACTCCCCAGGAAACGATATGCGTTATTCCGACAAAAAGGTTGAGGCGTGCGCTAATTTCGCGAACAAGCTCTGGAACGCGAGCCGTTTCGTTCATATGAACATCGACGACTACGAGGTTAAAAACGAGCTTCCGTCTACTCTCGCTACCGAGGATAAGTGGATAGTTTCAACCCTTAATAACGTAACTAAGGAGATTAACGCCAATCTCGAAAAATTCGAGCTCGGCGTTGCGGTACAGAAGCTCTACGACTTTATCTGGGATTATTTCTGCGACTGGTATATCGAGCTCGCTAAATCGAGATTACAGAGCGAGGGCGAGACCGCCGCTAACGCGCGTCAGGTGCTTCTCTGGACTCTCGATAAAATCTTAAAGCTCCTCCACCCGTTTATGCCGTATATTACCGAGGAAATCTGGCAGACCTTACCCGTTGACGGCGAAACGATTATGCTCGAGGAATATCCGAAATATGACGAGAGCTTAGACTTCCCCGAGGCTGTAAGTATGATGGAGAAGATTATGGAAGCGATACGCGCTATCCGTAACCGCAGAAACGAGATGAACGTTCCTCCCTCAAAGAAAGCCAAGGTATATATCGCGACTAAATTCGAGGATGTATTTAACAGCGGCGCTCAGTTTATCTGCCGTCTTGCCTCCGCCAGCGAGGTAGAAACAGGCGAGAGCTTCGATATAGAGGGCGCGGTTAACGTAGTTACCGCCGACGCTAAAATCTATATCCCGATGGACGAGCTTGTAGATAAAAAGGCTGAGCTCGAGCGTCTTAATAAAGAGCTTAAAGCGGTTGAAAAACGCTTAGCCCAGAGCGAGGGTAAACTCAATAACCAGGGCTTCTTAGCTAAAGCTCCCGCGGCAGTTGTCGAAAAGGTTAAAGGCCAGGCAGCTAAAGAGCGAGAGCAGATTGCTATGATTAAAGCCGCTATAGAGGCGCTAAATTAATAAGAATTATTCTTAAAAAGTCGGGTGACTAGATGTTTAAAATTATCTTGTCACTCGGTTTTTTTGTATGCAAGAAAATTAATGATAAAAAAGTTGTCACTCTTTTAGGGTTTTAAGGGTTTAAGATTATAGAAGGTATTACGAGGAATCTGTTATAAACAATCTGAATCTTTAATATTGTAAGTCATTATTATTTCTATTTGTACGATTATATCACATACATCTGAAAACATCAGATATATAATAATTATTATTCGGTTCCATGTTGTTTGTTTTACACTTGCTCATAATACTTGATGATTGATTTTATAATCAAATGGAGGATGTTTTATGAAAAAATCTGTATCTATATTATTGTCGGTTATTATTATTTCTATTTGTACGATTACGGCAAACTCGCTTACCAATTCGGGTGAATATGATAAAACGGAAAAGGGGAACACACTACTTGCACCGGAAGAAATAATTGATAGCAAATATAACTTTTCAGAACGCGGATACGCTTATTCGCCTGACGGTGTAACATTTTATCGTTTAGAAGAGCTGGGAAAGCTAACGAGCGGAGCGTATCTTTATTATAATGATATAGGAGCTAAATATCCTGTTTCTCAACGGTTTGAAATCGGTGATTATGTTTTTGTTGAAAAAGGATCGCAAACCGGGAGCGGAGTAGAAGGCTTAGGATTATTTGTCGTTAAAGATAATTCTGCGTACGATATCGTTCAAGCTTGTAAAAATAACATAGCGACAGCGGATGAAATCGTTAAGTTAATTAGCGGACAAACAGAAATAAATTTTTGCTTTTATATTGAAAATAAAAACGATGCGACCGCCCCTAAATCCGATACACCGGATGTTGAAAAAACAGCTAATCCGATAAAAGTGAGCGCGAAGCTTAAAACACTAAAGGCAAACAAACTAAAGAAGAAAAAGCAATTTGCAAAACCGCTTGTGATAAAAAACGCTAAGGGCAAGGTTTTTGTAACTAAACTAAAAAAAGGTACGACTTCGGATATATATAAAAAGGTTACCGTAAAAAAGAACGGTTTAATAACCATAAAGAAAGGCAAATACCTAAGAAAAACATATAAAATAAACCTAAAAATAACTGCAAACGGCAACGCTTACTATGATGCAAAAACTGTTACAAAGACAGTAAGGATAAGGATAAAATAATATCTAAATAAAAACAGACGTAAAAATCGGTCGGGAGATAAGGTGAACAAATCATCTTATCTCCCGACCGCTGTTTTTAATGGTTATCAAAACATTTTTCCGGCGTACTGTTTATGCGGCATTTTATTGAAATCGTAAGTTTTTAGCTCGTCGAGGGTAATGTTCGTGTGACAGCCCTCGTGAATCATAAGGTTGGAATCCTCTCCGAGATGAACTACGACCACAGGCGTGTTAGTGCCGTAGGCGTAACCGCATTCCCACGCCGTACCGCTGTCGCTGTAGTTTCCGTAGTAGAGCATAACCACGCAGTCCGCCCAGTCGATAAAACGCCTGTCGTTCATAAACGTTTCCTTAGACCATAGGGGAGAGCCGATAGTTTCCTCGCTCCTTACCTCGTTAAGACGCGGGCTGAATACCTCGAATCCTCTTTCGAAAAGAATCTTTTCCGCGGTTTCTATATTTTTAAGCTCCTCGTCGTTAAAAAACGGCGACGCAAGATATATTTTAATACTCATATTTTTTCCTCAAAAACGGTCGGGATTATCTCCCGACCGTAATTACTTTATTCGGCTGATTTTACCTCAGCGGTTTCGTTAATATCAACTTCGTCCTCTTCGTCACTGCCCTCGAAATCAAGCAAGCTGATTTTCTTCTTTCTTAGCTTGATGAAAACAGTGTATCCTACAAAGAGTACAAGACCGATAATTGAAATAATCATACCCTTGGTAAAGCCCTTGGGAACGTAATTTAAGCTGATCTCGTGTTTACCCTGAGAAAGCTTAAACGCCGTGAGCGCGTGAGCAACGGGTGTGATAGCCGTATCATTTCCGTCAACCTTAGCTGTCCAGCCCTCGCCCTTAGTAGCGAAGAGCTTGCCCATAAGCGTATCGTCGTCGGTCTGACCCGCCTCGTAAGGAACGGAGGTGTAGAATAATCCGTTCTTGGGAGCGTTTATCTTACCTGTCATAGATGAACCCGTAAGCGAGGTTGTTTCCATATAATTGTCTTTAATGGCGTTGATACCCTTTTCGAACACCTTGTCGTTAAAGAGATTTACGTAAATCTTCGCGGAGCCGTTAGCGCCTTCTTCGAGATCGCTGTAAATGGAAATCTTATCGCCCTTCTTAAAGTAGCCGATCGACATAGCGTAAGGACGTCTGATATAGAATGTGGAAGTTCCCATACGAGCCGCGTCGTTACACATTACGGTAACGTTGTCGGCGTCGGAAATCTGGGTATAAGCGTAATAGTAGCCGTCCTTGGGAGCTCTGTAGTTCCATTTTACGTGGGGTTTAACGCTTGAGTTGTTGGACGAGAAGCTGTAGCTGCCGTAGTCAAGACGGTTAACGGGGAAGTCCTTATATTCGGTATGTCCCTGGTCTACAACGTCGAGCTTAGTATAAACGTCTTCCTTAACGCCTGTCGCGAGCTTGAAGAACTCGTTCTGCTTGTCGAATACGTTATAGGTGTCCTCGTCGTCCTCGCCGTGATAGTTGAGAAGCTCCTCGTTTACCATCATTCCCATCGGGATGTAGTTGATGTTTTTGAACAGCTTAACGTTAGCGGAGTTGTACAACTCTTTAAGATATTTTGTGTCGTTAACGTTTCCGTCACGCGCGATAATATATTTAAGATTTAAGAATGTGTCGGTAATCGGTGTGCTCTCGGCGTAGGTGTAACGGTTGCCTGAAAGCCATCCCATAAGTCCGAAGTTCTCGGCAAAGCGTGTAAAGCTCTCGTTTGTCATTGAGCTGAACATCGAAACGCCGTTGAAGCCGTTTAACGCTGAGTCGCATAAGGTCTGAGTGCTTGTAAACTCCGCTCTCCATAATTCGGGAGTGTTCTGCTCTAAGTTCTTCATATAGCTTACAACGTTAGCGGTATTCTGCTCGCCGCGGGGATAATCGTAGGTGGTGGTAACGTTGGTGGTTTTTACACCGATATAAGCGGTAGCGCCGCTCTGCACAATAACTATCGCCGCTAAGATTATAGCGAGAATAGGCTTCTTGATAATACCCTTGTTGAAGAGGAAAAGCGCCGCTAATATCAAAAGCGCGATTACCGCGGTCGATACAATAACGATTACCTCCTGTGTGCCGATGCAGAGAAGTACGATTATTGTTGTTACCAAAGCGGTTATAATAAGGTCAAAGAGGTTAATACCGTCGATAACCTGGAACGCCCTGAACGCCAGCAATACGAGTATAAAGCTTACAAGATAACTGAAACGGTAGGGAACCATATTTGTGAAGTGGAATCCGTGCCAGATGTAGTCGAGCTGACGGATAATAAAGCTCATAATGAGGAAAAGAAGTAAACAGCCGTTGAAAATCTTTTCTCTGAGCTTGATTTTTTTCGAAACCATAAACATAATTCCGAGTACAATTGAAATTACACCGCAGGCGATATTCGGGAGACCCTCTGTGGTAGCGGGCTCAATAAACGCGCCTGTGTTGGAAATAACCTGTTTAATCGCGTCCAGAGTTCCCCAAAGGTCGTTGGTGGAACCGATGTTAATCTGGTAGCCTGTGGGGAAAGTACTTCCCGCGGCGTGAGTGTTCTGCAGTCCGAAGAAAGCGGGCAGCATAAAGAACAGAGTAAGCATAACCGCTACTACGGAAGTAATTCCGATACGCGCGAAACGGATTCCGAATGTTTTTAATCCGTCCCATTTGCATACGTTGTAGCCGATAAATATAAGCATCATAAAGATACAGGTAAATAAACCTATATAGTAGTTAGCTAAAATGGAAAGAGCTAAGGTTATAACGTAAAGTCTGTACTTACCCTCTCTCATAAGAGCGACAAAGCCCATTACCACAAGCGGAGTCAAGGCTACTGTATCGAGCCAGATTTCGCACCAGTAGTAACCCATAAAGAACGCCGAAATAGCGAAACAGATTGAGAAAATAACGAGCGAAATATCGTCGCGCTTATAGGTATAGCGTAAGAACATAGCGAAAAATCCGCCCGCAAGTCCTATTTTAAGCGCTACGGAGAAAGTAAGGAACATATTGAGTATCGCTATATTGTTAAAGCCGAATAGGCTCGACGGTAAAATAACCGTTAAGAAATTAAGCGGGCTCGCTACATAATACGACATAAGCGCCATATAGTTTGTACCCGCGCCCTGGGTCCATGACCAGAACAGCGACTCGCCGTGTTTAAGCTTGTCCTGGAAGTCAACGAGGAAGGGGAAGTACTGATGCCATAAATCCGTAACAAGGATCTGCTTGTCGCCGAAAGGCTGACAACCCATAATCGCGAAAACGATGTACATTAACGCGAACGGAATAAGGAAAGAGAAGATTACAAAGATGTTTCTCTGAAAAAATGAACCCTCTCTTAATGTAGGCTGAGTAGGAACATCAAAAAACGAAGGCTTGCTTATTGCCTCGACAGGTTCCGCTACAGCCACAGATTTTTTCTTTTTTCTGGGCATATAAAAATCTCCTATCAAATAAAATTACCTAGTATTGCATTTTTACACATCGTATATGATACCACATTTTTAAACCGAGGTAAATATTAAAAATAAATAAATCTTTCGTAAAATATAGACTTTTTTGCTATAAGTTGGTATAATTTACGGTGAGTAGAGGTAAAACGATATGAAAAACTTTTTGAAAAACTTTTTTGATATAAAATTCTGGAAATTCCTTTTGGTAGGAGTTATTAACACGATTGTCGGCGAATGTGTGGTTTTATTGTGCCTGCATCCCTTCGGTTTTAAAAGCTATGTGTGGGGAGCGGGAGCCGCGGCTGTTGTCGGTACAATCGTCGGAAGTATCGTCAGCTATATTATGAATAAGCACTTCACCTTTAAGAACAAGGAAAAAGGAATTAAACCGATGCTTCGCTTTACGCTTAATATAGTAGTATGTCTGATTTTAAGGGTAATAGCGGCGACCGCCGTAAGCGAAGGCTGTAAAGCCGCGGGAATCTCTATGTTCGGAATGGACGTAAACTCCTTCGCGGCAAATCTTAGCTGGGCCGTAGGCGCCTGCGTATTCGTAGGCTGCAATTATATAGGTCAGAGATTTTTCGCCTTTAAAGAGAAATAATCCGTTGCCCGAACGGATTGGCGAGACTTATTCGGGCGGAAAGGTTATGAAAAAATGAAGAAGTTTTTTGGAATTATCTGTGTTCTGGCGATTTTAATCACCGCGTTTTCGGGGTGTTCGGGATCTTCCGATACTAAATCCGCCCCAAAACAGGCTACATCCGATGAATACAAACCCGAAACCGTGCTGAAAACGAGCGACTATGTCCTCAGCAGCGATTATAACTATTATATCGGCGAAAAGGATATGTATTCTACCCTGCTCTACGTTAAGGGAAGATATGTTTATTCCAACAAAAACGGAATTTACGTAAAGAAAAACCTTCGCAACGGCGGCAGAAAGATTTCAAAAAGGCATCCCCGAACCGAATGGAGCAACGGCGCCGTGCTGTCTAACGGCGAAACCGTTTACTATCTTGTGGTTAAAAAGGGTACCGATTCGAAGTACGAATATACCATTTATTCCGTCGGAATGGACGGTAAGCACGAGAAGAAGGAGTTAAGCGGAATAGGCCCCGCTACGCTGATTACGATTTATAACGGAAACCTCTATTTCAGAAACAGTCCCGATACCTCCGCCGAGAAGGATACCCATATTATGTCGTATAAGCTCGGAAGCAAGAAGGATCCCGAGATGATTTCCCTCGACTATCAGGTAAACTTTAACTGCTTCTATAACGGTAAAATCTATTTCTCGAACGATACCTTTAAATCTATGGAAGCCGTAACGGATAAGAAAGCGGAGTACGACGTATACGCGCTGGATCTCGACAGCGGAGATATAGACGAGGTTATTGATTACAGCTACGGCGAGAGTATAGCCGCCGCCGACAGCGAGAACGCGGCGTTCTATTCGCGTAAAGCGGGAGAAAAAGGCAAAATCTGCGTAATTAATAAGGAAAACAAGATTACCGAGTCGAAGAAGTTTAAGGAAAAGGTTGACCCGTGGTTTGTGGATAAAAACTCGGAAACCGCGATTATGTGCGATTATAATAACCCCGAGCACGAGGTTTTCCTGTCGTATAATATAAAGGACGCTACCCATACCGTGCTGTCAAAAAGCATTAAGGACTTTAGCTGCGAGAAAATTACAACAGGCTTGAAGCCCGGAAAAACGCCGTATATCGCGCTTTCCGCCGAGGGAAAGAAAGCCTACAGCCGTATCGCCGTAAAGAAAGTAGACGGTAATAAGGCGAAAAATTGTAAGCTCCGCGGCAAAAAATGGGTTGACGCGGATACGTTCTGGATTACGGACGATAAGCTCGTAACGGAAGTAAATAACGAAATGAGAGTTTATAAGCTGAAATAAAATTACGGTCGGGATTTTCCCGACCGTATACTATTATATATAGAGTTTTATATTACGAAACCACCGTTGACCGAGAGCACCTGCCCTGTAATAAAGCTCGCTTTTTCGCCAGCTAAGAATACCGCGGCGTTCGCTATATCCTCGGGCTTTCCGAGTCTTAGCAGAGGAGTTTCCTCAATAAGCGAGTTTCTCGTCTCGTCGTCGAAGTCTTTCATCATATCGGTGTCGATTACCCCCGGCGCTATGCAGTTTACGCGGATATTCGAGGGCGCTACCTCTTTAGCGAGAGCCTTAGTAAGTCCGATTACCGCGGATTTAGAAGCGCTGTAATGGACTTCGCAAGAAGCTCCGACCTCGCCCCACATCGAGCTTATGTTGATTATAGAGCCCGATTTTCTCTTTGTCATACCTTTAAGCGCTTCTCTCGAGCAGTAAAACATGCCGTCGAGATTAACGGACATCATCTTCCGCCAGTCCTCGTCCGTAATATCGGTAAAAAGCTTCTGTTGAGATATCCCCGCGTTGTTGACGAGGACGTCTATATCGCCTATTTCCTCGAACATTTTACGCACGGCTTCGCTGTCGGACACGTCGCATTTATAAACAGTTGAATTTATATTGAATTTATCTTGAATTTTTTGTGATAACGCTTGTGCGGCTGAATAGTTTTTGGTATAATTAATTATAGGAAAGTAGCCCGCTTCGGCAAACGCTTCGGCAATTGCCGCGCCGATTCCGCGGGAAGCTCCCGTTATAAGTACAGTTTTCATTATCTCACCTTCTTATATGATATTGTACTATAAAAAACAGTATTAATCAACACGAAAAGTAAGCGGTAAATTTGCACAAAAACAACCGCGACAAGTTGTGCAAACCGCTGAAACAAAAAATTTTTCGAAAAATTTGAAACTTTTTTCCGATTTTTCGACACTACTATAATGAAAGTTTTTTCATTAAAAGACTAACTATTAAAAGTC
>DEFK01000008.1:0-29938 GCA_002350765.1 Ruminococcaceae bacterium UBA2854
AGTGTTTAATTAGAAATTAGTATTAATCCTCTCTATGGTCAAAGACTCTCTTAGTCTTTTTCTCGGAGCGGGGGAGTGTGCCGACGGATACGACCACGACCTTCGGCGTAACGCTCAGCTTGGATTTAAAGATATTCTTAATCGTCTCGGCGGTTTTTTCAAAATTAACGCGTCCCTCAGCCTCCACGGTCAGGAGGATGATATCACGGTTCTTTTCGGAGTCGTGGGCGATGTCTATTTTGTATTCGCTAGAAACGCCGTCAACCGTGCCGAGAAGCTCCTCGACCTGGCTCGGGAACATATTTACGCCGTGAACCTTGAACATATCGTCGGAGCGGCCTTTTATAACGTCGAGCCTCGGATAAGGACTTCCGCAGGGACATTCGCCCGGGATAATCCTCGACAAATCGTGGGTGCGGAATCTGAGCAGCGGAGCGCCCTCCTTAACGAGGGTGGTAATAACGATTTCGCCTTCCTCGCCGTCGGGTACATTCTCGCCTGTTTCGGGGTCGATAATCTCTATATAGAGGTAGTCGTCCCAGCAGTGCATACCAGTCTGCTTACTGCAATTTACGCCGATACCCGGGCCGTAGATTTCGGTAAGTCCGTAGATATCGTAAAGCTCGATTCCGAGCTCGTTCGCGATATATTCGCGTTTTTTATCGCTCCATCTTTCCGAACCGATAACGCCTTTTTTCAGGCAGATTTTATCTTTAAGTCCGCGCTTGTTGATTTCTTCGGCGAGCAGAAGCGCGTAGCTTGAGGTCGCGCAGATTACGGTGGATTTTAAATCCTGCATCATCTGAAGCTGTTTTTCGGTATTACCGGGACCCATAGGAACCGCCATAGCGCCGAGCTTTTCGCAACCCGCCTGGAAACCGATTCCCGCCGTCCAAAGACCGTAGCCGGGGGTGATCTGAATACGGTCGCGCTTTGTAATTCCCGCGGTCTCGTAACAGCGTGCGAACATAATCGCCCAGTCGTCCACGTCCTTGGCGGTGTAGGGGATGATAACGGGCTTGCCCGTTGTGCCCGAGGAGGAATGAATACGCACAATATCCTCGTCGGGAGCCGCCTGTATGCCTAAGGGGTAGGCGTTGCGGAGCTCAGCCTTGTCGATAAAGGGGAGCTTCTTAAAGTCCTCAGCCGTTTTTATTTCGGTAATTCCCATTTCGCGGTAGATTTTCGCGAAGTAATTGTCTGATTTAAGTATCGCCTGTAAGCGGTTGTTGACAAGCTCGAGTTGCTTTTCGTTAATCTGCATTATTCTTTCTCTCCTAACTCATATCCCGCCGCGAATGCCGCGAGGTTTTTTTCGTGAAAGCGTTCGGGGACGATTTTTATAATCTCGCTCTGGATCGTATCCTTATTTATGCCGAGCTTTCCGCTTCCCGCCGCGATACCGAGTACCGCTATGTTAAAGAATTTTGATGAACCGAACGGAGCGCACAGCTCGTCGGAGTTTACAACAAGACAGTTGTGTTTCGATTTTACGAACTCGATTTCCTTTTTACCGTCGTAGTCCTCCGAGCTTCCCAGGGAGGTCGGCTTCATCGGCACGGAGTTAACGATTACGAATCCGTCCTTTTTCAGAAACCTTAGATTTCTAACCGCTTCGGACGGCTCAAAGGCGATTAATATATCAGCCCCGCCGACAGGTATAAGGGGAGAGAACGCGTCCTCTCCGATTCTTATATGGCTCGTAACGGGACCGCCTCTCTGCGCCATACCGATAGTCTCCGCGGAGTGTACCGTATTGCCCTCATCCATAGCGGAAGCGGCGATAATCTTAGAAGCGAGTACGGTTCCCTGACCGCCGACGCCGCATATCATAATATCCCTGTTCATTATTGTACGCCTCCAATCGCTTTAACGGTGCACAGCTTCGAGCATAATCCGCAGCCTGTGCAGAGGTTTCCGTCAATAACGGCTTTTCCGCCGCTTACAGAAAGCGCGGGACAGCCGATTTCATTTATACAACGCAGACAGCCGACGCATTTATCGCTGTCAACCTTCATTTTCTTAGTTGATTTTTCAATCGCTACGCAGGGTGATTTAAAGATAATCGCTTTAACGCCCTTGATATCGGCGCATTCCTTAACCGCTGCTATCGAAGCGTCGAGGTCGAGCGGATCTACCGTTACGACCTTTTTAACGCCCGCGCCGAGAAGTATTTTCTCAATGCTGATTTTCTCCACGGGAGTTGCCATCATATTCCTGCCCGTACCAGGGTGAGGCTGATGACCTGTCATCGCGGTGGTGGAGTTGTCGAGCACGCATACTATCATATCCGCGGCGTTGTACACGGCGTTTACAACGCCTGTGATACCCGAAGCGAAGAATGTGGAATCGCCCGTGAATGAGAACGCGACCGCGTCCTTGTCCATATGATTAAAGCCCTGCGCCATCGTAATGCCCGCGCCCATACACAGGCAGGTATCGACCATATCGAGCGGCATAGCGTTGCCGAGCGTATAACAGCCGATGTCGCCGCAGAAATACGCCTTTCTGCCTTTCATAGCGCGCTTAACCGCATAGAATGAAGCTCGGTGCGGACAGCCCGCGCAGAGTACGGGAGGTCTTGCGGGAGGGTTGGGAGCGTCGGAATAATCAACGCTTTTTTCACCGCTTTCAATTCCGAGAAAGTTGCCGATAATCCGTCTCGCGCTGTCAGCGTCATTCTCGCCGCTTGACGGTACATCGCCCGTGAGCTTACCGCGTACATTGATGTTTAAACGGTGCTTGCCGATAAGCTTTAAAAGACTTTCTTCTATGTACGGGCTTAATTCCTCGAAGCAGAGAACCTCGCTGACGCCGTCAAGCGCTTCGAGCAGGAATTCCTCGGGGATAGGATAAGGCGCGCCTACCTTAATGAGCTTAATATCGGGATGGCTTTTCAGAAACTCAGCCGCGTAGGCGTAGCTGACGCCTGTAGCGACAACCGCCTTTTCGGAATCTCCCGATACCGTATTGAAGCGGTACGAGGAAAAGTCCTCTCCGATTTCAATATTCCTCTTTTCAATCATCGCGTGATTCATATATGAAAGTCTGGGGAAGATAACCCACTTTTTTGAATCCTTAACAAAACCCTCGTATTCCTTAGCCTTAAAGCTGTCGGGAGCGTCTATTGACGCGTAGGCGTGGTCAACTCTCGTGGTAGGTCTTAAAATAACGGGCGTCTTATACTTCTCCGAATACTCGAACGCGTCCTGTACCATCTCGAAAGCCTCCTCTGGTGATGAGGGATCGAAAACGGGTATTCTCGCGAACTCGGCGAAACGCCTTGTATCCTGCTCCGTCTGCGAGGAAATAGGACCGGGGTCGTCAGCCGATACTACAACCATACCGCCCTTAACGCCGACGTAAGCAAGGCTCATCAGCGGGTCGGAAGCTACGTTAAGCCCAACCTGCTTCATTGTCACCATAGTTCTCGCGCCGCAGTAAGCCGCGGATGCCGCGACCTCCATAGCCGCCTTTTCGTTAACAGACCATTCTACGTACGTTCCGTCATTCGGATACTTAGCGACTGTTTCGATAATCTCCGACGACGGCGTTCCGGGATAGCCCGCGACGAGATTTACTCCCGCCGACAATGCGCCTAAAGCGATAGCGCCGTTGCCCATTACATATTTTTTACTCATTTTATCAACCTCTTGCGCGGAAAACCCGCTCATATTGCTATACTATCATATCATAAATTGATGATTATTGCTACCCTTATTAATAATAAAACTGCGCCTGTGTGAGAGATTATAATGAAAACGTCAATAGAAAAAACCATCTTAGAGAGATTCCGTTATAATTCTGTAAATAAATGCTAAAAATAATTTGATTATTATGAATAATGTGTTATAATTACTAGGATGAGTTTTGATTTATGAAAAATATATCCCTTTATATCGGAACAGGAGAAGGGTTATGAATAATATTTCGTTCAATGTTCCTCCTTTTATAGGCGGGGAAGAAAACTACATAATGCAAGCAATAGCCAACCACAAAATCAGTGGTGACGGTGAGTTTACAAAGAAGTGCAACGCAAAACTTGAGGATATGACAGGCACTAAAAAAGCGTTGATTACGACTTCAGGTACTGCCGCGCTTGAGATGGCAGCAATTCTTGCTGACATTCAGCCCGGCGACGAGGTCATTATGCCCTCGTACACATTTGTGTCCACTGCAAACGCTTTCGTCCTCAGGGGCGCGAAGATTGTGTTTATAGATATCCGCCCCGATACACTCAATATTGACGAAACGCTCATTGAGGATGCGATAACGCCTAAGACAAAAGCTATTGTTCCCGTTCATTACGCAGGTGTCGGATGCGAGATGGACACGATTTGTGATATTGCCAAGCGTCATAATCTTTGCGTAATAGAGGATGCGGCTCAGGGTGTGAACGCCTTTTATAAAGGACGAGCCCTCGGTTCAATCGGCGATTTCGGCTGTTTCAGCTTCCACGAAACTAAGAATTACAGCAGCGGTGAAGGCGGCGCTATTCTCGTCAACAATGAAAAAGACGTTGAACGCGCCGAGATAATCCGTGAAAAAGGCACAAACCGTTCGAAGTTTTTCCGTGGACAGGTTGATAAATACACTTGGGTTGATATAGGTTCATCATATCTCCAAAGCGAATTAAACTGCGCTTATCTTTATGCCCAGATTGAGAATCCCGAGGTTATTAATAATGACCGTATGCGGTCGTGGAATATGTATAATGAGCTTTTAAAACCTCTCGCGGATAAAGGTGTAATTGAGTTGCCGTTTATTCCCGACTATTGCACCCGGAATGCTCATATGTATTATATCAAAGTTAAAGATATAGCTGAGCGTACAAGACTACTGGAATATATGAAGGAAAATAAGATTCTGGCGGTATTCCATTATATTCCGCTTCATACATCTCCCGCGGGTCAAAAATTCGGACGTTTTCATGGCGAGGATAAATACACCACCAAAGAGAGTGAACGTATAATCAGATTGCCGATGTATTACGGCCTGAGCAAAAAAGAGATAGAGTACATAGTAAAAACGATTTACAGCTTTTTTAATTTGTGACAATGAAAAAATACTCCGCAATTATATTCGATGTTGACGGCACACTGCTAGATACATCGGAGGGAATAATTAAAAGCGTTGAATATACAGTAGATAAACTTAAATTAAGACCGCTAAGCGAAGAAGAAAAGAAGTCGTTTATAGGTCCTAAGATTTTCGACTCTTTAAAGAAGGTTTATCCCGAATTGAGCGAATCCGAAGTAAAAAATGCAGCAAAGGTTTTCAGAGACAGATACAGTACGGTTGATTTGCTGAAAGCAAAGCCGTATGACGGTGTAATTGAGCTTTTAAAAAAGCTAAAGGATAATAATTATTCAGTCGGAATCGCTACTTATAAAAGAGAAGATTACGCTCGTAAAATAGTAAAATTTTTCGGAATATCCGATTACTGCTATTGTATCGAGGGTTCAGATTTTGACGGCAAACTTACTAAGCAAGATATTATAAATATCTGTATTGATAAACTAAATGCAGATAAATCTAAAATTCTTATGGTAGGCGATACCGATAACGATAAAAACGGCGCGGAAAACGCAGGTGTTGATTTTTTAGCTGTGACATTCGGTTTCGGTTATAAGACCATTGACAAATTAGAATGTCTGACGGCAAATTCGTGTCGGGAAATAGAAGAAATCATTTTTGAGGGTTAAATGAAAAGATTACTTATTTTGAACGGTAGTTTTAGCGAGGCTACGTTAATTGAAAAAGCGAAAGAACTCGGATACTATGTTATTACAAGTGGCAACAATCCGTCGCTAATGGGACACGCTTTCGCTGATGAATATATAGGGTGCGATTATTCGGACAAAGACTCTGTTCTTGAATTAGTAAAGAAAAATAGGATTGACAGGATTGTTTCCTGCGCAAATGATTTCGGAGTTATAACAGCTTCTTATGTCGCGGAAAAACTTAGTTTGCCCGGGCATGATACATACAAGAACGCAGTTCTTCTTCATAGGAAAGATTTGTTTAAAGCTTTTATTCAGAAGCTTGGTATAAGAGCACCGAT
Source organism: Ruminococcaceae bacterium UBA2854 (assembly GCA_002350765.1). GTDB lineage: Bacteria > Bacillota > Clostridia > Oscillospirales > Acutalibacteraceae > Ruminococcoides. Next base: position 6,065 of record DEFK01000008.1, read on the forward strand.
TTCAGTTGCTTTTGAGGATAAAGAAAAAGCATATGGTTATTTAAACAATGCAGAATATCCGATTATAGTAAAAGCCACCGATTTAACGGGAGGTAAAGGTATACTTAGAGCCGACAACAAAAATGAAGCAGTGTATGCGATTGACAATGCGTTTAAAAAATCAAGAGTTAAGCATATAGTAATTGAGCCGTTTGTTGAGGGCGTTCAGCAATCGCTGGATACCTTTATAATAAATAAAAAAGTTGTCGCGTCGGTAAGCAACGATGTATTTTGTCCGATAAATCCCTACCTTATTCAGTCCGAGCTTTTACCCGCAAAGGGAATCGAGAAGTATCAGGATGAGCTTGTCGGTTTTATTGAAAAGATTTGTGAAGAGCTCGATTTAGTTGACGGAATGTTGACTGTACAGTATATTGTAAAAGACGGTAAGCCTTATATTATTGAGCTTATGCGAAGGGCTTTGGGCAATCAATTCCTTACAGTTGCGGGGGCTGTGACAGGCTTTCCGTGGGAAGAAGCGTTAATCCGCGCGGAAACTGGTATGGATTTAAGCGGGTTAAAATCAGAAAAGCCTATGTCGAAATACGCGGGACATCACGGCATTATGGCGACACGAAACGGTGTCGTAAAAGGGTATACAATTTCCCCTGAACTAAAAAATCATATTTTTAAGAAAATAGATATTATTCCCGTCGGTGGTAGAATTAACGATTATCTTAACGAGAGAATAGCTTATATCTATTATAAATACGACAATTACGATGAGGCTTATTCGACCGTATCTCATATAAATGATTTGATTAAAATTGATTTGGAATAAAAGAGGTGAGTTGCTTTGAATATTCTTGTTACGGGCTCTAACGGCTTTATAGGCGGGCATATTTGTAATTATCTGTCAGATAAAGGAGAATACGTTATCGGGCTTGATTTGCACGATGAAATGAGAAAACGCTGCGCAAAATACATCAAATGCAACTTAGCTTATGACGACTTGGACAGTGTTTTAGGTGAGTATAAAATTGATTCGGTAGTTCATCTAGCTTCCGATATGCGCCATGAGCCGTACGCTGTTGATGTTGTAACTAACAATTGCCGGGGCGCTGAAAGGCTGTTGGAATATTGTGAGGAGAAAAAGGTTTCTTCATTTGTACAGCTTTCAAGTTTACCCGTAATCGGATACCCTCGGGAATTACCGATTACGGAAGAGCATTCTCTCAGACCGCCGACTGTTTACCATGTGACAAAACATACTCAGGAGCTTTTGGCAAATTACGCTTATTATACATTTGGATTGAGAACGGTAAGCTTCAGGATTTGTTCTCCTGTAGGCGTCGGGGTTAATCCAAAAACCATTTTTCCTACATTTGTAAGAAAAGCTGTTAATAACGAGGACATTACTCTTATCGGAAAGGGTACAAGAAAGCAGACTTATATCCACGTTAAAGATATAGCCCAGGCGGTTTACAAGGCTGTAAATGTCAATACAGCGCAGGGTGTGTATAACCTTGCGAGCTACAATCTTATTTCAAATTACGAGCTCGCTAAGAAATGCGTAGAGTTAACTGATTCCGATTCTAAAATAGTTTTTCTCGACAAACCCGATCCGATGGACGAGTATGTATGGGATATTTCAATTGATAAAATAAAAAAGGAACTCGGCTATGAACCGACTGTAAGTATAGATGAGGCGATTTTAGAATTTGCCGAAACAGTAAAAAATGAGGAATAGTTATGAATAGAACCGAAAGGAAAATGCTCGATATTTTAAAGTGTCTTAAAGAGGATTATAATATTGTTGCGGTTAAAGCTGAGTTTGAAGCCGAGGGAAGCCGTACAGATGAGCTTGTTATGCTTAACGAGGTTATTTTTAAGGCTGACCTTGATTTGTATATAAAAATCGGCGGATGCGAAGCTGTGCGCGATTTGGACCAATGCCGGCTTTTAGGCGCGTCGGGAATAATGGCTCCGATGATTGAATCTCCGTTTGCTATGAGTAAATTTGTTAACGCAGCAAAAAAGGTATACGGCAGCGAATGGGAAGATATTGAGTGGATAATCAACGCCGAGACAGTTACCTGTCATAATAATCTGGATGAGATACTTAGTGTCGGTAAAGATTTTCTTTCAACCGTTTCTATAGGGCGAGTAGATTTATCGGCTTCAATGGGGCTTACCCGCGCGGAAATAAACGGTGAAAAGGTTTTTGAAGCTACAAAAGAGATCGCAAAGCGCAGTAAAGACTATGGCTTTACCGTTAATTTCGGCGGCGGAATATCATTTGACGCGGTTGATTTTATCTGCAAGCTTTATCCAATGAATGATAGATTTGAAACCCGTAAGGTAGTGTTTCGTTCGTCTGATGATTCTGAACACATTAAATCAGGATTATTAAAAGCTATGGAGTTTGAGACACTATACCTTAAAAACAAGTGCGAGTTTTATGACAGAATGTCTAAGGAAGATCAGGCGAGGCTTGAGATGATGGCTGAAAGGCTTGAGATTGCGGGCTCCGATTTATCTTTATAAAACAGAAATGAGTGAGAAAATGAGTCGAAAAATATCTTTTGTTATTCCATGCTATGGTTCCGGAAAATCAATATTGGGAGTAGTAGGCGAGATTGACAGCTTGATGGAATTGCATAGTGATGATTCTTACGAAATAGTTTTAATAAATGATTATTCTCCCGATAATGTCTGGGAGGTTATTTCGGGTTTGGCTGAGAAAAGAAAAGATATTAAAGCAATATCTTTTGCTAAAAACTTTGGACAGCACGCTGCTTTAATGGCAGGGTATAAAAATGCCGACGGCGATATAATCGTTTCCCTTGACGATGACGGTCAGACTCCCGCTGAGCGGACGTTTGACTTGATTGATAAGCTTGACGAGGGATATGATGTTGTTTACGCAAGATATTATAAGCTGAAGGAAACATTCTGGCGTAGATGCGGAAGCTGGCTCAGCAATAAAATGGCAGAGATTTTGATTGAAAAACCAAAGGGAATACTTGGCAGCAGCTTTTATGTTATGAAAAGCTTCGTTGCTAAAGAAATGTTAAAGTACACCAATTCATATCCTTTTGTCGGAGGTTTGGTTTTTCGCTCAACTAAATCTATAGCAAACGTCTATGTTGAGCATCGTGACAGAACCGACGGTGAATCAGGCTATACTTTCTTTAAACTTCTGAAACTCTGGATGAACGGCTTTACCGCGTTTTCGGTTAAGCCGCTGAGATTTTCTTCATTGGTAGGTGTTATATGCGCTATCGTCGGGTTTGTTTTCGGAATAATAACTGTTATAAGAAAGCTTCTTATTCCCGATATAAGCGTTGGCTGGAGTTCGACAATTTCTATAATGCTGTTTATAGGTGGCTTGATTATGCTTATGCTCGGGATGATAGGCGAGTATATCGGAAGGATATATATAAGTATCAACAATGCTCCGCAGTATGTTGTAAGAAATACAATTAATATCAACGAGGATAACGATGATAAAACTGAATAATACATTTGATAGTAAGTATTATCTTTTTTTACATATAGAACTGTGTATTCTCTCTTTAAGCGGCATATGCTCCAAAATGGCGGCACAGAATCAGTTCCTGTCATTCTGGTGGATATTCTGGTACGCGATGGTGCTTTTGAATCTCGGTGTATACGCGATAGTATGGCAGCAGATTATCAAGCATCTGCCGCTTACTACAGCATACGCCAACAAGGCGATAGGAATTGTCTGGGGAATACTGTGGGGAATATTGATTTTCCATGAACAGCTAAAATGGAATATGATAGTCGGTGCGATTATCGTAATAATCGGCGTGATTGTGGTGGTGAAGTCCGATGAATGAGAAGATACTTTTTTCACTGATATTCGTCGCGGGCGTATTCATCTCGTCAATCTCGCAGGTGATCCTAAAGAAATCCGCCGAAAAGGAGTATCCGAGCAAAATCCGCGAGTATTTAAACGTAAGAGTGATATTCGCATATATTATATTCTTCGGAGCGACTTTGTGCTCGATTCTGGCTTATACAAAAATCCCGCTTTCGCTAGGGCCAATACTTGAGTCTAGCGGATACTTCTTCGTAGCTGTGCTAAGCTACATCTTCTTAAAAGAAAAAATCTCCAAGCAGAAAATGCTCGGGCTTTCGATAATTATTATAGGAATAATAATCTACGCTCTGTGAGGAATAGTCTATGAAAAAGCTAAGCGACAATTTTATATACGGTATATATACCTGCCGATTATTGAGCTCGGTGCTGAACGGCGCGGAGCCTGTCGCTATGCCCGAGGGTATGACGCTCGAGGGCTTATACGCGTATCAGAATGAGCAGGACGTTACCAATATGGCGTATGTCGCCCTGCAAAAGCTCGACCGATTTTTCTTCGACGGCGAAAAGCACGATGATGAGCTGATAGAGATTGCCGAGTTCGTGTTTAATAACAGCACCTTCGGCAACGCCGAGAACCGTCTTGTGCTCGATTATGATAAACAAAACGGTGAAAAGCGTACGCTGTGGGGAAATATTAAATACTTTATGGATCGCTGGCAGCTAAAGTATTCGCAGATGATACCGCGGTATAAAGTCCTTAAATACCTGCCGTTTCTGTTACCGTTCTGCTGGATTTACAGGCTTATTACTGCGTTGTTATTCAGGCGTAACACTATAAAATCATCGGTTGATGATGTCGGCAAAATGAACAGCGACTTTTCGGACTACGTAAATCATATAATGGAGATTTCGAACGCTAAGGTAAAGAAGGACTAAAAATGAATAGCATTGAAAATGAATTGTTTGAAGAGTTTAAATATGTAGATAATATCTGCCGTGATATGTATAACGCTGAAAAGGGTGTTACCACTTACATAGAGCAAATGGAAATGACACCTCAGGCTGTGAGCTCCAGGATTCCGCAGTGGGAGAACGACTATAAACAGTTAAAGCATATACGTTGGGTTCGTAACCAGCTTGCGCATGAAACAGGTTATGTGGAATGTACCGAGGCGGATGTGAATTGGCTGAAAGTTTTTCATGGAAGATTGCTCCAAGGTCAGGATCCGCTTACTTTGGCAAACGCGATTTCAACTCGAACTCAAACAAATAATAAAGCGACATATAATCAACCGCCTTCTGACTATTATCCCTATAATTATCCCGAAAAAGATAGAAATAATAATTTATGGTTATGGATAGTTTTGCTTATTGTTGGATTAGCAGTAGTCGGATTAGCGGCGTTAGGTTTATTATTCTTATTGTTTAGGTTTTTAGGATAGTCTTACCTTATCACCATAAGCTCCTCGATATCGTAGCTTGCTTCATTATTCGGGTAATTTGTATTTTTATTATTATAAATATTATTTTTATTATTATATTTATTATTATATGTAGACATTTTGTCTAGGGGGTTAGACAAATTTGCGTGAGGGTTAGACATTTTGTCTGACCCTTTAGAACTATTTTCATGAATACTGTTCCCTGATATTTCGAGAACTTTTTCGGTAGGGCAGATATTTCTCTTATTATCACATCTTTCCGATATAAGAATCAGCCCTTTGCTTTCGAGAGTATTTACAGCGCGCGACGCGGTTCTCTCGCTTATTTTAAGACGTTTTGTAAAAAATCCGTTTGACGCGTAACAGTAGCCGTTATTTTTAGACAGACTTATAATCTCCGCCAGTATTACTTTTTCGGACAGGGTTAAATCCTCCATTTCAAGAATATCGTACGGGATGCTTAAATAGCTATTTTTCAAAATAATCACTCCTTCACTTAAGGCAACAGAGCGTTATCCAAACCTTGGTTTTGACGGGCAGATTTACGCCTGCTCATTGTTAAAATCCTCACAAACCCGTCAGGGTTTGTTCCGGTTTTTCCTCAATCAGACGCAAATCTGCTCCGACAAAACTCCAAAGGACTGAAAATTTGTAAGATATTGAGTAAGTTTCGGTGCAGAAATCGCCGGTAGGCTGACGCCTACCAAGATTGATAAGCCGAAAATTACCGATATATTGCCATTTTCAGCATGGTTTGGGTAATGCTCTGTTGCCTAAGCAAAAGAGAAATAAATTGCATATTTTTATGCAATTTTTTAAAAAATTTTTTAAGTTTTTTTAATTTATTTCACGTAAAAAAGAATATGCGCTGTTTTTACAGGATAAACCGTCGTTTTACGGCGGTTTAGTTTGTTTACAAAGATTTTGATTTATGTTATTATTGTTATTAAATTGTTAAATGTTTTATATTCGGGAGTAAATAATATGACTAAACTCATAAGATTTACAATTTCAATATTAGTTTCAGCCGCGGTACTGTTTTCGGGGATTTCAGCGGTTTCAGCGGAAGCTGACGACAGCGTAATTTACGTTTCCGCCGCCGAAATAGAGCGCGGCGATTTTACCTCCGCCGTGCAGAGCGCTCTCGATACAGCGCGATGCGCCGCTCATGAATCGAATCAAATCACCGTCAGGGTTGAGCCCGGGGAGTACGAGCTTAGAAAAGGGCTCCGTATTTACGGCAACACTACCCTGAGCCTCTACGGCGTATATATAAGGCGTGTAAACGGCGCGTATGTTAATATGCTCCGTATAGGAAGCGAGGACGGCGTTTCCAAGGGCGTAACGGGCTATTACTACGAGAATGTAGCGATAGAGGGCGGAGTTTTCGACGCGGATAATACCGTCCAGACTATGATAAAAGCGGCTCACGCTAAGAATTTCAATATGAAGGACGTAACGCTTTTAAACGCGCTCAACAACCATATGATGGAGGTAGCGGGCGTAGACGGCTTTACCGTTAAGAACTGCGTTTTCGATACACAGACGCTCAACACCGAAACGGCGGCTGATATATGCTACGAGGCTGTTCAGCTCGACATACTTAAATCAGGTCATATCGTTAATTGCCGAAGCGAGGATCTACCGATGAAGAACATTCTTATCGAGGACTGTTCGTTCAAGAATATGCCGCGCGCGGTAGGCTCGCATACGGCGATTTTAAACAATCCGCTTAGAAATATCACTATACGGAACAACACCTTCTATAATATGGGAAGCGCCGCTGTTCAGGGGCTCGGCTGGATTGATTGTAAAATCGAGAACAACTATATCGAGAAAACCCCGAGAGCAATTGCGATGTATACCGTCGGAACAGACGGCAAAGGAGTATTCCTCCCGAGCCTGCTTGCCGAAGAAGGCAATACCGAAACGACTACGAGCGACGAGTATAAGGCTCCCGAAAAGAGTAATACACTGATTGCGAATAATGTTATCAAGGACTGCGGAAGCGTAGAGGACGTTTACGCGGATTACAACGTAACGGCTATCGCCGCCGTGGGCTATAATTTAACCGAGGTTTATCCTACGGCAACCCGCGGAAGCGGAGGACTTCCGATAGGTGATTACTATAACGACGGAGTTACCGTTAAGAATAACTACGTCGAGGTTCAGGGCACCGCGTGCAGAGTCGCCGACGGAAGAAATGTTAAGATCAGCTCGAACACCTTTATATGCAAGGACAGCACGCTCTATCCCGACGATAATTACTACGGAATAGCTGTGAGATACGGTACGGAGCTGTCTTCTGCCGATAATAACTTCATTAAAAACGCGCGTACAAACGGTATCCATTTCGGCGAGGAATGTAAGGCGGATTCCGTTATTAACAACCGCGTAGATACCTGCTTAAAGCACGGAATAGTTTTCTATAATACAAGCGTAAATACGCTTACGGATAATGTCGTATCGAACGCTAAAGCCGACGGTATCAGCGTACAGAGCGGCTCGATCGTCAAAAACGCAATAGAGCGCAACAGAGTTTACGACAGTAATTCGGGAATAAATATCACCGCTACGTCGAGCGGAATAATGTGCTCGAACACAGCGGTTAAATGCGCGGCGCCGTTTAAGTACACCAAGACCGTAACGACTAATATTTTTAAGAATAACTACACCGCTTCGGCTGACGCGGGCGCGATATCCGCGGATATAAGCGCTGTAGAGCTTTCTAAGGGCAAAAGCTACAAGCTTAATATACGGACATTTCCCGTTAATTGCGACGCTTCCGTGACGTATACAAGCTCGAATCCCGAGGTTGTTACCGCGGGAGAGGACGGCTATATCTTCGCCGAGGGTGAGGGAACGGCTGTCGTAACGGCTGAAACCGCTAATGGCAAGACCGCCGAGGTTGAGGTAACTGTAAACAGCACAGATGAGGATACCAAGACGACGGCTTCCCCTGACTTTACGGCGGTAAGCTCGCTATATAACAGTAACGGCGGAGTGCTCCTCCAATGGAATAAAATATCGGGCGCTGCTAAATACCGTCTTATGCGTAAAAACGCGGATAAGTGGGAAACGCTCGCCGACACTAATTCGACCTCATACACGGACACCAAGGTTATTTCGGGCACTTCTTATTCGTATACCGTCCGAGCGATGGATTCCGACGGCGGTTTTATCGGCGGCTACGATACCGAGGGAGCTAAGATTACCTATGTCACCCGCGCTATAGCGAACAAAATCACTAACAAAAAGGACAGCGTTAAGTTCGAATGGGCTAAGGTAAACGGCGCGGCTCGCTACAGGATTTTCCTGAAAACGGGCAGTACGGCTTGGACGCATATCGGCACGACCACCAAAACCAATAAGACAATAAAGCCCGTTAAATCGGGCGAGAGCTACTGTTTAGCGCTTGTGTCTATTGACGAGAATAAAAACCCGCTCAATACGATCAAGGCGGGCTCGGTAGGAAAGTTCCTCTCGAAGCCCTCGATAAAGCTCGAAAAGCGCTCCAAGTCGGGCAAGAAGATCAAGATTTCCTGGACTAAGGTAAACGGCGCCAAGAAGTACGAGCTTAACGTATTGCAGACTAAGCTAAAGGTTGTAAAAAAGGTTAAGGTAATTAAAAAGAAGAAGAAAAAGAAAATCAAGGTTATAAAGAAGGTCGTAACATACGTACCGAATACGAAGTGGAAAAAGCTTAAAACCACGACGGCTAACTCGCTTGTGTGCAAGGGTGAGCTCGGGGTTGACTATAAGTATACGGTAAAATGCTTCGACAGCAGCGGTAAATACGTCAGCGTAGTTTCCGACATTAAAACGATTAAGTATATAAAACCCGCAGTAAAGAAAAAATCCAACACGTGATGTGTTGGATTTTTTTAGTTGGAAGTAGGAAGTGGGAAGTAGGAAGTGGGAAGTGAGCAGTGGTCAGTGGTCAGTTCTCAGTGGTCAGTTCTCAGTGGTCAGTTCAACGAAACCTTAACATCGTAGGGGCGGACCTCCGTGTCCGCCCGTGATACGTTAGTCGTTCGTATTCGAAAACTTCCTCCTGCCGATGGCAGGAATATGGCGGTTATGTATAATCGTTTCGCTCCCGCGAAAGGATAGGGCAAATACGTAAGGATAAGTGCCTCGGGCGGACGTGGAAGTCCACCCCTACGGTGATGAGGTGACGTTTACTTGTTTCGCCGTACCCCTTAATAATACATTCGGGAAACCGTTGCTGTTTCTTAATCCGAGCTTTCTGCTCGACCATAACTGTCCACTGTCCACTGTCAACTGCTCACTGCCCCTTTCCGCTTGCGGAGCAAAAAAAACGGTCGGGCAGGAAAGGTATCGGTTTTACCAATCTGTCTGCCCGACCGAAATTCTTCATTTTTCAATCTTCATTCTTCACTATCAAAATTCCGTTTTCGCCGTCAACCGTTACGATATCGCCGTCCTTTACGAGCCTGTCCACATTTTTAACAGAAGAAACGCTCGGAATATTCATCTTCGCGGCAATCTTAGCTCCGTGGGAATTGAAGGTGCCTTTATCTACTACGATACCCTTGGTATGCTCTTGGTCGAGCTTCGCGACAATCGAGGGGGTAAGCTCGTAGGCTACGATAACCGTGTCCTCGTCGAAATGAGAAACCTCGGGCTCGTCTATTCCGAGTAAGAGGTGCAGTATGCTTATTTCAACATCGAGCACGTCTAGATAAAGCTGTCTTATAATATCGTTGTTATCCCCGAGAAAACGCTTTATATATGAATCGCATATCTCGCAGGTAGCCTGCTCAGCGCACATACCGTCGCTGATTTTTGATATAAGCTCGGTCTGGAGCGCCAGGTCGTGAGTCATCGTTATATGGCTGTTGAGTATTACCGCTTCATTGTGGCCGATATTTTCTTCGATATATTCTATTTCTTTTCTGCAATTATCGCAGAAGGTTTTAAGCGCGCGTACAAAACGTCCGAGCTCTCTGTCGCTGTCCTCAACTTCGCGGATCTTAAACTCGGGACAGGAGCAGTCTATTATCTTAACCTTTCCCGTACCTACTCCGCCAACAACAGCTTTTCCCTTATATTCCTTACTCATAATATTCTCCATTAATAATCAAATATCTAAATCATATATTTATTATATCAGTTTTAAAGCGTTATTGCAATAATTTTTTCACATTAATAATTATTGATAAACTAACGCTTGATAAATTGCGGATAAAAGTTTATTATTAACAGGGGTGAATTTATGAGCGAAAGAATAATACATCCGTTTGAGGCGCTTTATAACGAGAACTCAAAGGTACTGATACTCGGAAGCTTTCCGTCCGTAAAATCAAGAGAGGTAAGCTTCTTCTACGGCCACCCGAGGAACCGTTTCTGGAAGGTGATACCAGCGCTTTTCGGCGAGGAAGAACCCGTAACGATCGAGAAGAAAAAGGAGCTTATACTTCGCCGTAATCTCGCGCTGTGGGATTCTATTCATTCCTGCGAGATTACGGGCTCGTCCGACAGCTCGGTAAAGAACGTAGTTCCGAACGACATCTCTAAAATTATCGGAAACAGTAAGGTGAGCAAGGTTTTCTGCAACGGCGCCTTGTCGCATAAAATGTATATGAAATATATCTTCCCCGATACGAAAATCGAGGCTGTAAAGCTTCCGTCCACAAGCCCCGCAAACGCCGCTTACTCGCTCGATAAATTGATTGAGGAATGGAAGATTATAAAAGAATATTTATAAAATAACGGTCGGAAAAGCCTTTTAGAGCTTAGTTCCGACCGTTTAGTTTTTGAATTGTGTTTATTGATTATTGTTTATAAGATTTCTTATTTCCTCCTCGGCTTCCCGAACCTCCTCGTAAAACGCCGCCGAGGATACTCTTAAAGCGCCGTTGCCGAGGATAATAAGCTGTTCTAGCGCGTCCGAGGTAACTACCCTTACCTTGTTGTTTTCGGCGAGCTTATAGGAGGCTTTTTCGATATACATATCGGCGGTTTCGGCTTCCTTGGTGTAGATGATTTTTATACCGCCCGTTTCCTCGATTTCACGGTGAGCGCCCTTTACCTTGTACGCGTCGAATACGAGGATAAGGTTGCATTTTCTGTAGCCTCTGTAGTTGCAGAGAATGTTTACAAGCGCGCTTCGAGCGCCGTCAATACTACTCTCCGAAAGCGCTCTAAGCTTATCCCACGAGAAGATGACGTTGTAGCCGTCTACGAGAAGATACTCCTCGCCGTCGTATCTCTGAACGGACGGGCCCTTGTACTTCTTATGCTCGTCGCCTGTCTTAGCCTTAAAGCGTTTTTTCGGTTCGTTATTATTCCGCTTTTTTATAGCGCCGTAGGTCTGCTCGAAGATTTGCATAAGCTCCTTGTCCGCGGCGAAAATATCCTTTTGGCTCTTGAATTTAAAGAGCCTTTCTTTCTTTTCGGCGGGAGCTTCTTCTTTTTTCAGTACGCTCGAGAGGTGCATATGCTCCTTTACCTCGTCCCATTTTACGATATGTCCCGCGCCGTGGGAACAGAATACCGAGTCCGCGGTATTTTCCGTATCGCTGTCGGGATTGTAGCCGATGCTCTCTATAACCTCGTCGGCGTTGTGGCAGGGCTCGTAGCCTTTAAGACTGCACATAAGCCTGCCGCTTCCGTGAGTATACTGTATAACCTCCTTGGAGTAATCCCGCATTTCTATAACGGGAGCCGTACCCGTAAGCACGGAGTATTCGCCCTTTAGCTCGGGCGGGTTAAAGCTTCCGCTCATTCTCTGGATATCCGACATAGCCCGTCCGACATTTTCGCTCGGAACCTCCAGGGTAAATTCGTAAACGGGCTCGAGCAATACGCTCTCGGCTGAGCGCAAGCCGTGCCTTACCGCGCGGTAGGTAGCCTGGCGGAAATCTCCGCCCTCGGTATGCTTAGGATGGGCTTTTCCCGAAGCGAGGACTATCTCCATATCCGTAATCGGCGAACCTGTGAGCACGCCTACGTGAGTTTTTTCGTAAAGGTGGGTGAGGATTAATCTCTGCCAGTTTTTATCAAGTAAATCCTCCTTACATTCTGTTTTGAATTTAAGCCCGCTGTCGCGTTTTAGCGGACGAAGTATAAGGTGAACCTCGGCGTAATGGCGTAAAGGCTCGAAATGTCCGACGCCCTCTACGGCCTCCTTTATCGTTTCCTTGTAGATGATGTTGCCCTGGCCGAAGCCGACCTCGAAGCCAAAGCGTTCGAGTATAACGGATTTAAGCACCTCGAGCTGAATATCGCCCATAAGCTGAATCTGAATTTCCGAGAGCCGTTCGTTGTACACCACGTTTAACTGCGGGTCCTCGCTTTCGAGGATTTTCATTTTTGCTAAAGCCGTATGTACGTCTACGCTGTCGGGAAGCTCTAACCTGTAGGTTAAAACAGGCTCTAAAACGGGTGAGGGAGTGTTCTTCTCCGTACCTAAGCCGTCGCCCGCGAGCGCGAAGTTAAGCCCCGTTACGGCGCATACCGTACCCGCCGCCGCCTCGTTTACGGCGGTGAATTTTTCGCCCGAGTAAAGGCGGATCTGGTTTACCTTTTCGTTATCTTTGTTCTTCGGGCTGTCGGGAATGTCCCTGACTTTAAGAGTACCGCCTGTTATTTTAAGGAACGTAAGCCTCTCCTTGTTCTTGTCCTCGGAGATTTTATATACCTTAGCGGCGAACTCATTCCCGTAAGCGGGCATTTCGCTGTAGCCGTAAAGTATATCCATAAATTCCTCGACGCCCTGCAGCTTTAACGCCGAGCCGAACATACACGGAAAGATTTTTCTATTCTTTATCGCTTTAATAATATCGGATTTATTAAGTCTGTTTTCCTCGTATTTTTCGAGCAGTTTTTCGTCGCACAGCGCGGCGCTCTCGTAGAACTCGTCGTCCTCGCTCTCGAAGCTAAGACACGAATCGCTTAGCTCGGCTTTCAGATTTTCGAGAACGGTAAGGCTGTCCTCGTCGGCTAAATCCATCTTGTTTATAAAAATAAATACGGGAACGCTGTATTTTTTAAGAAGCTTCCACAGCGTTTTAGTATGGCTCTGTACGCCGTTTGTACCGCTTATTACGAGGATAGCGTAGTCGAGCACCTGTAAGGCGCGCTCGGTTTCGGCTGAGAAATCCACGTGCCCCGGGGTGTCGAGCAGGGTGAACTGTACGTCCTTGTATTTAAGCAGAGCGAGCTTCGAGAATATGGTAATTCCTCTCTCGCGTTCGAGCGTAAAGGTATCGAGAAAAGCGTTCTTATGGTCTACCCGTCCGAGCTTTTTAATATTGCCCGAAAGGTACATCATCGCTTCGGAGAGCGTAGTCTTTCCCGAATCCACATGAGCCAGTATTCCAACGGATATTTTTTTCATAATATCACCCGAGCTTAGTATACCACAGTAAACGGACATTGTAAAATAAAGAAGTTAGTTATTATAGCTAAAATGAGGAAAGATTTTTTAGTAAGATTACGAATGGAATTGAACCTGAATAAGTTTTATAATATAAGGTGGATTTCTTATGATGAGAGGGTTGGTTTTATGAAAATAAGCCGAAAACCGATTTCTATAATTTTAGCGGTGATGCTTGTTATATCAATGATACCGTTTGCGCTCGTTACGGCTGACGCGGCTCAATATAACGCTTCGAGCTACAGTGAGCTTGTAAGCGCCGTAAATAACGGCGCGTCGGGTTCGTCGATTCATCTTACGGACAATATCGTACTTCCGCATAGTAAAAGCGGAGAGTACAGCGATATAACCGTTCCGAATAAGATTATTAATCTTTATTTAGACGGACATAAGCTCGATTTAGGCGCTTATACGATGACGGCTCTTGGTACGCTTAATCTCTTAAACGATTCCTCCGATGTCGGCGAGCTTGCCTCCGATAACGATACGCTTACGATAAAGGGCGCGACCGCCGCTTTACAGACTTCTTCGGGCGTTAAAGTAACCTCGAGAAACGGCAACGCCGTGGTAAGCAGGCTTACGAAAAAAAGAGATATTAAGCTCGAGGGATTGGAGATTAACGCTCCTAACGGCTCGGCTGTATTTATCGGCGGATATTGTACCCAGCTTACCTTGCAGGGCGCTAAGCTTTCGGGTAAATACGGAATAACCTGTGACTTCTCTAACGCGGCGTCGCCGTCGGGAACTATCCTATCTAATGTGTATATTAACAGCGCCGTTATCGACGCTTCGGATAAGGTTATAAACAATAATACGGAAAATGTCGGCAACGGCTATTCCTACAGCTTTTACCAGATTATAAGATTCTATATTAAGACGGGCTCGTTCTCGGAGGATATTTTTACGAATAATCCCGATATCCAGTGGCGTGATCCCGACGTCGGTATACTTACGGAATATCCCGCGCTCACGCTTTATAACGGGCTATATACCATTATCCCCTCGATTGTTAACGAGGACGAGCTGAATGACGCGCTAGGCTTCGGCGGTGTATATCTGCTCGCGAACAATATTAATATAAGCTCTAAGCTTACCCCGCAGTCGGATATTGTAATTATGGGAAACGGAAAAACGATTAAGGCTGTTTCTTCTATGACGAATATGTTCGAGGTCAACTCCGATAACGCGGGCTCGCTTACGTTCGAGAATGTTACGCTCGACGGCAACAGCCTCGCTAAGCATATTTATTATAATAGCGCAAGCCTCGCTTCCTCTAACTCCGACACCGCGCTTGTGATTAAGGACTCGACCTTAAAGGGCTGTAAATCGACAGGCTCCTACGGCGCTGTCGTAACTAAGGGAAGCCAGAGCTTAACGCTTGAGAATATCGTACTGAACGACAACGAAGCTACCTTGTCAAGCGGCGAATACCGAGCGGCGGTGTTTATTGACGAAAACGCCGAAGCCACGTTTAAGAACTGCGATTTTAACCTGAGAAACGGCGCGGCTGTTATAAACGTTGGCACGCTCGATATTAAGGGCAGTAATAACAGCTTTGAAAGTACGCAGGGCAGTGCTGTCCGCAACAGCGGCGCGCTTACGATAGAGGACGGCGAGTTTATCTCTCCCGACGAAACCGAGGTTATAGTAAACGACGGAGGAACTATTACCTTATACGGCGGAACGTATTCGAGCGAGCTCTACGATTATGTATGTGAAAACAGATTTATGGTTCGTTCCCAGGACGCGACAACCGACGGATTATATACCGTGCGTGACGATTTTGTCGGAAGCGCCGACGTAGAGGAGAATAACGATTTCGGGCTCAATATTACGAGCTATAGTAATCTCCAGATTCTCGGCGTCCAGAAAAAGCACGCTATAGACGGCGTAGACCACAGCCGTCAGGAGAATAATAACCCCGAAAAAAGTATACGCTTTATTACCGCCGTAAACGAGGGGCTTATTAGAGGAAATAATATCGAAGATTACGGTTATGTTGTCGGCAAGGTTAAGGATAAACAGCCTGTAGAGCTCTACGGTACGCGGGTATTTGATGTACTTAAATACAGAGCCTATAACGGCGAAAAGACTCTCTCGTGCAAGGGCACGCTTAATACCGTGGTGACTGACGCCGACTACGGCACCGCTTCAAAAAGCACGACCTATAAGTACGTTACACTTTCGGTCAACAATATCGAGGAAGGAAGCTCGATTGCCGCGAGGTTCTATGTTAAAACCAAGAACGGTAAAGTTTATTACGGCGATTATATTAAAGCGGCTACAAGCGAAACGTTTAAGGGTATCGCCGCCAGCGTAGAATCATTACAATAAAATAAAACGCGGTGCGAGATTAATCGTACCGCGTTTTTGATTCAGTTTTACTTTCCGCTTCCTACTTCTCACTTCCTACTTCCTACTGAAAAAATCCTCTGCGCGTTTTTGTACATAAGGTTTTCGTAATCCTCTTTTGGAATCATATCCCTAAGCTCGTTGAAATACGCCTGATACAGCGAGCGGTCGCCCGTTTTATTGTGCAGGAAGGTGTCTCTGCCGTCGATAGGGTTGTCCGAGCCGAAAAGCATTTTTTCGCTTCCGTACCGTTTTATAGCTTCTATAGTCGTTTCTATCGGAACCCACGTTGTGTCGCCGTAGAGGTTCGGAAGCTTTCCGAGTAAATCGAGCGCCTCCTTATTGTCCGTGCCTAAGTCCATATGCACCATAACGAAGTCGATTTCGGGGTGAGCCTTCGCGGCGTTGTATAGGTGGATCGATTTAGCCTGTTCGTTACCGCCCGTGTGCGATACCACGGGGAGCTTGTATTCTTCGGCGAGCTCGTAAATCGGCTCGAGCCTTTTATCGTCGGGAGCGGTTTTGGAGTGGAACGGATGAAACTTAAAGCCGTATATATATTCCCGATTTTCTTTCAGCGTATTAATAAAGCGCTCGTCGGGAAGCTCGCTTCCTATTTTCAGCCATACCAGCAGCCCGAGCTTGTCGGGGTGCTTTTTAACGAAGCTTAAAGTTTTAGTAAAAACCTTGTTCTGGGATTTTTGGAGAATCCTCGGAACCTTTCTGCCCTTATGATCGAACTCGGCGCACTCGATATTGCTTAAAAGCGTAAAGTCAATATTGTATTTTTCTACCGAATAGAGCAAGTCGTCTTCGGTCATATTGAAGTTCAGCATATGGCCTATGTGGGCGTGGGTATCTATAATCATTTTTTACTCCTTTATGTTGACAATATCTCCTAGAATCCGATTGACATTATTTATTATAAAAGATATAATGTTTTTATTAATCTCAAAAAGGAAATTTTATGTCTTTTTTTCATTGGTTTTATGTCCAGCCGATGGGCGATGTTTATCTCGAAATGTTCCTGATGTTCTCGGCGTGGACGATATTTACAATTCCGCTTAAAGGAAAAGTTAAGAGAATTATCGGCGCTGTATTCGCGGTTTTATCGGCTATGGCTATTGTTTATATTACCGTTTTAGATAGAAGCGCGGGCGAGCATATGGCTAATTTTATCCCGTTCTATACCTTCGAGGCGGCTAAAATCCAGCCCGAGCTCTACAGAACTATGGCTATGAACGTGTTTCTGTTTATGCCGCTTGGTATGAGCCTGCCGTTCGCCTTAGTCGGCAAGAAAAGGTATAGGCTTATTATAGTAGTGTTAGCGGCGTTACTGTTGTCCTGCGCTATTGAAGCCGTCCAGTTTTCCCTTGCGCGCGGAATGTGTGATATTGATGATGTTATATGTAATGTCACAGGCGCGTTTCTGGGCTATTGGTCGTTCTATATAAGCGAGCGGATTTCAGATTTTATAAAAAGACATAATGAAAAACGAGCGAGGTAATTATGGCTAAAGCGGTTTTAACAAAATACCGTATTAAATCGCCAAAACTGAATAGTAAGCTGAAAATAACCTTTCTCTCGGATTTACACGAAAGACCGTGGGCGGATTTAATGCCGCTGATAAAAGAGAACGATCCCGACGTTATCCTGATAGCGGGGGATATGCTGGAGCGCTACGATAAGGATATAAACTACGAGTTTAAAGAGGCTTCGCCTAAGAAGATGAACCCTCTTAAATGGGCGCTGTTCAATATCGCTTATTATTACAACTTTATCGGCGTAAGGCTGTTTTGCTTTAAAAGCAGACCTGATACCGAGCGGACGTATAATTTTTTCAGGGAGCTTGTTAAAATCGCTCCCGTATATATAAGCCTCGGCAACCACGAGCAGAAGCTTCTGGACGAGGATTTAGAGCTTTTTAAAAGCCTTAATATAAACCTGCTCGACAACAGCTGTAAGGATTATTATTTTAACGGCGATAAATATATAATCGGCGGGCTTTCGAGCTTTGCCGACGAGAGCTTTTTAGAGGAGTTCTCGAAAAAAGACGGCTATAAAATCCTTTTAAACCATCACCCGATTTATTATGATGTGATGATAAAGGATAAGGATATAGATTTGATCCTGTCGGGACATAACCACGGCGGGCAGATGAGATTTTCGGACAGGGGATTATTCTCCTCGGGAGAGGGATTCTTTCCGAAATACGATAAGGGGATTTTTTATAACAAGCTTATCGTGACCGCGGGCTGCGCTAATACCGTGGCTATGCCGAGGATAAACAACCCGCGCGAGATTGTTAGTATAGAGTTGGTAGAAGAATGATAAACGAAATCCAGGCTTCCCTGCTCGATATCGTGAGGTATCGGCTTTTCGGGGGAGATAAACCTAAGCTTGATAACATAAACCTTATGAAGCTTTTGCGTGAAGCTCAGGCTCAGACGGTGTATAATACGGTCTTTCCGTTCGTTGAGGAAAGGCTGAAGCTTCGCGCGCCCGAAAGATATGAGGCTTTTAACGAGCGCTATCTCGCGAAGCTGATTGTAAATACGGGCAACTACCACGACCACAGCGAGCTCGACAGGGTATTGACTAAAGCGAAAATCCCCTACGCCGTGATAAAGGGAATAAACTCCGCTTATTACTATCCCGATTCGGCTCTGCGCGATATGGGCGATGTCGATTTTCTTGTAAGCGAAGGTGATTTCGAGAGAGCCGAATCAGCGATCAAGGAGCTTGGCTTTAAGCATAACCACGGTGAAACAGGTGATACTCATATCGCCTACGACCGCCCCGGGTTGAGTATTATGGAAATGCACCGCACGGTAAACGGCGTTCCCGAAAATAAGGCGGGTAAGCTTATACAGGCGGAGATTGATACTACTATCGCGACGGCGAGACGGATTGAATTCGCTTCGGTGAGCTGTATGACGGCGGACGATTTCCACCACGGACTTATTATGCTTCTGCATACCGCGGCGCATATGACGAACGAGGGAATAGGACTGCGCCATCTCTGCGACTGGGCGGTATTTGTAAACCGCTTTACGGATAAAGAGTTTACGGATATGTTCGAAAGTAAGCTTAAAAGCTTCGGGCTTTGGAGATTCTGCGGTATTCTTACGAGAACCTGCGAGCTTTACCTCGGGATCGATAAAAAGGAATTTGTAAACGAAATTAATATAATCCGTGACTTAGCCGAAAGAGTTCTCGGGGATATTCTCAGCGGCGGTAATTTCGGTAAGAAGGACTCTAACCGTTACCGCGAGATAAAGTATATCTCGGACAGAAACGATAGAACCGTTAGCGAAAGGGGTATAGCCTCCCAGCTTTTATCCTCGGTTAACGCTAAGGTTAAGGATAATAAGCTGGTTAAAAAATCTAAGCTTTTCTATCCCGCGGGGTTAGCGCTCGAGAGCGGAAAATATATCGGCTTGCTCCTGACGGGTAAGCGGAAGAATACGGGCACCGCCGAAATGCTTAAAGAAGCGTCCGAGCGGAAAAGTCTGTATAATGATTTAGAGTTGTTTAAATAAAAACGGGCTGTCGCGATTGCAACAGCCCTGTACTTCCAACTTCCAACTTCCTGCTTCCAACTTCCAACTTCCTGCTTCCTACTTCCTGCTTCCAACTTCCTGCTTCCTACTTCCTACTTCCTACTTAATTAACATCCGTATCTATCGGAAAGTCTACCTTGATTTTAGCCCTGTAATGCTGAATCAAGGTCGCGTCCTTAATAGACACAATGTTGTCGCCGTTAACGTCGGCGGCTTTTTTATTTATCTCGGTTTTTTCGACGAGAAACTTTTGTATAGCTGTGACGTCGAGAATATTAACGACCTTGTCGAAGTTTGAGTCGCCCGAAAGTATCTCTCCGTTCCCGTAGGTAACGTAGTCGAAAACCTTTAGAGAGGGGAGAGCTTTTCCCTGAGCGTCGAAGAACGCCTGGTTGTCTATAGCCGAGCCGCCGTAGTATACGCCCGCGTCGTCGGGATCGTAGCCGCCCGAGAAGCTCGAAGCCCAGCCGCTTCCGTATTCTTCCCAAAGGCTCTTGTTATCCTTAACCCTGTTCTCGTAATCCTCGCCGCTAAGATCTGTGGTATCGCCGACTGAAATCCAAGCGCCTTCCCAGTAAAATACGCCGAGACCTTTCGAGTTCTTAACGTTGTTAACCGCTTCCATAACGGCTCGGACTTCCTCCGCCTGACCTTGAGCGGTGAAATCCCAGAGCAGGTTTTCGCCCGTATTATTGTTCTGTTCGGAAACGGTATTTTCGTGGCCGTCAGTATCCTTGAGCGTGTTGGCGTAGGAGGTTTCCGCTACCATAACGTACTTGCCGTATGTATCGGCGGCGTAGTTCAGTACCTCTGTTAGGTTGCTTAGGCTTCCGTGCCAGTAGGGATAGTATGAAGTAGCGAGAATATCGTAGTCCACGTTATTGGCGCTGAGGCTGTCGATAAGCGATTTAAAATACTCCGTCTTTTCGGGATTGGTAAAGTGTATCGCGGTTTTTATATCGCTGTCAAATTCACGTACAGCCGCGCTTCCCGCGTTATAAATCTTCGCCATATCCTTTTGGGTGTAAACGCCCGCGATACCGTTTGTGGTTTCGTTGCCGATTTGTACCATAGCGATTTTCGCTCCCGCGGCACTGATTGTTTCGAGCGAGCTTTTTGTAAACTCCTTAACCATCTCGGCTTTATCGCTGACGGAAAGCTTCGACCAAGCCTTCGGAGCCTTTTGCTTACCTGGATCTGCCCAGAAATCGGAATAGTGGAAATCTATAAGCAGGCTTAGATTATACTTAGCCGCGCGCTCGGCGATTTTACAGGCGGTTTTAACGTCGTTGTTGCCGCCGCCGTAGCCTTTGTTTTCCGAGTTAAAAGGATTGTTCCACACGCGTATTCTAATACAGTTAACGCCGTTGTTAGCGAGGATTTTTAATAAATCCTCCTCCGCGCCGCTGTTGTTGTAGAATTTTACGCCCGAGTTTTCGAGCGATATAACGGAGGAAATATCCATTCCCTTTATGAAGTCAGGGTTCTTAAACTCTATTTTCTCTATATTTATCTTGTCGTTTTTCTCCTCGGCGGAGAAAGCCGCCGTGCCGCTTATTATAATTAAAAGCGATAAGATTAAAGCCGTTAGTTTTTTCATAGCTGCCTCGGTAAATATTTTGTATGTATTGCTGTAATTATAACATATAAACGGCTGCAATTACAATTATTTTACAAAAAAATTTATAAGTATTGTAATTTTTTGTTTATTATATTATAATGAAATCACCAAATTATAAAGAGGTGTATGTTTATGAAAAACTATCAGAAGCTGTTATGCGGACTTTTATCCGTATTAATGGTATTAAGTATGTTTACCGCGGTACCGTTTATCGCGGCGGCTAAGGATACTTCTAAGCAGCTCGGCTCCGCGACGCCTGATGAAACAATGGCGCCTATAAAAGACATTCAGATTGACAATGTTGAATTGATTGCGGGCGTTGACTGCGAAAGTGATTACGAGTATATAAACGGCGATAACGTTTATTATCCCGTTTACAGAGTTGAGCCGACTTTCAGACTGATTCTTGAGGACGAAACTGTTGTTGAGGGTGATCCTGACGGTTCAATTCGCTACAACGGCTCCTATTACTGGCTCGACGTTACTACCAACCAGTCTATTGATAGCGTATGGACAGAGGGAACGTATACAGCTACTGCTGAAATCCTCGACTTTAAAAAGCCCTTTAAGGTAAATATTAAAGAAAACCCTGTAAAGAGCGTAACAGTTGACGATATGACTTTGTACAAGGATATTAACAGCAGAGTACAAACCACTCTCGAGGACGAGCCGTGGAATGAATACAGCTATTATCCTACAATTACCGTAAAATTTAAAGACGGTACTACTGTGAAGCAGACTATCGGCGATGAATATGACGAAGAGGGCGGATTTGAATACAATGGAAGAAACTTTTATCCCAGATTCAACGATAACCAGAGTCATGACACCGAGTGGCAGGTTGGCAAAAAATATACTGTTGATTGCTTACTTTTCGGTATCGTAAGCCCGTTTGAAGTTACTGTAGAGGATAACCCCATAAAAGAAGTTGAAGCCCGTGAAGTAGTTGTTTATAAGGATGTTGATAACGATACGTCAGGCGAGTTTAACAGATATAATTATGACGTGGACTACACGGTTACCCTTAACGACGGTACTACATACGACAGCAACAAAAGCGGTTTGGTTATAATTAACGGCGGTTATGTATTCCCCGATGTTACCGATGACCAGAGCGCTGAGAACGAGTGGGGAGTAGGAACTCACACAGCGCAACTGGATGTTCTCGGAACTAAAACTGATTTCAACGTAGTTGTAAAGGACAATCCCTTTAAAAAGGTAACGGCTAAGTCTGTTACTATTATTAAGGGAACTCACCAGCGCGAGAGAGTTTCTTATATTTACTACGGAGAAGGCGACGACGCTGTAGAAGACGAAATTTGGTGGGAAGAATACTATTATAACGCTGATATGGAAGCGACTTTAGCTGACGGAACTGTTCTTAAAAGCGAGGATAATGAATTTACCTTCAACGGCAAGAAATACGGTATCTCTTTTGAAGATGACCAGAAATATAATAACAAGTGGAAAGTAGGAGCTCACGAGGTTTCCGGCTCTATCTTCGGTATGGATGTAAACTTTACCGTTAATGTTGTTGAGACTCCCGTTGATAGCGTTGTATTTGACCCCGATCCCGTTGAGCTGACCGAGGAAACGGACGGCGTATGGGATACCGATAATAACAACAAGAAAATGTTTAAGTACACCTATAAAGTTCCCGCGATGACTATTACTTTTGCTGATGAAACCGTTATTAAGACAGAAGCGGGACAGGAGAGTATAGAGTACAAAGGCGAAACATATCCGATTGAAAAGTTTGACGGCCAGTATGCCGATCCATGGAAAGCGGGCGAATCCTATCAGGCTAACGCTGAGTTCCTTGGCTACAGAGCTAATTTCAATGTTAAGATTAACAGCAAGGAACAGCCTACCGAGCCCGATACAACCGCTCCCGCTACGGAAACGGGTACAGTAGAGCCCGAGCCTACCGATCCTATCGCTACAGAACCCGAAACTACTGAACCCGCGACAACAGAACCCGCTCCCTCGAAAAATACTGCTATTACTATTACTCCTACTAAGAAAACCATTTATGTAAAGGGTTCAATTAAAATTAAAGCGGACGTTGAGAATCCTGTAGGAGATACAACATTTAAGAGCAGTAATACCAAGATAGCGAAGGTTAACGCTAAAGGTAAGGTAATCGGCGTTAAGAAAGGTAAAGCGACAATTACCGTAACTAATAACGGCGTAAGCAAAGTATGCAAAGTAACCGTTAAGAATCCGAAGCTAAAGCATTCCAAGAAAACACTTAAGGTGGGCAAAACATATAAGATTAAGATTATCGGTAAAGTAGGTACAGCTAAGTTTAAATCCAGCATAAAGAAAATAGCGAGTGTTTCTAAGAGCGGTTTAGTAAGAGCTAAAAAGAAAGGCAACGTTGTAATTAAAGTAAAAACAAACGGTATTACTCTTAAATTTAAAGTTAAGGTTAAGAATAAGTAAAAGATGAAGAATGGGGGCGGCTCAGTTGAGCCGCCCCCAAGCGGTAAACAGGAAGCGGGAAGTGCTATAGTCGTGTAGAAAGAACGGACTGATTTACAACCTCGGCTTCCCGACTGTATTAATATTGATTAGGTTTTTAATACAAAAAACACTGAGAACTGTAAACTGAGAACTAATTAGTTGAACGTATCCTCTTTATCCAAAACTGACATCAAAGA
>DEFK01000008.1:29971-52503 GCA_002350765.1 Ruminococcaceae bacterium UBA2854
TTAAAGATTCTTCGACTTCGCTTGCGCGAAGCGCGTATAAATACGGTCGGGAACAAAACGTTGCTTTTAAATCTATCCTGTCTGCTCGACATTCCCTGCATCCTTAATCCTATCCCCTTACCCCTAAAAGAAAAATGCAAGTAAGTTAACAAAAACCACGCAAATTCAGGCGGAAAAATTGATAAATTAACAAAATTCTGAATTATAATAAAAAAAACTTGCAATTTCAAAATCGCTATGGTATTATATTAAAGTGTTAAAAAGACATATAATAATGCGCATATAAGAATGGAGGAAATTACTATGGCATTAAAGAACAAATATTTAGCGGATTTACTCGAAACAGTAAAGAAGCGCAACCAGGGCGAGCCTGAGTTTATCCAGGCTGTAACTGAGGTATTTATGTCCTTAGAGCCCGTTGCCGAGAAAAGACCTGACCTCGTAGAGGCGGGCGTTTTCGAGAGAATCGTTGAACCCGAAAGACAGATTATCTTCCGTGTTCCCTGGGTAGACGACAACGGCGTTACACAGGTTAACCGCGGTTTCAGAATTGAGTTCAACTCCGCTATCGGTCCTTATAAGGGCGGTTTAAGACTTCATCCTTCAGTATATCTCGGAATTATTAAATTCCTCGGCTTTGAGCAGATTTTCAAGAACAGCCTTACAACACTTCCCATGGGCGGCGGTAAAGGCGGTTCCGACTTCGATCCTAAGGGCAAGTCCGACGGAGAGGTTATGCGTTTCTGCCAGAGCTTTATGACAGAGCTTTGTAAGCACATCGGTCCCGATACCGACGTTCCCGCGGGCGACATCGGTACAGGCGCTCGTGAGATCGGCTATATGTTCGGTCAGTATAAGAGAATCCGTAACGAGTTTACAGGCGTTCTTACAGGTAAGGGACTTACATTCGGCGGTTCTTTAGCTCGTACAGAGGCTACAGGCTACGGTGTATGCTATTACACTAACGAGATGTTAAAGGCTAACGGCAAGAGCTTCGAGGGTCAGACAGTTGTTATCTCAGGTTCAGGTAACGTTGCTATCTACGCTACACAGAAGGCTACCGAGCTCGGCGCTAAGGTAGTAGCTCTTTCCGATTCCAACGGCTATATTTACGACGAGAACGGTATCGACCTCGATTTAGTTAAACAGCTTAAAGAGGTAGAGAGAAAGAGAATTAAGGAATATGTTAACGTACATCCCGAAGCTAAGTATACCGAGGGTTGTAAGGGTATCTGGACTATCCCCTGTGATATCGCTTTACCCTGCGCTACACAGAATGAGCTCGACGAGGAGAGCGCTAAGGCTCTCGCGGCTAACGGCTGCTACGCTGTAGTTGAGGGCGCTAATATGCCTTCTACTCCCGAGGCTATCGACGTATACTTCGAGAAGGGTATGCTCTACGGTCCCGCTAAGGCTGCTAACGCAGGCGGCGTTGCCGTATCAGGTCTTGAGATGAGCCAGAACTCCGAGCGTCTTTCATGGACATTCGAGGACGTTGACGGCAGACTTAAGAACATTATGAAAGAAATCTTTAAGTCTTGTGACGAAGCGGCTAAGGAGTACGGTATGGAAGGCAACTATATGGCTGGCGCGAACATCGCGGGCTTCTTAAAGGTTGCCGAGGCTATGAAGGCTCAGGGCTGCGTTTAATTCATTTAAGAATTAAGAGTTTAAAGTTAATACTTTATAAATCGGGGCTGCCGCTATTTGCGACAGCCCCCTACGATTAGATGCGCGTTTCTCGTAGGGGAGGAGCTCCGACTCCTCCCGAGGCGAGTTTGCCTAAAACTACGAGTTTTCCTTTCGCCAAAGGCGAAAAATTCTTTTATATATGTTTTCCTATAGTCTTGCAGGCTGATATTTCAGCCTGTCTTTTTTTGTGAAAAAGGTGTATTTATGATTTTTTCAGAAGTTTCCTGTTTTGCTTACGCAAAGGTAGTTTGCGTATACGTAAGACTAACGTATCACGGGCGGACGTAGGAAGTCCGCCCCTACGATTAGATGCGCGTTTCTCGTAGGGGGAGGAGCTCCGACTCCTCCCGAGTCGAGTTTGCCTAAAACTACGAGTTTTCCTTTCGTCAAAGGCGAAAAATCCATACGCTTTAATAGGCGTGATTGGGCTACGGTGCCTTACCGTGAAAATTTTTAGGCAAATAATACATAATTTCAAAATTATATTGACCTTTTTAGTATACTATTATATAATCTCTACAACTATATGTATACTTATGTATTCTAATATCGGATAAGTATACATTATGGAAAGGAGAGAAATTATGAAAACGATTAAGTCTATTATAGGCGTGTCGCTAACGCTTATAATGATTTTCGGGCTGTTCGCGATAGTTCCGCTGAAGTCGAGCGCGGCGGACAGCTACGTTAAGGTAACTGAAACGCCGACAGACTGGTCGGGCGATTATCTTATTGTATACGAAAGCAGCGAAGTTGCGTTTAACGGCGCTTTAGGAACGCTGGACGCGGTAAGTAATACTATCGGCGTAAATATCGACGGCGGCGTTATCGCTTCCGATACCGCGACAGACGCGGCGAAGTTCACTATCGCCAAGAGCGGTAACGATTATACTATTAAATCGGCGAGCGGTAAATATATCGGTCAGACGTCGAACGCAAACGGTTTGCTTTCTGATGACAGTACCGTGTATACCAATACCATTTCGTTTAGCAGCGGTGATGTTAATATTGTTTCCAGCGGCGGAGCATATCTGAGATTTAATTCAGCAAGTGACCAGATGCGTTTCCGTTACTATAAGTCAAGCTCATACTCCAGCCAGCAGGCTATCCAGCTCTATAAGCTCAATAGCTCGGGCGGCGATACACCTGAACCTACTACGGTTGCTCCAACGACAGCCGAGCCTACTACAGCGGCGCCCACAACAGCCGAGCCCACAACAGCGGCTCCTACTACAGTAGCTCCCACAACAGCCGCTCCGACAACAAACGGCGCGTGGTATAAGGCTTCGGCAAGCGATGTTAAAAACGGAGATACCGTAATCGTTACTATGACTGATGGTTTTTCATATTACGGGCTTGATAACGATAACGGCGCAGGGTCAGCTCCTTCCGCGATAAACCTTACTGTTGACTCATCAAATGATACTCTAAATGATACAAACGAAAAAATTGCTAATTGCAGTTGGATAGTCGGACGCGACGGCGACAACTTTACATTCAGTATTCCTTCCGACAATGATCAAAAGCTTTATTGTACCAATACAAACAACGGTGTACGTGTAGGTGCTGATACTAAAAATACATTCGTTATTGATAACGACAGCGGCTACTTAAAAAACACCTCGGTAAACCGCTATGTCGGCGTATATAATAGTCAGGACTGGAGATGTTACACAGGTACAGATGGAAATATTTCAGGTCAAGAACTCCAGTTCTGGAAATATGTAGATTCCTCGGGCGCGACAGATCCCGCTACCGCAGCTCCCACAACACCGGAGCCGACTACAGCTCCCTCGCCGCTTGGCGAAAAAACCGACGTTATAAACAGAGAGTTTACAGGCGTAGAATCAGGCTCTACATCTTATGCCGACTGGACAGGTACAGGCGCGTCAGGCGCTGTATACGCGGGTAATTCCGCAGGTCAACATGACGCTGTTCAGCTTCGCACGACCAACAGTAATTCAGGTATTGTTACTACAACTTCAGGCGGTAAGGTTAAAAAAATAACTGTAACCTGGAACAGCAATACACAAAACTCCAAGAAGCTTTTAGTATACGGTAAAGATACACCGTACATCTCAGCGGAAGACCTTTACAGTACTAACGCGTCTACAAAAGGAACAAGCTTAGGAGAAATCGTTTACGGTACTACAGAGCTCGAAATCAGCGGAACCTATAAATATATAGGTGTGCGCTCAAATGACGGAGCTATGTGGATTGATGAAATTCAAATCACATGGAAAGATACATTTAATAACCCCACCCATACAGTTACATGGAATAACTGGAACGGTGATACTATAAAAACCGATACCGTTGAGGAGGGAGAAGCCTATTCCTACAGCGGAGCAACTCCCGCAAAAGGTCCTACAGCGCAGTATAACTATGATTTTACAGGCTGGAAGCGCGCGGGTGACGATAACTTATATACAGACAGCTTCCCGTCTATAACTTCCGATACAACATTTACAGCTCAATTCGAACAATCAGCTCGTACATATACCGTAACTTGGAAAAACGGTGAAAACACCTTAGAAACCGATACGGTAGGTTACGACGCTACTCCCGTGTATAACGGCGAGGCTCAGACAAAGGAAAAGGACGCGCAGTATACATATACCTTCGACGGATGGCAGTCTTCGATTGACGATCAGGTATACACGGCGGCACAGTTACCCAATGTTACGGAGGACGTAACATATACGGCGCATTTCGAGGAAACACTCAACACATATACTGTTTATTGGCTGCGTGAGGACAGCTCGTTAATCCGCGCCGATGACAACGTCGCTTACGGAGTAACTCCCACTTTCGGAGAAGATCCGACAAAAGCGGCAACCGACGATTATTATTATGTATTTACAGGCTGGACTCCCGAGGTTACAAGCTTAACAGGCGACGCTTATTATACAGCGACATTCCAGGAAAAATCAAAACACGAGACCTTCGATAATATCGACTGTCCGTTTACGGAAAGACCTGATGATGTTAGCTATGATTCGTGGAGCGGAAAAGTAGGCGCTTCGTCCGCTGTCTACGCGGGAAACACCTCGGGTGAAAACGGCACAATTAAGATGCGCGGCAGTGACAATTCAGGTATTGTTACTACATCTTCGGGCGGCAAGGTTACAAACGTAAAGGTAATATGGAACAGCGCTACTGCCAGCGGAAGAACACTTCAGGTTTACGGAAAAACCTCAGCCTATACATCAGCCGCGAACCTTTACAATGAAAATAACAGAGGAACGCTTATAGGTTCTATCGTTTATGACGGTACGCAAACTATGAACTTGGCTGTAAACGGCAATTATACATTTATCGGTTTACGTTCCGCAAGCGGCGCGATGTATATTGATGAAATTGAAATTACATGGGCGCCTTCCGTCAGCACGGTTACATGGAAAAACGGCAATAACGTTTTAGAGGAAGACACGGATGTGGCGTTCGGTTCTTATCCTTCTTATGACGGAGAAACACCTACAAAAGCAGAGGATGTTTATAATACATACACCTTCGACGGATGGCAGTCTTCCGCCGATAATCAGGTTTACGCCGCGGGTAATTTACCGAAGGTTTCGAGCGACGTAACCTATACGGCGCATTTCGCGGGAACAGCTAAAACCTATACGGTAAGATGGTTAGACCACGACTCAACGGTGCTTGCCACTCAAAGCTACGAAGCGGGTCAAACGCCTTCCTATCCCAACGAAAATCCCGAAGCGTATTACGACGATACATACCGCTATACATTTACAGGCTGGACACCCGCGATAACAGAGGTAACAAGCGACAAGGATTATACAGCCGAATACAGCAAGACGGCGATTAATTACTATAACGTTACATGGTATAACTACGACGGTACAGAACTCGACCATAGAGATTACCCCGAGGGACAAACTCCGAAATATTACGGAGAACGCCCGTATAAACCCGACGACGCGAATTACAGATATGTGTTCAGCGGCTGGTCGCCCGCGCTTGATGTATTGACCGGTCCCAATGTTACCTACACCGCGCAGTTTACGCGAGTAGATAAAACGAGCAGTATTCTTCCGATGAATACCGACGTTGTAAGTAAGATGGAAAATTCTTATTACCTGTATGACGAAGAATTGCTTGTTTTAGGCGAGATAAACGGATTCACGGTTGACGGAGATAAGCTTAAGCTTGGCGACTCGGTTGTCGCGGATATAGAAGAAAGCGATACCCAGCATCTCGGAAATACCGTGTATGTAAAGGGAATAGGTACGAGCGATAACCCGTACGAATTCTATCCCAACTATGTTTACGGTAAAACCACAGGCGATATCAGCGGATATCATAATAATATTAATATTAGTGATTATAATCCGGGTGACGGATTTGTCGGATATTCAAGAATCAATGTCGGAGACAGTTTGGTTTCCTTTATGGCGGAACCTTCCGTCAGCCAAGCGACCTTTAACGGATATGTCGGCGTTGGAATGAATAATTACGGATATAATTATGTAAATGAAAATGCTGTAGCGTATAACGGTCACGGTCCGTATGAATTCGGTTATGACGGCGAAGTCGGTTATAACAACCAATATACCCTGTACTACAGCGGAGGAAATGACAGCGGCGCGTATGTTTTCACTACCGTGCATCCCGAATATATCGCCGAGTATTACCGAAGATTCTCCGAAAAGGAAGCCGATATATTCGAGAAAGGACATATCGAGTATTTCCTCGACGATGACGATAATATCTACAGCTACTCGAGCGGAGAGTTTACTAAGATTACGGAGGAGGAAACCGTAACTACCGAGCTTATTAACAGGGCGCTTACTCCGAGCGGATTTGACGCGATATTTAATTACAATAATCCGCTTATTCCCGATTTAAATAATCAGTATTACGGCGGACGGCTTCTCGGCTTCCAGAAAAAGCTGACGAACCTCGACGTTGAGGAGGAGAACAGCGACAGCTTACGGTTTATGACCGTGTTAAGCTCGAAGGTTCTGAAAAAGCTCTATAACGACGATAACGCCGACTTCGGTTATGTATTCGCCGCTGTAGAGGGTGATTATAAAAACTCTATAAATATCGAAAAGCTGACGGTGGATAAGGGTAATAAGTATTCCTGTAAGAATACTACCAATACGCTGTCGGGAAGCTTCGGCGATAAGGACTTCGACTCAACCGAGTATAAATACATTACCGCGGGAGTTGACGAGATTAAAGAAGGCTATACGCTGGCGGTAAGATTCTATATTACTTATAAGGGTGAAACGCATTATATTACCTATAAGGCTGATTATCCGACAGGTAATAAATCGGGATTCGCTTTCTATTCCTCGGATTATATAGAGGAACCCGAGATTGAAGGAGGTAACTAAGATGAAAGAAAAGTATATTACTCCCGAGATTAAAACTGAAATACTTAGTAAATCGGACGTTATCTGCGCCTCTGATACCAGTAACCACTACAATATTTACGGTAAATTCGACGAGTTCTTTAAGAAGATTTCGCTCGAGGATTTATTGTAAGCGTTAAAAATTTTGTTTAACGGCTTGTATTATTGTGCCGAATGTTGTATAATAGCCCTATCAATTTTTAGGAGGTGCTATGCAGTGATTGTTGTAACAACTGATACAATAAGTGGACAGAACTTTCAGACTTTAGGTTTTGTAAGCGGTAACACAGTACGCGCGAAGAACGCTTTTAAGGATATCGGCGCGGGCTTCAGAAACCTCGTTGGCGGAGAAGTAGTTTCCTACACAAAAATGCTCAACGAGTCTCGTGATATCGCTATCCAGAGAATGATTGAAAACGCTCAGGCTATGGGAGCGGACGCTATCGTAGCGGTAAGATTCTCGACTTCTTCCATTATGGAAGGCGCCGCGGAGATTATGGCGTGCGGAACTGCTGTAAAATTTGTTTAAATTATTTAAAAAGAGTTAAGGAGCTGTTCATTCGTGAACAGCTCCTTAGTTTTATAACTTTTACCTTTTAACTCTTAACTCTTACCTGTCCTTATACTCCGAAAAGCATCTCGCCGTACGAGGGATAGGGCCAGTATTCGGACGAGGTCTGGGTTTCCATATCGTCGCCGATTGCCCTTAACGCCTGCATATCCGCGAAGATTGTATAGCAGTAGTAGTCGGCGTAAGCCTGCTTATCGTCTACGTATTCGTTAGCCTTAATAAGATTGTTCTCGAGCTCCTTTACCTTGTCGGAGAAGCAAATAAGCTTCTGGCTTAAATCGGTAACTAAGTCTCTCTCGAGACTTGTCGGAATATCGGGGGATAAGGACTGCTTGGCTAAAGCGGTGTCGGTAAGCGTTTTAATGTATTGAGTTACCGCGGGGATAATGTCCTTCTTAGCCATATCGAGCATTGTTAACGCCTCGATGTTGATATGCTTAGCGTAGTTTTCGAGCTCAACCTCGTATCTTGCGGTAATCTCCTCTTTGGTTAGAACCTCGTTGTTCGTAAAGAGAGCGATGTTCTTCTCGTCGATATAATGCTTAACGGCGTCGGGAACGCTCTTGAGGTTGTAAAGTCCGCGCTTTTCGGCTTCCTCAACCCATTCCTCGGAATAGTTGTCGCCGTTGAATATAATTCTGTCGTGCTTTTTAAAGGTTCTTACAACGAGCCTCTTAGCGGCGCTCTTAACGTCCTTGACGGTTTCGAGACGATCCGCGAATTCTTTAAGCTCCTCGGCTACCGCGGTGTTGAGGATGATGTTGGCGCTCGCGATGTTAGCTGACGAGCCGAGCATTCTGAACTCGAAGCGGTTGCCTGTGAACGCGAAGGGTGATGTGCGGTTGCGGTCGGTGGTATCCTTGCGTACCGTGGGGAGTACCTCTACGCCGAGATCCATACTTTTTTTGCCCTCGCTCTCGTGCTCCTCGCCGATTTCGATAGAGTCTACTACAGCGCCTAAATCGTCGCCTAAGAATACCGAGAGAATAGCGGGGGGAGCCTCGTTAGCTCCGAGACGGTGGTCGTTGCCCGCGGAGGCTACGGAGATTCTTAATAAATCCTGGTATTCGTCAACAGCCTTTACGATAGCCGCGAGGAAGATCAGGAACTGAACGTTCTCCGAGGGATTTTTACCTGGCTTTAAGAGGTTTT
Organism: Ruminococcaceae bacterium UBA2854; assembly: GCA_002350765.1. Lineage (GTDB taxonomy): Bacteria > Bacillota > Clostridia > Oscillospirales > Acutalibacteraceae > Ruminococcoides. Next base: position 38,768 of record DEFK01000008.1, read on the forward strand.
CGCCCGTGTTGGTGGAGATTGACCAGTTGTTGTGCTTGCCCGAGCCGTTAACGCCCGCGAAAGGCTTCTCGTGTAAAAGACATACAAGGTCGAATTTCTCCGCCGTCTTTTTTAGTATTTCCATAAGCAGCTCGTTGTTGTCAACGGCTACGTTGGTTGTGGTGTAAATCGGAGCTACCTCGTGCTGTGAGGGAGCAACCTCGTTGTGTTCGGTTTTAGCGTAAATGCCGTATGACCAGAGCTCTTTATCGAGTTCAGCCATAAACTTCGCTACTCTTGTTTTGATCGCGCCGAAATAATGGTCGTCGAGCTCCTGTCCCTTAGGAGCCTTCGCGCCGAAGAGTGTACGTCCCGTAAATACTAAGTCGGGGCGTTTGTTATAAATTTCCTTGTCGATAAGGAAGTATTCCTGTTCGGGACCGACAGTGGTTATAACGCGGTTAACCTCGGTTTTGCCGAGCAGGTGGAGAATACGTACCGCCTCCTTGGAAATTCTTTCCATAGAACGTAAAAGCGGTGTTTTCTTGTCGAGAACCTCGCCTGTGTAGGAAAGGAAGGCTGTCGGGATATATAATGTACCGTCCTTGGCGAAAGCGGGGGAGGTAGGATCCCACGCGGTGTAGCCTCTCGCCTCGAAAGTAGCGCGTATTCCGCCCGAGGGGAATGAGGACGCGTCAGGCTCGCCCTTTATAAGCTCCTTGCCCGAGAAGGTCATAATAACCTTTCCGTCGCCGTCGGGAGTAATAAAGCTGTCGTGCTTTTCCGCGGTTACGCCTGTTAAGGGCTGGAACCAGTGTGTGTAGTGGGTACAGCCTTTCTCAATAGCCCATTCCTTCATAGCGTGGGCTACGGCGTTAGCTACGCTGTCGTCGAGCGTCTCGCCGTCCTGGATAGTTTTTTTAAGAGCTTTGTAGATTGGTTTAGGGAGTTTATCTCTCATTACATCGTCGTTAAAGACGTTGCTTCCGAATAATTCGGTAACATTTACCATTTTCCATTCTCCTTTACTATAAGAAAAAACGCTGTGAGCAAAAGCCCACAGCGCCGTTGCCGTGTCATCAATTGCAAGTATATAACGGATTTTAAAAATTGTCAATAGTTTTGCAAAGGTTTATTGATATAATATGCTTCCCGCGGGATTTTGGGATTTTTAGGCGGTAAGGTGAAAGCGAGTCAGGTTGGCAAGATTTTAACTAAGCTGGCTGTGGATGATGAGAGGATTGGGAAGAAAAGAAAACATTATAACAACAGTTATATTATTCCGTTGAAAAAGTATTATTGTAAAGTACCATAATTGCGTAAGCAATGCGGAGACAAAATATTTTTTGCTTCCGCACCAAGAACTCAATATCTATGCTGTTTTTAAGCCCTTTGTGGTAACGTGTTAACGAATTTCCTATAATTATGTAATTAAATAAAAAATAAAATTATTTTTTTTGATTTTTATTAGCGAACAGTTGACAGTGGGCAGTGAGCAGTGATCAGTGGACACAGTTGTGCAGAGTAATATGCCTTGGTCGGGTAGTGCGATATGCCTTCCCCTTGAGGGGAAGGTGGGCTTTTGCCGATTAAGCGGCAAAAGGTCGGATGAGGTGTCATAAATGATTTATAAACTATCCTTGATGTATGAATACATTTCCACCTCATCAGTCACCTACGGTGACAGCTTCTCCTCAAGGAGAAGCCATATACTGCGATAAGGAAACGTTTAGCTTAAAGTGCTCACTGACCACTGACCACTGACCACTGAGAACTGAGAACCGAGAACTGGGAACTAAAAAGCAGAACCTATCCTCCCTATCCAAAACTTGACAGAGGCGTTAAGGTACGGGGGATATGACATCTTAGATAGGAACGCCCACGCTTGACGAAGAAAATTAAAAATTTTTTATTATTCTAATATGTAATAACTTTTAGGCTGAAATATATTAAAATAATACGATAGAATATTACGATGGTGATTTTATGAAGAAAGCTTTAATTATCTCCAAAACCGAAGCAAGTATTAAAGCTGTCGCCTCTCTGCTTGAGGGCGGGGGTTGGAATGATATACATTATTCCACCTGTGTTGACGACGCTAAGCGTAAGCTTGAGGATAATACATTTGAGCTTATCGTTGTTAACGCTCCGCTTGACGAGGAGAACGGACTTGAGTTCTCGTGCCGATGCGCCGAGGAAACCAAGGCTTGTATTATCCTTATTGTTGCTAAGGCGAAATCGCTCGACGCCTTCGATATGGTATCGAAATACGGCGTTATGGTAATATCCAAGCCTTTGAATACGCGCGAGTTTATGAATATTATAGGGTTCGCGGCAGCGTACCGCAAACGCCTGACCGACTCTCTCGACGAAGCCGAGAAGCTGAAAAGCGAGCTCGAGGAGGTTAAGGTTATTAACCGCGCTAAGCTTCTTTTAATGCAGTGCCTTACTATGAGCGAGGCTCAGGCGCACCGCTATATTGAGAAGCAGGCGATGAATATGCGTACAAGCAAGTTGAAAATCGCCAAACAGGTTATACGAACTTATCAGAACTAGTAGATTTTACGATAAAAACCATTTATGAAAGGAAGATTTTATGAGCCGAGCTTATCTTATTTTAGAAAACGGCACATATTTCGAGGGCAAAGCCTTTGGAACTGAAAAGGAAACTACGGGAGAACTTGTTTTCACAACCGCGATGACGGGTTATCTCGAGACACTTACCGACCCCAGTTACTTTGGACAGGTCGTTATTCAGACATTCCCTCTTATCGGCAACTACGGAGTTATTCCCGCTGATTTTGAGAGCGCCGCTCCCTCTTTAAAAGCCTATATTGTTCGTAATTGGTGTCAAGCGCCCAGCAACTTCCGTTGTGAGGGTGATCTTGACACTTTTTTAAAAAGCTCCGACATCCCGGGACTTTACGATATCGACACGAGAGCGCTTACGAGAATTGTGCGTGAGTACGGTGTTATGAACTGTAAGCTCACGTATACGCTCGATAATCTCGAAAAGGATATTGAGGAGATTAAGCCGTATAAGGTTGAAAAGGCGGTAAGCTCAACCTCGATAAAGGAAAAAGAGTTCTTTAAGGCGGAGAACCCCGAGTATAATGTCGTGCTAATCGACTACGGCGCCAAGCATAATATCGGCAGAGAGCTCGTAAAGAGAGGCTGTAACTTAACGGTTGTTCCTTATAATACGACCGCCGAGGAAATCCTTTCGCTGAATCCCGACGGAATTATGCTCTCGAACGGCCCCGGAGATCCTCAGGAGAACGTCGAGGCTATCGCCGAGCTTAAAAAGCTTTGCGAGCATAAAATCCCGACCTTCGGAATATGCTTGGGACACCAGCTCTTAGCCTTATCCCAGGGAGCGAAAACCGAAAAGCTCCACTACGGACACCGCGGCGCTAACCAGCCCGCTAAAGAGGTTAAGACCGACCGCGTGTATATTACATCCCAGAACCACGGCTACGCGGTAGTGAACGACTCCGTTCCCGAGAACGCCGAGGTAAGCTTCGTAAACGGTAACGACGGTACGTGCGAGGGCGTTAATTATAAGGATATGCCCGCGTTCTCCGTACAGTTCCATCCCGAAGCCTGCGGAGGTCCGAAGGATACAGCGTTCCTGTTCGACAGGTTTATTGATATGATAAAGAACGGTAAGAAATAATTAATAAGTTTAGATAATAGATAATAAGTCAAACGCGGATTATTTCTAATATTTCTAAAATCTGACAGAGATAAAACCGCACAGACTGACGAGGAGAATGATAAAAATGCCATTAAAACCTGATATAAAGAGAGTTATGGTTATCGGTTCAGGACCGATCGTTATAGGACAGGCGGCGGAGTTCGACTACGCGGGAACTCAGGCTTGCCGAGCGTTAAAGGAAGAGGGCTTAGAGGTAATACTCGTTAACTCCAACCCCGCTACCATTATGACCGATAACGCTATGGCGGACAAGGTTTATATCGAGCCGCTTACCTTAGAGATAGTTAAGAGAATTATTATAAAGGAAAGACCTGATTCGCTTCTTTCTACACTCGGCGGTCAGACAGGTCTTACGCTTTCGATGCAGCTCGCTAAGGAGGGCTTCCTTGATAAGTACGGCGTTAAGCTTTTAGGCGCCGTTCCCGAGACAATCGACAAGGCTGAGGACAGGCAGATGTTCAAGGACACTATGCTTGAAATCAATCAGCCCGTTATTCCGTCAACCGTTGTAAACGACGTTGAGGCGGCGGTGGATTTTGCCGACGAAATCGGCTATCCCGTAATCGTTCGTCCCGCGTTTACCTTAGGCGGTACAGGCGGCGGTATCGTAAATAACGAGGAGGAGCTTAGAGAAATCGCGTCCAACGGACTGGAGCTTTCTCCGATTACCCAGTGCCTTATCGAGAAATGTATCTCGGGCTGGAAAGAGATTGAGTTCGAGGTAATGCGCGACTCCTTAGGCAACGTAATTACCGTCTGCTCTATGGAGAACTTCGACCCTGTCGGAGTGCATACGGGCGACTCTATCGTAATCGCTCCCGCGGTTACATTAGCCGATAAGGAATACCAGATGCTCCGCTCGGCGGCGCTGAATATTATTTCCGCGCTTAAAGTCGAAGGCGGTTGTAATTGCCAGTTCGCGCTTAATCCCGAGACCTTCGAGTACGCGGTAATCGAGGTTAACCCCCGTGTATCGCGTTCGTCAGCGCTCGCGTCCAAGGCTACGGGTTATCCTATCGCCAAGGTTGCGGCTAAAATCGCTATCGGATATACGCTCAACGAGATTAAAAACGCCGTTACTGGTTCTACCTACGCGTGCTTCGAGCCCGCGCTCGACTACGTTGTAGTTAAGCTTCCGAAATGGCCTTTCGATAAATTTGTATACGCTAAGCGTTCGCTCGGAACCCAGATGAAGGCGACGGGCGAGGTTATGGCTATCGCGCCGACATTCGAGCAGGCTATTATGAAGGCTGTCCGCGGCGCGGAGATTTCCCACGATACCCTCGACGACGAGATGTTCGAGGAGATGACCGACGAGCAGGTTAAGGACAGACTGAGTGTCTGCGACGACCTTAGAATGTTCTGTGTTTACGAGGCGCTTAAACGCGGTATTTCCGTAGACACGATCCACGAAATCACGCTTATTGACGAGTGGTTCTTAGAGAAGCTCGTTAATATAATCAAGGTCGGCGAAAAGCTGAAAAGCGGCGATATGAGCTGGGATTTATATAAGGAAGCTAAGGAAACGGGCTTCCTCGACCGCACTATTGAAAAGTTCTCGGGCGAAAAAATCGGCAAAACGCTTATGCCCGTTTATAAAATGGTTGATACCTGCGCCGCTGAGTTTAACGCCGAAACACCTTACTTCTATTCCACATTCGATGAGGAAAACGAAGCCGAGGAGTTTATTAAGGAAAAGAATTCCGATAAAAAGACAGTTATCGTATTCGGCTCAGGCCCTATCCGTATAGGCCAGGGTATCGAGTTCGACTACGCTTCCGTACACTGCGTATGGGCGCTTAAAAAGGCGGGCTATGAGGTTGTTATCGTAAACAATAACCCCGAGACCGTTTCGACCGACTTCGATACAGCCGACAGGCTTTATTTTGAACCCCTTACCAACGAGGATGTTATGGGTATTATCAATACCGAAAAGCCCTACGGCGTTGTTGTAGCTTTCGGCGGACAGACCGCTATTAAGCTTACCCAGTTCCTCGACGAGCAGGGAGTAAATATTTTAGGCACATCCTACGACGCTATTGATATGGCTGAGGACAGAGAGCGTTTCGAGGAGCTGTTGGAGTCGCATAATATCGCGAGAGCCAAGGGCGTTACCGTAATGACATTAGAGGAAGCGCTTGAAGCGGCTGAGAAAATCGGCTATCCCGTACTTCTCCGTCCGTCATACGTACTCGGCGGTCAGAATATGATTATCGCCTTTAACGAGGCTGATGTTAAAGAATATATGGGAATCATTCTCGCGCAGGAAATCGAGAACCCGATTCTTATTGATAAATACCTTATGGGTACCGAGCTAGAGGTTGACGCTATCTGTGACGGCGAGGATATCCTTATCCCGGGTATTATGGAGCACGTTGAGCGTTCGGGCGTTCATTCGGGCGACTCTATCGCGGTTTATCCCGCGTGGAACGTAACCGATGATATGGTGGAAATCATTATCGAGGCTACGAGAAACCTCGCGCTTTCATTAAAGACCAAGGGCCTTGTAAATATCCAGTACATCGTATATAACGGAGAGCTTAACGTAATCGAGGTTAACCCGCGTTCATCGCGTACAATTCCGTATATCAGTAAGGTTACGGGCGTACCTATGGTTGACTTGGCTACCAAGGCTATGCTCGGCGAGAAGCTCAAGGATATGGGCTTCGGCACGGGACTTTATAAGAAGTCGCCTTACTACGCCGTAAAGGTTCCCGTATTCAGCTTCGAAAAGCTTATTAACGTTGATAACCACTTAGGCCCCGAGATGAAATCGACGGGTGAGGTTCTCGGCGTAGCGGGAACTCTGGAAGAAGCTCTCTATAAGGGACTTATCGGAGCGGGCTATAAAATGCAGCGCGGCGGCGGCGTACTCGTTACCGTCCGTGATTCCGATAAAGCGGAAATCGGCGATATAGTTAAGAAGTATTCCGATATGGGCTTCAGCATTTACGCTACCGAGGGTACAGCCGAGGTGCTTAAATCCTACAATATAGACGCTTCTATCGTTAAGAAGATTCACGAGAGTGAGCATAATAACACGCTTTCGCTTATCGAGAGCGGAAAGATTCAGTACGTTATCTCGACCTCGGCTAAGGGAAGAATCCCGAGCCGTGACTCGGTTAAAATCAGACGTAAGACCGTAGAGAGAAATATTCCGTGTCTTACATCGCTCGATACCGCGAACGCTCTCGCGGACTGTTTAAGAAGCCGTTATTCCCAGGTCAGCACAGAGCTTGTGGATATTAACAATATGCGCTCCGATAAGATGATGCTCCAGTTCACTAAAATGGAGGGCGCCGGTAACGACTATATCTATTGCAGTACATTCGACCAGGAAATCAATAACCCCGAGGCGCTTTCGGTAAGACTTTCCGACCGCCACTTCGGTATCGGCGGCGACGGCATTATATTAGTATGTCCGTCCGATGTAGCCGACGCTAAAATGCGTATGTTTAACCTCGACGGAAGTGAGGGTAAGATGTGCGGTAACGGTATCCGCTGTGTGGGTAAATTCCTGTACGACCATAATATGCTGGATATTAAAGAGCGCGACGAGATTACTATCGAAACTCTAAGCGGAATCAAGAACCTTAAAGCCTTTACACGTGACGGCGAGGTTACGACGCTCCGCGTAGATATGGGTAAGGCGGAGCTTAATCCGAAGAATATCCCCGTAAAGAGTGATAAACAGAGTATGATAGGCGAGCGCGTTACTATCGGCGGTAAGGATTACGACGTAACCTGCGTATCTATGGGTAACCCCCATTGTGTAGTCTTTGTCGATAATGTAGACGGCTTCGATTTAGAGCATATCGGACCTCAGTTCGAGAACGACCCGATATTCCCCGAGCGCGTCAACGCCGAGTTTATTAAGGTGCTTAACGACCATACAATCAAGATGAGAGTATGGGAGAGAGGCTCGGGCGAAACCTGGGCTTGCGGTACAGGCGCCTGCGCGGTAGCTGTAGCGGCTTGCGAGAACGGCTACTGTAAGAAGGGCGAGGACATCACCGTTAAGTTAAAGGGCGGCGACCTTATTATCAACTATACCGACGACACCGTTTATATGACGGGTGAAGCTACGAGAGTATTTGACGGCGTTATAGAAATTTAATATTATTAATGTAACGGGTTGGCTCAGCGAGTCAGCCCGTTTTTTAGCAAGATATTTATAGAATAAATTCATAAATCATCTTATTTTAAAAAGAAAACCCGTTAAAATTGAATTTTTAGCCTGCATAACTTGCATTATTACCTTTTCTATGGTATCATACTGAAGTAACAGAGGTGATTTTATGAAGATTAATAAGAATTTTGACAACCTTGTTCCCAACTATCTCTTTGCCGAGGTAGCTAAGAGAACGAATGAGTTTATAAAGAATAACCCCGATAAGAAGGTTATAAAGCTCGGTATCGGCGACGTTACCCTGCCTTTAGCTCCAGTGGTAGTTGAGGCTATGAAAAAGGGCGCGGACGATTTAAGCCGTAAGGAAACCTTTAAGGGTTACCCCGAGTACGAGGGCTACGACTTTGTAAGAGAAGCTGTTTCGGGCTATTATAAGAGCTTCGGAGTAGAGGTGAAGGCTGACGAGGTGTTTATCTCGGACGGCGCGAAGTCCGACTGCGGAAACATCGGCGATATTTTCTCCGCCGACAATACCGTTATGGTGACTGACCCCGTATATCCAGTATATGTGGACAGCAATATTATGGCAGGACGTAAGATTGTCTACGCCGATTCGAACGAGGAGAACGGCTTTGCGGCTATGCCTCCCGAGGGAGTAAAAGCCGATATTATCTATCTCTGCTCTCCGAATAACCCGACGGGCTCGGCGTATAATTACGACCAGCTTAAAGCCTGGGTCGATTACGCTAACGCGAATGACGCGATTATCCTCTACGACGCCGCTTACGAGGCGTTTATTACGGAGGATATTCCCCGCTCGATTTACGCCGTAGAAGGCGCTCGCACCTGCGCGATTGAAATGTGCTCGCTCTCAAAAACCGCGGGCTTTACGGGTACACGCTGCGGATATACAATAATTCCTAAGGAGCTCGAGCGTGACGACCATAATATCTATAACCTTTGGTACCGCCGTCAGGCTACTAAGTTCAACGGCGTTTCGTGGCCCGTACAATGCGCCGCCGCGGCTGTGTTCAGCGAGGAAGGTCAGAAACAGATCAAAGAAAACCTCGAGTATTATAAGGAAAACGCGCGTATAATTTCCTCGGCTATGGACGAGCTCGGAATTTACTATACGGGCGGTAAAAACTCTCCGTATATCTGGCTGAAATGCCCCTGCGGTATGGGAAGCTGGGAGTTCTTCGACTTCCTGCTCGAGAAAGCGAATGTTGTCGGTACACCCGGTGAGGGCTTCGGCGGCAACGGCGCGGGCTATTTCCGCTTAACCTCATTCGGCGACAGGGATAATACAATCGAAGCCGTAGAGAGAATAAAGAAAGTAATAAGTAATATGTAATAAGAAACGCCTGACGTAACGCTTACGTCAGGCGTTTTGTAACACTTTTTTAATTGAAATTATAAAACGTATGATTTATAATTATTTAAGGAGTTGTCCGAATAACGGAAGCGGTTAGTCCTCTTGAGTTAATCCAAGAGGTAGTCCCTCTTGAGATTTATCGAGAGGGGGTGTGCGATATGCCCGATTGGTACGTACCAATTCTTATATTGATATTTGCTACAGGATACATTTTGTGCATAAGAAAAAAGTAACCGCCGAATGGTGAAGTCAGGCGATTACTTTTGTAATTTGCTAAAGGATTAACCGTGTTATCGGTCAACTCCGTTTTCTATTATAATTATAACACTATTTAAACTATTGTCAAGTTAAAACTTAACGAGCTCGGTGATATAGTCGTGGAGCTTGTCGATAGCGATTCTCTCCTGCTCCATAGTATCGCGGTTACGGATAGTAACGCAATTGTCCTCCAAGCTGTCGAAATCGTAGGTGATACATACGGGAGTACCGATTTCGTCCTGACGGCGGTAACGCTTGCCGATAGAGCCCGCGTCATCGTAGTCAACCATAAAGTCCTTAGCGAGGCTGTCGAATACTTCCGTTGCCTTGTCGCCGAGCTTCTTGGAGAGCGGAAGCACAGCCGCCTTGAACGGAGCGAGCGTCGGATGAAGTCTGAGCACGGTTCTCTTATCCTTCTCGTTGATTTCTTCCTCGTCGTACGCTTCGGTCATAATCGCGAGGAAAAGTCTTTCTACGCCGAGCGAAGGCTCGATAACGTACGGAATGTACTTCTCGTTAGTCTGCGGGTCGAAGTATTCTAAGCTCTTACCGCTTGTATTGATATGCTGAGTGAGGTCGTAGTCGGTTCTGTCGGCAATACCCCAAAGCTCACCCCAGCCGAAGGGGAAGAGGTACTCGAAGTCGGTAGTAGCCTTACTGTAGAAGCTTAATTCCTCCTTGTCGTGGTCGCGGAGTCTGAGGTTTTCCTCCTTGATATTGAGCGAATACAGCCAGTCGCGGCAGAAGCTTCTCCAATAGTCGAACCATTCTAAGTCGGTGTCGGGCTTACAGAAGAACTCAAGCTCCATCTGCTCGAACTCTCTTACACGGAAGATAAAGTTACCTGGTGTAATCTCGTTTCTGAAGCTCTTACCGATCTGCGCTACGCCGAACGGTACTTTTTTACGGCTTGTTCTCTGGATATTCGCGAAGTTTACGAAAATACCCTGAGCGGTTTCGGGACGGAGATAAAGCTCGTTCTTAGTATCCTCGGTAACGCCCTGGAATGTCTTGAACATTAAGTTGAACTGACGAATGTCGGTAAAATTCTTCTTTCCGCAGTTAGGACAGGGAATATCCTTTTCCTTTATATAGTCCATCATCTGCTCGTTAGTCCAGCCCGCTACGTTGGTGCCGTCGAAATCCTCGATAAGGTTGTCGGCTCTGTGGCGTGTTTTACATTCGCGGCAGTCCATAAGCGGGTCTGAGAATCCGCCGAGGTGGCCTGACGCGATCCATGTCTGGGGATTCATAAGAATCGCGGAATCCAGTCCTACGTTGAGCTTGTTCTCCTGAACGAACTTTTTAAGCCACGCTTTTTTTATGTTGTTCTTGAGCTCTACGCCGAGCGGGCCGTAATCCCAGGTGTTGGCTAAACCGCCGTAAATCTCGGAACCGGGATATACAAATCCTCTGCCCTTACAAAGAGCTACAATGCTTTCCATATTCTTTTTGTTGTTATCCAAGTTAAACCCTCGTTTCTTACTGATTTTACATACATTTAATATAGTAATAAAAAAGAGCACTATTGTCAAGTAATAATACAGGATAATTTTGTCTATAAAAAAATGTCAATGTCATTGTTGCATAAATTTAGCGCCTGATATTTGTATAAGATAATAAAAAAAGCACCAATATTAAAATTTTTATTAAAACTGCTTGAAAATAATTCTATTATCATATATAATATGTATAAGCTTAATCCGCTTCTGCGGAAAATAATATTTAGGAGGTTTTTAATTAATGAAAGCATTAAAGAAAACATTAAGCTTAGTTCTTGCTGTATGCATCCTCGCTTCTATGGCTTGCGTAGCAGCAGTATCAGCTTCAGCAAACGCTGGAGATTCTGTACACAGAAAACTTGTTACTGACGTTGTTAACTCAGAGGATCAGGTAGACACACATACTTATATGTTCTACGTTCCCGATGATTGGAAAAATGAGTACAATGACTATTACGATTTAACACCCAACCATTTTGCCGCAGGTATCTATTGGTGGGAAGGCCCCTATAACTGTAAAGATTATCAGGGCGATTTAGAGAACGCTTGGCCCGGCTACGCTGTTACTGAGACAGTAGAAGGCCAGCCCAACATCTACGTTGCTAAAGTTCCTGTAACAGCTGGTAAGATTATCTGGAACAACCTCGTTGACGGTGGTACAGATAAAACAAAGCCCATCTACACAGCAGCTATCCAGTCAATGGACATCCCGCACGAGTACTATGATCCCGACGAGGACGGCTACGGCTTCTATCCTGAAGGTATTCCCGAGGGCTTCGACAATATGATTTTCGTATGCAACCCCAAGGCTACTGAAGAGAACCCCTTAACTCATAAGTTTACTTATAAGGGCGTTTGGATGTACTACTACGGCAACGGCGAGTATGGTATCTACAAGACTCGTGACGAGGCTGTTGCTAACAACGGCGTTCTTAAGGACGGCGCTTTCCCGAAGTATGGTCTTGACACTGACGTTAAGGATATTGAAGTTAAGGTTGGCCAGACTGATCAGGTTACAGTAAACGACAGCGACGCTAAGTCAGCAATCGAAGATCCTTCTATCGCTTCTATTTCTCAGAACGATACAGGTGTTGTAACTGTTAAGGGCCTCAAGGCTGGTAAAACTAACATCGTATTCTCCTTAGATAAGGACGGCGAAGTTGAGACAGTTAAGGTTGCTGTTACAGTTAAGGCTGCTGACAAGAAAGCTAACACAATGTCTGTTAAGTCTACTAATAAGACTTATAAGGTTAGCAAGCTTAAGAAAAAGGCTCAGTCTTATAAGGCTATCACAGTTTCTAAGGCTCAGGGTAAGGTAACTTACAAGGTAACTAAGAAGAACTCTAAGCTCACATTCAAGAACGGTAAGGTTACTGTTAAGAAGAAGACTAAGAAGGGTACTTATAAGATTACTGTTAAGGTAACAGCTGCTGGTAACGCTACTTACAAGTCCAAGTCTGTTTCCAAGACAATCACAGTTAAAGTTAAAAAATAATTAAATCGATTACTTTTTACGGCTCCCGTATGGGAGCCGTTTTTTTGTGACGTGAAACATTGATAATTTTTTGTCAAAGTGTACAGTTTTAGTTCTTATTTATAAAAATAAAAAATAAATTTTAGTCAAAATAACCAAATAACAGCCTATAATTTTTAACTTTAAATTTTTTAGGAAGTATTGAATAAATTTAGTTAGCGTAGTATAATTAAAATGTACATTTTTGTATAACTATATTTAAGGAGGAAAGTTATGCTAAGAACAATGAGAAAAGCTTTAAGCTTTGTACTTGTCATAGCCATGTTAATGTCTATGGCATGTATTTCAAACATTGGGGTAAGCGCAACAGCAAACACCTACAAATTAGGTGATGTTAACAGAGACGGAGCTGTTAACATCAGAGACGCTACACTCATCCAGTATTATGCGGCGTATATCGAGGAACTCGATGCGGATCAGCTATATCTGGCGAATGTAAACGGTGATGATACCGTTAACGTCAGAGATGCTACATACATCCAGTACTACGCGGCTTATATGCTTGATGAGTACGCGACTAACAAGGATGGCAAGAAGATCGGTGACGAGGTTACTATTGAAAATGGTCAGCTCGTAAACGATACTCCGACAACGATTACTGTATACTTTACAGACGCGTTAGGTTGGGGTAACGCTAACATCTTCTACTGGGATAACGGCGGCGACTGGCCCGGTAATCCGATGACAGTATCCGAAGAGGATAACGGATTCGGCCAGAAGGTTTATAAAGCCGAGATTCCCTCTGACGCTAAGGGTATCGTATTTAACGATGGTGCCGCTACAAACGCTAAGCAGACTGTAGATATCACAACAGATATCGCGGACGGCGCGCAGTGGTACACGATCGATGAGAAAGACGGTCAGGGTCACTACAAGGTAGTTCTTGTTGGCAGCGAGGAAGGCACAACTGCTGCTCCCGAAGGAACAACAGCAACTCCCGAGGGAACAACAGCTAAGCCCGAAGAAGGTACAACAGCTGCTCCTACAGGAACAAACACAGTTAAGTTCACAAACAACAAGGGATGGGATAAAGTATATCTCTATGCTTGGGCAGACGGAGCAGGCGACAACGCGGCTTGGCCTGGTGTAGAACTTACAGAAAAGGCTACAAACGGTCTCGGCGAAGAGCAGTATACAGCTACATTCGACAACAAGTTCACAAAGATTATCTTCAATAACGGTTCAGAGCAGACTGTAGATATCAATTACGATAACACAGTAACAGGCTACTATCCGACACA
>DEFK01000008.1:52519-61866 GCA_002350765.1 Ruminococcaceae bacterium UBA2854
AACGGCGAAGGCAAATGGGAAGTAGGTTCATGGAAAGATGAACCTGCTACATCCGCCGATACAACAGCTGCTCCCGAAGGCACAACAGCTAAGCCTGAAGAAGGCACAACAGCTGCTCCCGAAGGAACAACAGCTAAGCCCGAAGAAGGCACAACAGCTGCTCCCGCAACAACAAACACAGTAAAGTTCACAAACAACAAGGGATGGGATAAGGTATATCTCTATGCTTGGACTGACGATGCAGGCGCAAGCGTTCAGAACGCTGAATGGCCTGGTGTAGAGCTTACAGAAAAGGCTACAAACGGTCTCGGCGAAGAGCAGTTTACAGCTACAATCGACGCTAAGTACAAGAAGGTTATCTTCAACAACGGCGGCAGCGAGCAGACAGTTGATATTTCAATCGACGACGCTGTAACAGGCTACTATCCGACACANNAACGGCGAAGGCAAATGGGAAGTTGATTCATGGACAGATCAGCCCGCTACAGCTGTAGAAGGCACAACAGCTGCTCCTACAACAGCGGCTCCCACAACAGCGGCTTCAGGTAACAGCTACACATACTACTTCGTTCCTAATGCTGATCACGTAACAGCAGGTTACACATTCAAGCTCAACGTCAACGATAGAGCAGGTACAACTTCCGAGTTCTGGCATCAGTTCACAATGACAAAGACTGATGATAAAGTTGACGGCGTAGCGGTTTATAAGGCTGAATTCACAGTTTCTTTCACAGAGGCTAATGAAATCCAGTATCAGACTTGGAACGGCGATACTTGGGTTTCTGAGGTAGTTAAGAACGGTTCTTTAGCATCCTTCAACGAAAAGATCGTTAAGGCTGACGGTACAGTAAGCGATTACAAGGTTGACGACCAGCAGGTTGACGCTACAGATATCATCGTTACTAATCCCGAGCCTACAACTACAGCTCCCGCTGATACTACAAAGACAGTAATCCTTGATTTAGGCGGAGTTTCAGGAATGACAGGTCAGTGGCGTGTATACACTTGGAATGACGACGAGACTGTTAAGAGATGGTCTGACATCTACAACAGCCGCGCTCAGGTAGAGGATAACTTCCTCTTAGCTCATGTTTCCGATCACACAGCTGAGTTAAGCTGGAATGATAAGGTTGACGCACAGACTGTTGATATTAAGGCTGCTAACAACACTACATATTACATCCTTAGCGAGAAGGACGGTAATAATAAGCATCTTGTTTCTACAACAGCTCCCACTACAGAAGCTCCTACAACAGAAGCTCCTACAGTAGAGCCTACAACAGCCGCTCCTACAGTAGCTCCTACAACAGCTGCTCCTACAACATCTGAAACATATACATTTAAGTTCACAAACAACCAGAAATGGAGCAATGTATATGTATACGCTTGGAAAGACGGCGGCAGCAGCAACGCTGCTTGGCCCGGAGTTAAGCTTACTGACAAGACAAGTAACGATTATGGTGAAGAACAGTACACTGTTACATTAGATACGACTTATACAAAGATGATCTTCTCTAACGGCAACGGCACACAGACTGTAGACGTTACTATCGACCAGTCAAAGGCAGGCTACTATACTACAGGCGCGTATGACAACGGTAAGTTAGTAGTTGGTTCATGGTAAGCTTAATAATATTCTGAAAGCTATTTCGGATTATTTATAATTAAATAGAATTTACTCCGCGGCTTCTGCCGCGGAGTTTTTCTCGTTTTATACTTGTTTATAACGAAAAATATGTTATAATTACTTTATATGATTTAATTGGAAGGTTGTGGAAAAATGATTATTTACGATATAAGCAGGAGCATTCCCGAGACTCCGCCCTATGAGGGTGATCCCGAGACCAAGCTCGATATTATAGAGTCGATGGAAAACGGCGATATGTATAATCTTTCCGCGTTTTCTATGAGCAGCCATACCGCGACGCATATAGACGCGCCGTACCATTTCGACGAAGAGGGTAAGAAGATAGACGAGATACGTCTCGCGGTATTCTACGGTAAGTGTACCGTGGTTGAAACCGACCGTATTTTAACGGGCGAGGATATGGAGGAGATTATTCCGAAATGCCGTAAACGCCTTTTGATCCGCGGAAACGGTATGGGATATATCGAGTCCTCCGCGGCTCAGGTTATAGCCGACAGCAATATCGTTCTCGTTGGCACCGACGCGGAGTCGATCGCCGCGCCGTTTGACGAATATCGTACCCACCGTATACTCGCCTTAAACGATAAGGTTATCCTCGAAAACCTCGACCTGGAGGATATAAACGGCGGAAGCGACTATACTCTGTCCGCTTTCCCGATAAGGCTCGACGGGCTCGAGGCGGCTCCGTGCCGAGCGATACTTTTTGAACAGGAAAAGGGATTTTAATGAGTTATAAGCTTGTTGTTTTTGACCTCGACGGAACGCTTGTAAATTCGCTTAAGGATTTAGCGATCGCCGTTAACGAGGGATTGAAAAAAGCGGGATTGCCCGTTTATGAAGTTGAGAAATATAAAATGTTCGTCGGCAACGGACGTGAAAAGCTCGTGGAGCGCGCTATGGGTGAAAACTACGAGGATGTAAAACTGCGCGATATCGTAAGAGATACGTTCGACAGCTTTTATAAGGAGCATTGTAACGATAACACCGAGGCGTACGCGGGTTGCGATAAAATGCTTTCGTCGTTAAAAAACGCGGGAATAAAAACCGCCGTGCTCTCGAACAAGCCTGACGAATTTGTAAACGCGATTCTTACTAAGCTTTACCCCCTGCATAAATTCGATATAGCCTGGGGTAAAAAGCCCGAGTATCCTACTAAGCCGAACCCCGAGGCGCTAAACGCTATTGTTGAAAACTTAGGCGTAAAAAAGAGCGAGTGCCTTTATATCGGCGACAGCGACGTCGATATCTTTACCGCAAATAACGCGGGAGTGGATATGATAGGCGTTGAGTGGGGCTTCCGCGGAAGAAAGGAGCTCGCCGACGCGGGCGCGCCTTTTATCGCGAGAACCGCCGACGAGGTTTTGGAGTATATTTATGAAAACTAACGCCCAAAAAGAAATGGATAATCTAATCGAAAATCTCGATACCGTTCCGACGCTTCTGATACACGCGTGCTGCGCGCCGTGTTCAAGCTACGTTATCGAATATTTGTCGAATTATTTTCATATAAATATCCTGTATTATAACCCCAATATTACGAACCCCGAGGAGTATAATTACCGACTCTCGGAGGAAGAAAGACTGATTAACGAAATGCCCGTTAAATACCCCGTAAAGCTTATAAAAGGGGAGTATAACCCTGACTGTTATCTTGACGCGGTTAAGGGCTTAGAGAGCGAGCCTGAGGGCGGAAAGCGCTGTCTTAAATGCTTCGAGCTCCGCTTACGCGAGGCGGCGAAAAAATGCAGGGAAATCGGCGCGGATTATTTCTTGACCACGCTGACGATTTCACCACTCAAGAACGCCGAAAACATTAACGAAATCGGCGAAAAAATCGCGTCCGAGTACGGTGTTAAATACCTGCCCTCGGATTTTAAGAAGAAAAACGGATACAAACGCTCGATAGAGCTGTCACGTGAATACGACCTTTACCGCCAGAATTACTGCGGTTGCGTATTCTCACGGAAATAGATTCGGAGGAATTATGGAAAGCTTTTTAATGTATTTTTTGTTTGTTGTCGGACTTGTTCTGATAATTAAGGGCGGCGACTTTTTCGTAGACGCGGCGGTATGGTTCGCCGAGGTATCGGGAATACCGCATTTTATCGTAGGCGCTACTATCGTAGGCTTCGCTACGTCCTTACCCGAAATTCTCGTTTCGGTAATCGCGGCGGCTCAGGGAAGTCCCGAGGGAGTGCAAATGGCGACAGGTAACGCCATAGGCTCGGTAACGGCTAATACGGGACTGATACTTGGAATAAGCCTTCTGTTTATGCCGATGGCGATTCGGATACGCGAGTATTTCCCTAAGATTGGCCTGCTTATGCTTTCGATAGCCGTGATATGGATATTCGGAATGTTATTTGGCGAGATTTCGATAGTCGCCTCGATTGTCCTCGTTATACTTTTCGGATTGTTTATCTACGAAAATATCCGCTCGGCTAAGAAAAACCTCTCCGCCCAATCCGATGAAGCGGCGATTAATAGGGAAGAGGTTACAAAAGCCGTAGTCGCTAAGAAGATTTTTATGTTCGTTATCGGTTGCGCGGGAATTATAATCGGCTCACAGCTGCTCGTTGATAACGGCTCGGCTATAGCCGCGTCGCTCGGCGTTCCGACGCGAATTATAAGTATCTCCGCCGTAGCGATAGGAACCTCGCTCCCCGAGCTCGTTACGACAATTTCGGCTATTACGAAGAAACAGGCTTCTCTCTCGGTAGGCAATATCCTAGGCTCGAATATTATAGATTTAACTATAGTTCTCCCGCCGTGTATGCTCGCTTACGGAAAGCCTATGCCTGTTGAGCAGGCGACGCTGTTCGTGGATTTACCCGTGTTATTAGCGATATCGCTTATATGCTTTGTGCCGACGTTCTTTACGAAAAAATTTGCCCGCTGGCAGGGAGTAGCCCTCCTGCTCGGATATATAGCGTATATCGCTTATACATTTGTATTTCATTAAAACCTTATATAAACAACAAGGTCGGAAGCAATCGCTTCCGACTTTGTTATTTTGCACAAATATAATGTCCTATTTTTGGTGAGTATTTTTTATAAAAGTGTGGTAGAATATAAGTGCCAAATAATATAACAAATAAATATTTATAATGTAGTAACTGCATATTATATGGAGTAGTGTTTTTATTTTACATAAAAACGCTTGGCTTCATTATATTCTGCTACTCTTTTTATGTAGTTTACTACGAATAGTGTTATATTGTTTGGCGACAATCGGAGCTATGTGTTTTTTGGCGTATAGCTTCGGCTGTACGCTTTTTTTATTTGCCTTCTCCTTGAGGAGAAGGTGTCACCATAGGTGACGGATGAGGTGTTAATTATTTTAAGGAGGAAAAGAAATGAAAAAAGTAATATCAATTGTTTTAAGCGTTGTATTATTAGCGTCAGTTTTGTTTATAAGCTTTACAGCTGATGCGGCAGGATGGTTGTCCTATGCCAGAACTGTACATCTGGATGAAATGTTTTCTGATGAACTAACTGAAAGCGGATATTATGATGAAAAATCTTGGTATGATGAGTATTATGATGTGTTTAAGTTTACTGTACCGGTTAAAGGGAAAGTTAATCTAAGGATTGAATGTGAAGAGAATATGGTAAAATATTCCAATTATTATATATATAGCTCAAAAAATATAGATGATTCAATTTGGGAAGGAGATTCATATTGGGGAAATGATAAAGTAGCTCATGGTTACAGTAGTGGACGTGGAGTGTATTATGACGAATGGGCTATTTCTTTATCAGCAGGTTCATACTACTTAGTTGTAGGTAGTACTGACAATTATCTGAATGTTACTTCAGATTATATTTTGGCTTTTACGCCTTCTTTTTCAAATACTTCAATAAATTCTTTAAGCGGAAAAAACAACGCATTCAAAGTAAAATGGAAAAGAGCGAGCGGAGTAGATGGATATCACATTCAATATAGTTTAAATAAGAATATGAAATCAGCAAAAAAAGTTACTGTAAACAAACAATCTACTGTTTCAAAAACAGTTAAAAAATTAAGAAATAAAAAAAAGTATTATGTTCGTGTAAGAACATATAAAAAGATGAAAGTCGAAGGTGTTAACCACACTTATTATGGTAAATGGTCGACTAAAAAAACAGTTAAAACAAAGTAAAAAAATGATCGAGGGAAATATGAAATATTTGATTAAGTCAGTAATAATGCTTGTTCTTATTAGCACTTTTGTTGGTAATATGATTGTAACAAGTGCGCAAGAAGAAACTGTTTTAAAAAGTGGAAACTATGAGTATACTATTCTCGAGGATAATACTGTAGAAATAACGAGGTATATCGGTAAAGAATCAGAGGTAGTTGTCCCCTCAAATATAGATGGTATGGAAGTTACAAGTATTGGTTCTTTCGCATTTAGTTATTGCGATGAAATAACGTACGTAATAGTTTCAAATGGTGTTAAAAGAATCGCTGATTATGCGTTTAATCTTTGCGTAAAATTAAAAGAGATTTGTTTTTCAGATTCAGTGACGTATATTGATTTCGGGGCATTCTCAAATTGTCAATTATTATCGAAGGTGGATTTGCCGAAAAACCTTGAGGTGATAGAATCGTATGCTTTTGGTGGATGTAAGAGTTTAGAAAGTGTTACAATTCCTGATCACGTAGTATCAATAAAGCGCTACGCTTTCGAAAGTGAAAAGTTAACTAAAGTATTTATACCTAAAAATGTAAAGGAAATCGCTTCCGGTGCTTTTGCCTGTTGTACAGCTCTTGAAAGTATAAGCGTAGATAATAACAATGAGTTTTATACTTCAAAAGATGGGGTATTATATAATAAAAGCTTAGATACACTTGTACAATATCCATCTGGTAAAGAAAACAAAGAATACAGGATACCGGATGGAATTAAAAATGTTTTGTGTGGCTCTGTTTATTGTAAAGCTCTTAAAAAGATAATAATACCTAAGAGCATAATTAATATTGAATCATCTGAGGAAGGAACGAAATATTGTCTTGATTGGTATTATTATTGGGGAATGAATAATTCTACAGAAATAGAAGGTAAGACTTTTTCTTATATTACGCCAGTTTTAGCACCCACTTTATCAACAGACATATATGGCTATCCATATACTTATGCCGAACAGTATTTTGGAAAAAGATTGAATTTGTTGGAAAAGAAAAACAATACGCTAACTACGAAATCAAATTCTTGTTTTATAAAAGCCAAAAAGCTTAAATCCAAAAAACAGACCGTTAAGCCTATTGCTATTAAAAACGCTCAGGGTACTATAAAGGTAACTAAGGTTAAAAGCGGTACTACGGCTAAGATTTATAAGAAGATTAAAGTCAACTCAAAAACAGGTGCTATTACCTTTAAGAAAGGTAAGTATGCTAAGAAAACCTATAAGATAAGGTTGAAAATTACAGTATCGGGCAACTCGACTTATAAATCAAAGACGCTTTATAAAGCAGTAAAAGTAAGATTTAAATAGCAAAACAAAAACGTCAGTATTGTCGGAAGCTTCCGATAATACTGACGTTTGATTTATAAAAATTAATTGCGAATTGATTTACTCGTTCTCGAGCTCCGCTCTGTTGATCGCGTTGAGTACGCCGAGGATTGAGGCGAAGTTTACGTTGGAGTCGATACCTACGCCGAAAATATTCTTGCCGTCGGGCTTTTTAAGCTCGATGTAAGATACCGCCTTACTGTCCGAGCCCTCGGATATGGCGTGCTGGCTGTAGTTAACGAACTTGTACTTTTCCATATTTATGGGTTTAAGCGCCTTGAAGAACGCGTCGATCGGGCCGTTACCTACGCCGTGGAGCTTAACCTCGGCGTCGCCGTCGATTTTCATTCTGCCCTTAAAGTGAACGTAGCTCTTGCCGTTTTCACTCTCCTCGTAAACCTTATGCTTGGTGAGCTCGTACTTCTGCTTAATATTGAGGTAATTGTCCTCGAATACCTTTAAAAGCTCCTTGGGAACGAGCTCGCGCTCGAGCTTTTCACATTCAGCCTGTACGAGCTTAGAGAATTCGGGATGCATACGCTTCGGCATATCGTAGCCGAAGTTGTGGTTCATAACGAACGCGGCTCCGCCCTTACCGCTCTGGGAGTTGATTCTGATAATCGGCTCGTACTCTCTGCCGACGTCGGCGGGGTCAATCGGAAGATAGGGAATCTCCCAGTACGGAGTGCCGCTTTCTTTCATATAAATGTAACCCTTGTTGATAGCGTCCTGGTGCGAGCCCGAGAATGCTGTGAATACCAGCTCGCCGATATAAGGCTGACGCGGGTCGATTTTCATATTAGTGCAGCGCTCGTAAATCTCCTTGAGCTTCGGAAGGTTGGAGAAGTCGAGCTCGGGGTCTACGCCCTGAGTGTACATATTAAGTCCGACAGTTACCATATCGAGGTTGCCTGTACGTTCGCCGTTGCCGAATAATGTGCCCTCAACACGCTCCGCTCCCGCGAGAAGCGAAAGCTCTGTAGCCGCTACGCCGCAGCCTCTGTCATTATGAGGATGAACGCTGATAATAGCCGCCTCACGGTTTTTGAGGTGCTTGATAAAGTATTCGATCTGGTCGGCGTATGTGTTAGGCGTACACATCTCGACTGTGTTCGGGAGGTTGAGAATAACGGGGTTCTCCTTGGTTGAGCCGAGCGCGTCCATAACTTCCTCGCAGATTTTAACCGCGTTGTCCATCTCCGTACCGCTGAAGCTTTCGGGAGAATATTCGAAGCGGATATTTGTATCGCCCTCGAATTCCTCGGTGAGCTTTTTGATAAGCTTAGCGCCGTTAACCGCGATGTCTATAACACCCTGCATATCGGTCTTGAAAACGACCTTTCTCTGGAGGGTAGAGGTGGAGTTGTAGAAATGTACGATAACGTTTTTAGCGCCCTTAATAGCGTCGAAGGTTTTCTTTATAAGGTGCTCTCTCGCCTGAACGAGTACCTGAATTGTTACGTCGTCGGGAATATGACCGCCCTCGATAAGCTCGCGGCAGATTTCGTACTCTGTCTCTGACGCTGAGGGGAAGCCGATTTCGATTTCCTTAATTCCCATATCCACGAGCGCGTGGAAGAACTCGAGCTTTTCCTCGAGATTCATCGGGTCTATAAGCGCCTGGTTGCCGTCTCTTAAATCTACCGAGCACCATATCGGCGCTTTTGTTATTGTTTTTGTAGGCCATTCTCTGTCAGGCAGGTCAATCTGCTTGAACGGAATGTACTTTTTGTAGCCTTGATTCATCTTGATTCCTCCATATTAATGAATTTTTACGTAAAAAAACCGCCCCTAAAACAAGGGACGAGCAAACTCGTGGTACCACCCAGATTCAAACATACCTCACGGTATATTCCTTACCGACTTCCAACAAAGCCTGGCTTATAACGCAGCCTTACGTCCGAGCATAAATATCAGCGCGGAAACTCAGGGATGAGCTATACATATAATCCTTGCCGCCGATTTACACCAACCATCGGCTCTCTTTGCGCTTCAGACTATATCTTATTCCCGTCAAAGTTTTTAGAGGGATTTTCTTTTCAACTATTATATAAAGTATTATGAATTTTGTCAAGTTTTTATGACAATAAATTTTTTAAAAAATTTTCGAAAAAGATATTGACATTTGGAGGTTAATGTAATATAATCTTAATGTTCGCCGCATAAAAGTGCGACGGCGCAAGAACCTTGAAAATTAAACAAC
>DEFK01000008.1:61930-62192 GCA_002350765.1 Ruminococcaceae bacterium UBA2854
ACACTAAAAATCAGGATAACACGTTAGTGTTTTTGAGAGCTAAATCGAAAAGCTGAGACTCGGAGCCCTCGATTAACGACTGGCGAATACTAAGCTGAGAAGAGTTCGAAGAACTCGAAACAGATTAGATGAGTGGGAGTTAAGAGAGGAAAAGCGAAGAGTAACGAAGCTAGACATGCTCTAAGATAGGTTATTACATCTATGATGTATTGATACAGTATTTTAGAGAGTTTGATCCTGGCTCAGGATGAACGCTGGCGGC
>DEFK01000025.1:0-26841 GCA_002350765.1 Ruminococcaceae bacterium UBA2854
GCTTAGTGCGACAGCCCCTTTTTGCGTTATAGTTATGTATGATTAAAAACTTATCTTAAAGGATATAATATCGTTTTTAAGCTTTATTATGAGTTTTGTATTGTGTAGATCCGCGATTGATTTTACGATAGAAAGCCCGAGCCCGTTGCCCTTGCGGTTACGGCTTTTATCCTTGCGGTAATAAGGTTGAGTTAGATTTTTTAAATCCGCCTTGGTAAGATTGTCGCAGCGGTTGGAAACGGAAAAACTCTTCGATTCAACTTCAATTTCGATTTCGCTGTCGGGAAGCGAGTAGATTACAGCGTTATCTATAAGATTCTCCACCGCCTGTTTAACAAGCTCTCTATCCGCTTTTATAATATTGTTTCCGCTGACAGAAACTTTTATCGTTTTATTATCGGGGAGCTTTATATAATTCTTCGTAATATCGTTTACAAGCTCGGATAAATCAAATTCGCTGAGATTTAGTTTCACGCTGTACGAGTCGAGCTTGCTTAAATCAAGCATATTGTGTACGAGCGAGTTGATAGAATCGGACTGGTCGAGGATTTTATCTATATAAATATCCCGCTCACCGCTGTCAATATCCTCTTTAAGACTGTACGCGTAACCGCTTATAACGAAGAGTGGCGTTTTTATATCGTGCGCCAGCGCGTTTGTAAACTCAATTCGCTTGTGTTCCTCTATAATCTGGGTTTTTACCGTTCGCCAAATCATAACGCAGAGTATTACCGCTATAGTAAGGAAGAACAGGAAAATAACGGCTATGTTAATAATCAATTCGTCTTTGCAGTAGTCGAAAAGATTTATTCTTTTAGCGTACTGGAACAGTAAAATGTTTTCCGTCTCATACTCGGAGCCGCCCTCGAAATCCTGATAGTTGGAAACATATACAATGTACTCCAAAAATCCCGTGGGTTCCATAACCGCGTGTTGTTTTTTCTGTTCATTATTAAGCGAGGATATATAATCGTTGTTAAACTCTTTATTTAATATAAAGCTGTTAGGAATTTTATTCCGCGCTACATCCGAGCTGTCGAACACAGCGGCTTTTTTAATAATGTTTTCGCTAAGGTCGAAGGTCTCTACATTGTCGTCAATTACAAACCGCTTGTCCTTTCCGTCTACGAGTACCAGTTTCAACTCCAGCGGAATAATGTAGAGGCCTCTAAACTGTAGTTTCGTACAAATAAGCTCGTAGTAATTGCCGTCGTTTCGGGTTGTACTTAACAGCTTGTTTATGTATTTGTATTGCTTTTCGTTAAGCTTATCGCGGATGGAGTCGTAGTTTATTAACCCGTAAGCCTCGGGAGAATAATCATCTGTTCCCTTAAGCAAAAACCTGACTCCTACTGTTTTGGTTGTATCAACAACAACCTTGTTTGCCTTTTTGTCGGAAATTATTAACTGCGTCTTATAATTGTTTTCCTCGTTCTGTTCATCGTAGACCAGGTCGTATTTTTCGAGAAAGCTTTTATCAACGTCTAAATGGTTCATTTCGTTGTATACTAAGCTCAAAAATTTCGTGAAGGTGGATATGTTCATTAGCTCTTCGTTCTGAATTTTATACTTTTTTACATTCAGAAATATTGTGCAGAATACGATTGAAACAGTTAGCCATACCGTGAGCATTATAAGCGTTATACGCAGGTAAAGCTTATTCCGTTCTTTTTTTAAACGTCTTTCCATTTAACAGTCCTCAATTTTATAGCCGCGTCTTATGACGGTTTTGATCAGCTTGCCGTTTGAGCCGAGAGCCTTTCTAAGATTTCTCATATGGGTATCAAGAACTCGTATGTCGGTATCGTTGTTATATCCCCATACAATGTCCACAAGCTTATCACGGCTTATTACACAGCCCTTGTTTTCCATTAAAACCTTTAGAATCGAATATTCTCTGGCGGTGAGCTTGATTTCGTTGCCGTCGCTTATTACAACGCCGTTGTTGGGATTAAGAGATAAGCTCCCGACCGAGAACACCTTAGAGCGCACAAGCCCTTTTGAACGCTTGATAAGAGCGTTTACCTTCTCGTAAAGTACGGGCAGGGGAAAGGGCTTTACAACGTAATCGTCGCATCCGAGCGCGTAGCCGTTGAGTATATCGCTTTCGTCAGTCCTCGCCGTAATGAATATAATAGGGACGTCGCTCTCACGGCGGATTTCTCTGCATATCTCGAAGCCGTCGAGTTCGGGCAGCATAACGTCTAATAGCAAACAGTCGTAATGGTTTTCGTAGGCTTTTTCGAGTCCGAGCTGTCCGTTATCCGCGCCTTCGATGC
This sequence comes from Ruminococcaceae bacterium UBA2854, assembly GCA_002350765.1. GTDB lineage: Bacteria > Bacillota > Clostridia > Oscillospirales > Acutalibacteraceae > Ruminococcoides. The sequence goes on from DEFK01000025.1 coordinate 2,280, forward strand.
GAAACGCGTCCTTTTCTTTTTTTGTAAAGTAATTAACGATTAAGTCGCTTATGTTTTTATCGTCCTCAACAAGTAAAACCCTGTACATAAACTCACCCCGATTATATTTTATCGTATCAATCTGAAGATAATCTTAAGAATTCGACTAATTCCAAAAGAAAAAGACAGTTTAAAGCTGCCTTTTTGTTTTTATCAATCCGCAAGCCGAATGTCGATTTTTTTGTCGAAGCCCGTGGTTGTGAATACGTCCATAACCTTAGCTTTAACATTTTGTACGGAAAAGCTTCCGCCTGTTTCGGAAACACGCCTGTAAAGCGTTACTGTCTCACGCAATCCCGCGGAGGATATATATTCGATTCCGCCGAAATCAAGGATAACGTTTTTCGCGTCTTTAAGGTCCTCTGTCTCTTTATGGAACTCTGGCGAGGTCAACGTGTCGAGCCAACCTTCCGCTTTTATTGTAAGTGTATCGCCGTCCAGCGTTTTTGTTACTGTCATAATTTTTCACCTCACTGTCTGTTTACTGTTACAACCGTGACGTTGAACCCTATAACGCGGTTGTACTCGATCGAGGACGTAAGAGAGCGCACAAGCTTTAGTCCCGTGACCTCACGTCCCGAATCATCAATATATTCGGTAGGATTAAATACATTTCCGTTGTCGCGGAGTTTAAGAATAACGTATTTATCGGAAATCTTCAGGTATATGTCAACGCTGTCGGATTTGGTTTTAGCGGCGTATTTCGCCGTATTTACGCACAGCTCCTCGAGCGCTACGCCGATATCGTGCGAGAGATTTTCCTCAACTCCGTTTTTGGCGCAGAAATCTACAGCCTTATGAGCGGCGTCGGTAGCCGCTTCGATATTGTTGTGAATAGAAAAGTCGAGAACAATTCCTTCTTCGCCCTCAATCAGCAGGAGGTTATCCTTTTTCTTTAAATTTTTGTAGATTATAAGAATCACAAATGTGATGATTACCGTTACCGCCTTTGAAATCGGGAACGAAGCCCACAGCCAGTAGATATCGACCTTTGAAAAAATGTACATCAGCGGTACAATCGCGGCGAAGCCGTCGAGTATAACGAGGATATTGGCGAGCCACTTTTGTTTAGTAGCCTGGAAGAAGGTTCTCATTACATAAATTACCGCGAGTATCGGGATGTTGATAGACATAATGCGGAAGGTTACGGCGAATACGGAGGTAAGAGCTGAATCGTTTAAGCCGTATAATGCCGCGAGCGGGAGAGGGAACAGCTCCGATATTATAAGAATAATAAGCGATAATCCGACCGTTACCCACATTCCGTGCTTTAGCGCGAGCTTCTGTCCGCGGATATCCTTTTCTCCGTACAGAGCGCCGAGAATCGGAAGAAGCGTCATAGTCGCTCCCTCAATAAATATCAGGCACAGGCTGTTTAGCGAAAACGATACCGAGGCAATCTGGGTACCGTCCGTACCTGTCGCGGAGAGGATAATCGCGTTTGTAAAAAACAGGCGTAAAAAGTTGCATACGTAAATCAGCGCGGAGGGGAGACCTGTGCTGAGTATTTTCCACATCATCCTAAGGTTCTTTAACGCCTTGCGCGTAAAATGAACTGTGCGGTCTTTACCTCTGAAATAGAGGATAACAAGAACCGAACCTAATAGATAACCCGTAACGGTAGCCCATCCCGCTCCCGCGATACCCCATCTGAATACCGCCATATAAAGCCAGTCGCAGAATAGGTTAATCGCGTTCGCTGTAATCGGCAGAGCTGTCGCCAGATTCTTCATTCCGTCGGTACGCGCGAAAGCCGCGGTCTGGTTGTTTAAAGCAATCAGCGGAGTCGTAATCCAGAGCGGAAGAAGATACGAAGCTATAAGCGTTTCCAGCACCGCCTTATTCTGACCGAGAAGAGCAGATGTAGGCGCAATAAGCGCGATACCGATAACGGTTATAACGACAGACGAGATAATCCCCGCCCAAAACGATATACTGAACGCCGAGTCCGCCTTTTCATTATCACGTTTTCCCTTATACATTATAGCTAAGGTGTTCCCTCCGAAGGTGAACATAGCTATTAGTATGTTTTTCAGAAAGGATATAGAGTACGTCAGGTTAATTGCCGACAGCTCCAGCGTGCCGAGTATCTGACCGACAAGAATACCGTCAATAATACTCGACAGGTACATAGAAGCCGTCATAGCCAGCGTCGATACCAACAGATTACGATAGGTTTTATTTATTAAAGTACCTGTTCGTTCCATAATTCTCCTTATCTTGTAAGGTTATCGCTGTCAAAGAAGCGGAAACCCATTAATACATTTATAAAATCATTTACATAACGTTCGTTGCTCGCGTTCCAGAAGAAGCCCATCCTCGCGAGAACCTGTGTGGTGTAATGCGATTCGAACGGCAGAGCGATTATCTTCTTGCCGTGAGCGGTGTTCATATACGCTGTCATACTCGAGAGAATAGCCGCCTTGTCGGGATCCTTCTGAGCCTCGTTAAGCGCCGAGGCGAACTCCTCGTATTCTACGAAGCGGATGTTTATACCCGCGGAGTTCATCTGACGGATAATATCTCCAAGCGGTAGCGTATGGTTGTTAACCGCGTTGAATACCGTGCAATCCTTCGGAGTTTTAGCGAGCCTCAGGAAAGCGTTGCAGGAGGTATCAATCGGTCCCATACATACCTGATTTTCTATCATCTGATAGGGAAAACAGCCGAGAAGCTCGTAGGAGCGAAGTCTGCCTATAAAGTTGTTTGTTAGGAAGTTGATTTGGAACTCGCCGTCGGATTCACGCGCGGCAAGTGTTCCAACGCGGATAACCTTACCGTCAAGTCCGCGCTCGGCGACAGCCTCGAGCAGCATACGCTCGCCCATAAGCTTAGAGGATGTATATTTATTATCGAGAGTCTGACCGTAGTAGAAGCCCTGCTCGTCAAGCGATTTTCGGCTGAGCTTCGTTATATCGTCGGTTGTGCCCGATACTGAAATGGTGGAGAAATGTATAAGACGAGCGCCGAGTTTTTCGCAGAGCTTTATGCAGTTTACCACACCGCCGACATTGATATCCTCGATATCCGTGCCGTTGCTGAAATGCTTAACATTAGCGGCGCAGTTGAATACTGTATCTATCGGCTCATTCTCGAGTTTTTCGAAATGCTTGTAATCGGTAACGTCGCCCTCTACAACTTTTATACGGCTGTCGAATATATCCTCGAAGCGGTTGCCGAAGTAGTAGAACATCATATTCTTTAAGCGATCGGCGGCTGTATTGAATTTGCCCTTACGGAGCATACAGTAGGCAAGACCGTCCTCGCAGTCGAGATATTCCGCTACGAGGTGCGCGCCCATAAAGCCTGTCGCGCCTGTAATAAGCACGTTTCCGAGCTCTCTCAGTTCGCCGTTTTTAAATGATTCGGCGTTGTTCTTTTCGAGCAGCTTGTTGATTTTTGTATAATCGTAATCGTCGAAATCGAACGTTCCGCCGTTTTCTTTTACCTCGCCGTCCTTGAACAGCTCGGCGAGCGCTCTCGGGGTGGTGTACTTGAATACATCGCCGTATGTAATCGGGAACCCGTTGTCGGACGCGTCTAGTACGACAGCGGTAACAACCAGCGAGGTTCCGCCGATCTCAAAGAAGTCGTCGGTAGCGCCGACCTTATCGAGGTTAAGCGCCTTTTTAAAGGATTCGCAGAAGAATTCCTCGGTCTTATTTGCGGGAGCGACATATTCTCCGAGCGATACCGCTACAGGCTCGGGGAGCTGGCGGATATCGGTTTTGCCGTTCGCGGTCATCGGCATTTCCGCCATTTGCAGATACGCTGTCGGCACCATATAATGCGTGAGGTGCTTTTTCAGTTCATCGCGCAGAGCGTCTATATCTATCTTTTTATCGGCAGTAAAGTAAGCGCAAAGGTTATCCTGACCGTTGAGCTTGCGGATAACAACGGCTGTTTTCTTGATGTCGGGCTGTTTGGCGATAAGCCCTTCAATTTCGCCGAGCTCAATACGCAGACCTCTGAGCTTAACCTGATTGTCAAGTCTGCCGAGAATAATAACGTTAAAGTCCTTGTCGTACTTAGAGTAGTCGCCCGAACGGTACATACGCTGACCGTGGTATTCAACGAATGACTGAGCGGTTTTATCGGGCAGGTTGCGGTAGCCCTCGGCTACGCCGACGCCGCCTATATACAGCTCGCCGATAACGCCGTAGGGCGCTATATCGCCGAACTTATCGACGATGTACTCCGTGTAGTTTGTAAGCGGTCTGCCAATGCTGATTTCCGAAGCGTCGTTCAGTATCGCCGCGTTGGAGGATACTGTAATTTCGGTAGGACCGTAGGTGTTTACTATCATCGCGTCGGGAGCGCATTCTTTAAGGCTCTCAAGCAGAGACAGCGGATACGCTTCGCCGCCCGACATAATAAGCCTGCAATTCTTTAGACATTCTTTAAACGGAGTGTACTCCATATACTGGATAAGACGCGAGGGCGTCGCGTTAATACAATCCGCGTTGTGCTTTTCCATAAGCTCCGCCAACGCGCGCGGATCGTTCATCTCGTCCTCGGCGGTGAATATTAGAGTTTTGCCGTTACAAAGTGACGCGCAATGCTCCTTAAACGACATATCGAAGGAAATGGTGGTTACGGAAATATAATTCGATACGCGGTTTTTGACATTGTAAGCGATAGTATTTGACTTATAGGGGGTGAGGTAGTTGCAAATTCCCTTGTGTCGAAGCATAACGCCCTTGGGCTTACCTGTAGAGCCCGATGTGTAAATCATATAGCTGAGCTCGTCGCCCGTCATCTCGAGGTCGGGATTATCGGCGGGCTCGCCTTGCGTGATTTCGTTGACATCAATCGCCTTTTCAGGAGGATAATCCCCGAGCTTATCCTCGGTTGTTATAATATAGCTCGCGTCGGAGTCGGTGATTATGTGATTGATACGGTCGGCGGGATACTGCGGATCGCACGGAATAAACGCCGCGCCCGCTTTGTTAACGCCGAACATACAGGAGAAGAAGCAGGATTTACGCGGTAATAACAGAGCTACGCTGTCGCCGATTTTAACACCTCGGTTAATAAGATTTCTCGCGACAATATTCGCTTTGTCGTTGAGCTCGTTGTATGTAAGCGTTGCGTCCTGCGCAATAAGAGCGGTCTTGCCGCCGTTTTCGGCTACGTTATTTTCGAACAGCTTGTGAAGCAGAACTACGGGGATGTCCTCGCTGTCGGTAAAGCTGTTTTCTTCCATTTCCGCCATCTGGCTTTCGGGAAGTAAAAGCGCGTCGCGTACGGTTTCAAGCTTGCCGTCGGACAGCAGGTTAAGAGTATTTTTAATCTGTTCGATAAAGTTTTCGACAACCTTATCCTCGAACAGCTCGGACGAATACTGTACCATAAAACGCAGTCCGTTTGCGCCCTTGCGGATTACAATTCCGATATCACGGCTCATCTTTTGGAGCGGCGAGTACATCTCAACGCTCAGCCCGTCCTTATCGTAAGCAGGCGGGTTCCACATAAAGTTTACGCTGACGTCGAACATCGGGTTACGGCTTTCGTCACGCTGTTTTACGAACTCCTTAACAACGTCCTCGAACGGCAGGAACGCGCCGTAGGTTACGCCTCGTACCGCGTCGCTTACGGAAGCGATATAATCGGTGATTTCCGCATCTCTTTTAGGCTTAACGCGTACGGGAGCTGTGTTTACGAACATTCCTATAACATCGTCCGCGCCGTTGGGACGGGTATTGGTCGGAATACCGAGAACAACGTCCTCGGACGCGGTATATTTACCAAGCGCCATAGAGATAGCCGAGAAAATCAATTCGAACTCGGTTACGGTATAGCGGCGAGCCGCGTCGTCGATTCTTTTAAGCTTGTCGTTGTCGTAATCGAATACAATTTCTTTATCCGAGAGCGGATGAACCTTTGGACGTTTACCTTTAAGCGGCATTTCGTTAACGGGAACACCGTCCTCAAAAAGCTTACGGTAGAATTCAAGACCGCTTTCATATTTTTCATTGAGGCTGTCGTTGTAAAGGTCGGACAGGTCGATTTCGGAAGCCTGAGCGGGATCTCCTTTAATACCCTTGATAAGCTCATCGACGAAGGTTTTAGCTGAACCGCCGTCAAACGCGATATGGTGAATAGCCATATGCAGGATAACACTTCCGTCAGCGACAGTATAAAGCGTCGGCTTTACGGGGATATCGGCGTTGAGCTCAAAGGGCGTGGAGTAGGAGTCGATTTTCTCGATAACATCCTCGCGGCTGTCGGCGGTTGCCTCGACAATTTCGGGGAGCTTGTCTGTAAGGATACGGACAGGAAGTCCGTTCTCTTCGCCGTAGAAGGAGTGGAAAGCTTCGTGAGCCTTAAACACGCTGTTGAGAGAATTCTTGATTTTATCAATTTCCGCTCCTTTAATAATAGCGGCGATATTAAGGTTATATACGATTGAGTCGGGGTTCATTTTCTGTTCAAGATACATTCCGCGCTCAAACTGAGTAAGCGGATAAACCCTGACCTTATTTTTATTCTTTTTAATCTGTTTCTTAGAAGCCTTATTAATCATAAGGCGTTCTATCATACGCGGAGTTTTGCCCGCAAAAATATCCGCGGTGGATATTTTATATAAATCACATTCCGACGCGACCATAGCGCACTTGATCGAGTCGCCGCCAAGCGCGAAGAAGTCGTCGTCGATTCCGACATTCTCGACGGAAAGTATCTTCTCGAAAGCCGCGCAAAGCGTTTTTTGCATATCGGTTTCGGGAGAAACGTAGTCGCTCTTAAACGCTCCCGCCTCGGGAGGTGCGAGCGCGTTTCTGTCGAGCTTGCCGTTAGCGTTAACAGGGAGCTTGTCGAGCTTTACGAAGAACGCGGGTATCATATACGGCGGAAGCTTCTTGGAGATAGCTTCTTTTATTTCGTCGGCGTCAACAGGCTCTTTTTCTACATAATACGCGACAAGATATACCTGTCCGTACTGATTCTTGAAGTCTTTTATAACAGCGTCGAGTACGCCTTCGGTATTCTTTATAATAGTTTCAATTTCGCCAGGTTCTACGCGCTGACCGTTGATTTTAACCATCCAGTCCTTACGGTTGAGGTAAACTATATTTCCGTCCTCGCCGCGGCGAACGATATCGCCCGTTTTAAGCAGCTTTGGATAGCCGTCCTCAGATGCGAAAGGATTGTCAACAAATGTTTTCGCTGTCTGTTCGGGAAGGTTTAAATATCCCGTCGCGAAATTTCCCGAAAGGCATAGCTCGCCCTCGTCGGCAAGATTACCCTGCTCGTCGAGAATATACGCCTTTTCGTTGCCGATAGGCTTACCGATTGGCGTATTGTCGTATTTTTTATCAATCTTAAAGCCCATTACGCCTGACGCGGATTCCGTCTGACCGTACAAAACGTGGATATCAAAATCATCGCTGTAAGTGTTGCTTACGCGCTCACTGCCAGTTATAACAGTTTTGAGAGAATCGTTCTTAGGCTTAAATACTTTTAGCATTTTCGGGCTGATAAAGGTACGGTTGATTTCATTTTCCGCGATATAATCAGCCAGTAAAACAGGATCGCGCATCGCTTCATATGGCATAAGGTACGCCGTAGTAACCGAGGACAACGGCGCGAATACACCCTGAACCGAAGCGACAAAGGTAAACGGCGCTCCTAAAGCAGCGCGGAAGCCTTTAGGCGCTTTAGTGTAAGCGATATAACGTAAAACCGAATCGCTTATGCTGAGGTGAGAGTGCAGTACGCCCTTAGGCTTTCCAGTAGAGCCCGAGGTATAAATCAGAAGCGACGGATCATCGTCAGCTGTTTGGATTTCTTCTGTCAACGGAGCTTCGGTTTCAATTCTTTTTAAAAACTTTTCGTTAATAACCGCCTTAGCGTTACAATCGGAGCGTATATATTCGAGACGCTCGGCGGGATACGCGGGAGATAGGGGAGCGAATGCCGCGCCTGTCAGCCAAACGGCGTACATAGAGGCGATATACTCCTTGTTACGCGGTAATTCTATCGTTACAAAATCTCCGCGGCTGATACCTAGACGGCTGAGCTTGCCCGCAATTTTTCGCGCGTAAGCGTTAAGCTGCGAGTAAGTAAAACTATTATTCTCGCCCTGATCCACAATAACGGTATAATCGGGAAAGCTTTTAATATTTTCGTTAATTAAATCAATCAGTTTACTCATAGTATTCTCCTGTGAACTGTAATGTATTTTATTCTATATTAAGGAATTTTGTAAAACCTGTAAGGCGGAAAATCTCGTATACGTTCGGAGCCATCCCGACAAGAGTGAGATTACCTTTGCCGAGTGTATGGTTAGCGCCGACAACAACTCTGAGCCCGCCCGAGGAGATATAGTCAACCCCTGACATATCAATTATCATTTTCTCGCATTTTGAAGCGGCGTTGTTAACAGCCTCCTCTAAATCGGGAGCGCTAAGCGTATCAATTTCTCCCTCAACAGCGATTGTGCATACTTTATCTTCATATGTAGTATTAAGCTTCATAAAGTACCTCCTGTGCTTTTTATAACGTTGACGTGTATTTCAGGGTTGAATAGAAATCGCCCCGATACATAAATATACAGAATAATTATACCATTATTTATAACCAACAGCAATTGGTATATATGCTTAAAAACGATATCTCCGTTTTGTCTAAAATGCACATACATTTATCGTGTGTTTGTAATAAAAACAAATTACTAATCTCATTACTATTAAGGTAATAAAATCGCTTGACTTATGCGGGTATGAATGGTATTATTTCAATAATCCGTACACGTTTGTATTTTCTTTGTTTATACAGGGAGAATATAATCTGACAATAATTTATGAAGGGTTTATTATGAAAAACGTTAAAAAAACTAACAGACTTAAAAAAAGAATTATCGCACTCACCTTATCCGTGTTTACAGCAGTGATATTACTGACTTCCTGTAACAGCGCGCCTTCTAAGAACAACGCCTCTGACAGCAGTAAATCAAGTGATAACAGCTTGGCTATTGAGAGCCAGAAGGTAGTTGATTCTCCAAAATGGTTAAAAAAACTCGACGCGGCAAAAGACTGCGACCAGCTTATCGTTGTAGCGGGAGTGGGTAAGAGCACCTGCTATGTAAGTATGCACGAAAAAGATAAGAATGGAAAATGGAAAATGATACTTCAGGCGCCCGGTTATGTCGGACTTGAAGGAATGGGTAAGGCGGACAGCTATCACGCCATTACTCCGATAGGCACCTTTACGATTGATAAGGCTTTCGGTATAGCCGATGACCCTGGCTGCAAGATGGAATATACTAAGGTGACCGAGGACGATTATTGGTCGGGTGATACGCGTAAGGGTATGCACTTCAACGAGTTTGTCAGCATAAAAGATCTCCCGAACCTTGATCTGGAAGAAAGCGAGCACATTATCGACTATACTTATGAATATACATATTGCCTGAATATGGGCTATAACAGCGAATGTGATCCCGAAGCAGGCTCATGCTTCTTTTTCCACTGTATGAGTCTTGTGAAACCCTATACAGGCGGTTGCGTCGCTGTAAACGAGGCTGTTATGAAGCAGATAATGCAGAAGGTTAAGAACGGATGCAAAATAACTATCAATAAAGTTGACGCTCTCGGGATAGACCTTGATGACGCGCGTGACTTCGCGAACAAAAATATATAAGTAACTGACAATAAAAAAATCGCGTTCGATTTTAATCGAGCGCGTTTTTTTTACATCACCATAACCCTCGGCTTCAAGTTTCTGCCCCCTGATAGGGGGATTGAGGGGGTATGGGCGAATGCCGTACCCTATCTCATATCAAATAAAAAGACCAATACCCAAATGGGTATTAGTTGCGGAGATATACCGTCATCTATAGAGAGCTTCGACCTCGCCTGTTGGGTAGCGTTGCGACCGCCGCCTGCGGCGGATTAAGGGAGCAAAAGCGCTGCGCAGAATAAGGAGTGCGTAGAGCGCGTTCTTAGCGCGAGACGGACGACTATATTCTGGGCTGGATAACCTATATTAATGCACATCTGCGCGGCGGGTTAAAAAACAGTTGCAATTATTAACTATTAGGATAGGTGTATGGTGTAGTATAATAGAAGAAATAGAAAGGAGATGGAAACGATGGCAACAAGTACATTTGAAAGAAAAATCGAAATTAATACGCCCGAATCTCTCGAGAGATTAGCAACTATCCTTTCTGATAAAACAAAAGCGAAACCTCTTTCTGTAGCTCCTTATACTAAAGAAGACAGAGATAGTAGTGAAACACTATTAAGCCGATTATCATCTCGCTCCAAGCGCTGAATAATCAGTCTAATCATCAGGATGTTGAGTTCCTATTAAATGATTTTGTAGTCATTGCTGAACAGAGTGATAACGATCGACCGATGAAGCAAAGAATTCGAAAAATAAAATAAATTTAATCAATACTTTATTTTACATAATAATGAGTTTTTATTTTGTTGAAATGTATTGTAAGTAAATTGGTTAAGGAAAAGTATTTATTTTAGGTAGTAATAGCTAAAGTTGAAAAGAAAACTTCTATGTTTTTGTGAATTGAAAAGGATAATATAAAATGATAAAATTAATGTGGCGATTATAAGAATTAGGTTAAATATGTTATTTATTACATATAGATGTTTTTTATTACAAAATCAATGTATATCGGCTAAAAATAGATTATAATAAGATTGATACATTATAAGGAGATAGATATGGTTTTTGCTGTTTGTGATGATAACATTGAAACACAGGAAATTCTGAAAAACGCGCTTCAAAAACGTTACAGTGAAGCTTGTGAGTGCGTGTGTTTCAATGAATCGGAAGAATTAAAACTGTATATAGAAAATAAAAGACTGCCCGATTGTATTATTATGGATATTTGTATCGGTGATAAAAACGGCATTTCGGAGCTTAGAAAGATTCGGCAGAGGCTGTCGAATTTACCTGTTATTTTTATTACAGGTTATCCCGAGTACTGTCAGGATATTTTTATAGATTTTACGCCGTTTGGATTGCTTACAAAGCCCGTTGACCTCGATAAGCTGTACTATTACACGGATAGAATATCCGCGGGAGCCGCTCAGAGAGATATAATAATAAGCGTAACTCTCGGCAGGGAACAACATATTCTCAATAGCGGAGATATAATGTATATAGAGAGTGAAAGGCGAAAGATTATTTATCATACTAAGAGCGGTATTTTCGAGGAATACTCAAAAATGGACGACGCTTTGGATAAGCTTAAAATCGGCTTTATAAGGTGTCATAAAAGCTTTGCTGTAAATTATAAGCATATTAAGACCTTTAGTAAAGATAAAATTATTATGTATGATAAAACTGTTATTCCCGTAAGCAGAATGTACGGCGAAAGCGCTAAATCGAGGTTCTATACATTGAAATCAAAAAGCTTAGGTATGTAGGAGAATTGTATGCATACATTATTTCAAAATCCGCAGGGTGTCATTAATCAAGGCGTCACCTTGTTGCTGATATTTATGTTGACGGCTTCCGCCGCGACATTAGTATTAAAACCAAAATTTAATAAGTATGCCGTTATACTCTCCTCGGTTATTGTGTGGCTGTTGTGTACAGTTCATATGCGGTTAAGCTTTAAAAGCGAGGTTTTAGAGTTTATCGAGTTTTATTTTTGGGTACCATGGTTTATAGTTTGCTTTAAAGACAAGCTGCTAAAAAAGCTTGTTTTTTCGGCGCTTATGATTTTTAGCTGGTTTTTAACCGATTTGATTACCTATCTGAGTTTTTCCGCTGGTTTAGGTATAGAGGATTATTTCAGCAAATACTACGTTTGCGCGTTCTACTTTTCCATAGCGTTTATACTAATCGCGATTATAACGCTGTTGTGGCTGAAAAATGACCGAAAAAAAGTCTACAGCGAGGTTTTCGCCAATACTTCTACATTCCTCGCGGTAGTCTACGCTCAGCTGATTATAATTACCGTGGAGATTATTATACTGTTTACCGAGGGTAACAGTATTTCGCCGATTTCAAAATTCAGCATTATTTTTTCCACGGCGTTAGGCTTCGTTTTCCTGGATATAATGGCGTTTGTATTTATTCGTAATAACAAAAAAGTTATTAAGTATGAGGCTGAAATTGATATCCTTAAAGCCGAGAATAAGGCTCAGGCTAAGTATTATTCTAGTATTAAAAAGAGTATAGACGAAACCGCTAAAATTCGTCACGACATAAATAATCTTATGGACGTAATAAGCAGTTTGGTATCGCAAGGCGACGAGGACAGCTTAAGAAAGGCTGAGAATTTAAAAATCGAAATTGCGGATTTGGCAAAAGAATCGGAAGTTCCGTCATACTGCAAAAACAAACTCGTCAATTTGATTCTTTTCGATAAGCTTTCCTCCGCAAAAGAGCACGGTATAAAAATACTGGATAATATAATACTGAATGATAACTGCGGTATTGACGATATAGATTTATGCAGGGTGTTTGTTAATCTGATTGATAACAGTGTAAGAGCCCTGAAAAGATACAACGGCGGTGATAAAAACCTCGTGTTGTCGTGCCGTGAGAGCGGCGGAGTTATTTATATTAAGACTGTAAATAAAACGTCCTTAGAAAAAGAGAAACGTAAAAACCACGGCTTCGGACTGAATATATTAAATGATATTTGTGAGAAATATAACGGCGAAGTTGTTACCGATTTGAACGGAGATGAGTTCACGGCTATAGTATCGTTGATACCGAAAAGGAAATAGCATAAAGTAACGACCTGCTCAATGAGCAGGTCGTTTTCACTTAGTTCGGTCCGAAGAATTTTTGATTGTATTTGCCGTATATTTTCTTTTTACCGTCTTTAATATAAGCGGAAGCCCTGATAATATGCTTTGCGTATTTCAGCTTTTTAATCGTAAAGTATGACGCTGATTTTGAAGCTGTTACGGTTTTCCATTTTTTACTGCCGACGGGTTTGTATCGAAGCTCATAGCCCGAGACGCCTTTTTGCTTTTTAAAGTGTATGATGTATTTTTTCTCGGTTCCTTTTGCTCTCGTGAGCTTAACAGTTTTAGGACGAATAACAATTTTGATTGACTTAACAGCGGATTTGTATTTTGAGGTTGAAGCGGCTCTGATTTTTATAACTGCGACGCCCGCTGTTTTTATTATTACATTTCCGTCTTTATCCAGCTTAACCGCCTTTGATTTTGTGCTGAAACTGAGCTTGCTCTTAGCTTTAGCCTTTATTTTAAAGGGCTTATCGCCGTTTAGTTTATTATAAGATTTAGCGGAGATTTTTTGGGAAGCTTTTTTAGCTTTTACCATAGGCGGTTCGGTCGGCTCGGTTACTACGCTCGGAATGGTTATAGGTGTAATAACGGGGGTAAGCGTACTCTCAATCGGTTCGGTTATAGGTTCAGCCGTAGTCGGCGGGAGAGTAGTTTCAATCGGTTGGGTTATAGGTCCAGCCGTAGTCGGCGGAACGGTGGTCTCAATCGGTTCGGTTATAGGTCCGGTCGTAGTCGGTGGGAGAGTAGTTTCAATCGGTTGGGTTATAGGTCCAGCCGTAGTCGGCGGAACGGTGGTCTCAACCGGTTCGGTTGTAGATTCAGCCGTAGTCGGCGGAACAGTGGTTTCAATCGGTTCGGCTGTAAATTCAGCCGTAGTCGGCGGAACAGTGGTCTCAACCGGTTCGGTTGTAGATTCAGCCGTAGTCGGCGGAACAGTGGTTTCTGAAGCAATATTTTCATTGGTTTGATTGTATATTATTTTAGCTGATTTTAAACTATCGTTATAATCAAGGATTTCTATATTTTTCCATTCTTCTTTTGAACCGCCGTAAAAAACACGTGAAATCGGGCAATTATCAAAGGCATATCTGCTTATTTCAGTTACAGTAGAAGGAATGTGGATTGTATTTAATGAAGTGCAATTGCGAAACAATGAAAAGTTAAGTTTTTTTAATGGTCCGTTAATATAAACCACCCATAATTTGGTACAATTTTGAAAAGCATAGCTATCAATGATTTCAACATTTTTAGGAATCTCCAATTGTTCCAAGTCACAATAACGTAATGTAGAGTGTATTTCTTTTAATGAGTCAGGAAGCTTCAGTTCAACTACATCAGTACAATTACTGAACAGGTTTTCTCCGAGGTAGGTTACGCCTTCTTCAACAACTATACTTCTTATTTTATCATGGTATTTAAACCAAGGAACGTCATTCTGATTTCTAAAATTCATAATAGCGCCGTCTTTAGATAATGTAAGAGTAGCTGTATTTTTATTATAATCCCAAGTGAAGTCAAAATTAATATTTTGCGTAAAGTGTAGATTTGCGTTTTTTATCTCTTGGGAGTTGTTGCGTATATTATCCCACTCTTCTTCCGTTCCGCAATAATAGACATCAGTCAGGTTATCACAATCGGTAAAAGAGTTGGAATAAATTTCTCTAATGTTGTGTTGTAGATATACTTTTTTTAGAGAGGAACAGCCTACAAAATCATCCGTAATTAATGTCGCGTTTAAAGGAAGTGATATTTGTTCTAACGAAGTACAATTTTTAAAACTGGGGCAATCTGATAAATTGTGGGGTAATTTAATTGATTTAAGACTGGTGCAATTTGCGAAAGCGTCAACTCCAATAGAGTCAATAGTATCATTAAGCTTTACATCTGTAAGACTTTTACACGAGTAAAACGCGCCACCAAATATTTTGTTAAGTTTTTCGTTTAAATCTATTTTTTTTAACGCGATACATTCAGAAAAGGCATATTGACCAATAGAGGTTATATTTTCAGAAAAAGCGATATTTATTAGATTTGAGCATTTTTCGAATGAATAATGACCGACAGTATTGACTTTGCTTCCAAAAACAACATTTTCTATTTCGTCTCTAAATTTGTACCAAGGAGCGTGTTTTGTAACTTCAAAATATCCGTAATTTTCCATATCCCCTTCGCCTGAGATAGTTATTGTTTTTGTGTCGGGATCATACTCCCACGAGCAATCCCCGGTAGTTCCGCTGTAAACATTCTCCTCGGCGTTTACGTTGAGCGCGGGAGTTAGTATGGAAACTATTATTAAGATAGAAAAGAGAGCTGAAAGTGTTTTTATAAATTTCTTCATATTTTTCATTCCTTATGAAAGTGTCAGTCCGCCGAATGAGCGGTTGTGTGGTTTTTGAGTAGCGGCTGGTGTAGTCGAGTAAACTCTCGGCTGTGTAGCCGCTGTGGTCGGCATAGCGCCTTTGCTTATTATTAAATTTACCTTCGAGCCTTGCTTTAGCTTTTTGCCCGGCTTCGGAGTTTGGCTTATAATAATATTTTCGTCCTTATCGCTGTATTCGAATGTGGTTTTTACTTTGAATTTTTTGAGCGATTTTTTTATTGCGTTATAGTTTTTGCCGACTAAATTCGGGACGGCGTATTTTTTCTCGCCCTTGCTGAGTACGACTTCTACCGTGCTGTTCTCGGGAAGCGAGCTGTTTTTCGGGGGAGATTGAGAAATAATACAATTCTTTTTGTATTTTTTAGAATACTTGGTTTTAGTAACCTTAATTTTTAAACGCTCATCTTTTAAAAGCTTTTCGGCTTTTTCGATGTTCATAGCTTTAAGGTCGGTTACGGCTACGAGTTTTCCTTTACTCACCGCTATTTTTACGTTTGAACCCATTTTTACCGAGGTGTCTTTTAAGGGGGATTGGGATATTACCAATCCCTTTTTAACCGTATCGGAGTATTTATAGCTCGATTTTAGCAGTAGATTATTCTTTTTAATAATGCTATAGGCTTTTGATAACTGTATTCCCATAAGGTTCGGAACCTTGCGGTAGGTGGAGCGTTCGTAGGCGAAGATTCCCGATATAACCGCTGAGATAATTAACAGAGCGATTGTAATATATAGCTTTTTCCTGCTTTTTTTAATCTTCTTTTCGGGCGTAGGTTGTATAACCTCGTCTTTAATTTCGGGGGTTACGGTTTCGGTATAATACTCGGTTTTATCATCCTCGTCCTCGGAATAGAAAACTGTCTTATCGTTTTCTATATCTATAGGCTCGGATATTTCAGTATTAATTATCTCGGTATAAGCTTTATAATCTTTTCCCGAAGCGGATATAAACGCCTGGGCAAGCTCGCCCATAGTCTGATATCTGTCCTCTTTATAAACCGCCATTCCTTTTAAAAGAACTTCCTCGACCTTCTCGGATATATCGGCTCCGAGTTCGGACGGTTTTTTTAAATTGTCTTTAAAAGCTCTCTCCATCGAGTCGTCGGGAGTGGATTTTGTAACGCATTTATAAATAGTCGCGCATATTGCGTAAACGTCTGTCCACGGCCCCTGAGAGCCTTTCTGTCTGTACTGTTCTTCGGGAGCGTACCCCGGCTTGAACATAACGGACATCGTGTGGTTGTCCCAAAAATTAATATACCGCGCTGAGCCGAAATCCATCAGCTTTAGTGAACCGTCGCTCATAAGCATAATGTTGTCGGGGCTGATGTCGCGGTGAATTAAACCGCTCTTGTGAATTGTGTCCAGAGAATAGAACAGCGGAATCATACGATCGAGTATCTCGTCGGTTTTGAATTCTCCGTTTTTATTTAGATACTTTGTCAGCGTTTCGCCCCTGACAAATTCCATAACTATGTATCCGGTATTATTCTCCTCGAAATAGTCGCGGATATCTACAATGTTGTTGTTATCGGAAAATTTCGCGAGGAGCTTAGCTTCTCTGATAAATCGTTTTTTACCCGAATTGAAGAACTCGATATTCTTTTCTCCCGCGATTTCTACGACAGACGACACGTTGCTGTTACGATTTACGTATCCGTTCGGGAAGAACTCCTTTACGGCTGTTATCATATCTAAATTCAGGTCGCGGGCGATATAGGTTAAGCCGAAACCGCCCTGGCCTATAGCTTTTCCGATATAATATCTGTCGTTGAGAATTGTCCCGGGTTTAAGATGGTGAGCGGAAGTTTTATTCGTTTGTATATATCCGCAATGCCCGCATTTTTCCGAGTCAACAGGCATCATACAGTTATAACAAAATTTGTCCAATTTCTTCCTCCGTGATTAGTTATGGATAGTTTCCTCTTTATCCGCTACGAGAATAAACTTCTCGCTTCCGAGCCGTATTTCGTCGTGCGGAATAATCTCTGTTTCGGTATTAGGCGGGATTAATTTGCCGTTAATATGTACTCCGTTTAAGGAGTTGTTATCGTAAATAATACATTTTCCGTTTCTTATTTTTAATGTAGCGTGTAGACGGCTGAGTGTTTTGTTGTCGGTGACAGCATAGTCGCAGAACTGTGATTTTCTGCCTATATTAAATCCCTCAGGCTTAATACGGATTTTTTCGCCTGTGCTCTGTCTGATCAGGTGAAATGTTATATTCTCGAAAAAGTAGAAGTCCTTGCCGTCCGAGAGGTTTCCCGCCTGAGTTTTCGGCTCGGGGATATAGAATTTATTCAGCTTTATATCCTTTTTCGGATTGCCTATACATTTTTTGATTTTACTGTCCGATAAAATCTTTTCGAAAAATTCCTCGTCAGCGAGCTTTGTTTTGTCGATAAACTGTGTGGATGAAAGCTGCATCTCCATCCCGGGCGATAGGGGAGTTTCCTCTAAGAATACCGTAATTACCGATTTTTTCTTTAATATAGCGTAGTTTATTTCCCTTCGGCAGTTGTGGGAGTTTACGGCGTTTTTTGAGATAAACGATAAGAAAACTTCGCAGTTGTTAAGATGCCCCGCAATTACCTCAGGCCAGTTACTGCCGGGATTTATGCCGTTGTCGTACCAAACTCTCAGCCCGTTTTTCGTAAGCTTCTCTATAATCTCTAATACCTCGGCTTCGTCCTTATGGGAGTAGCTTACGAATACATATTTTTTATTTCCTTCATACGCGTATGAATCATAATTGCTCATTTTATTTACCCGATAATAAAGAGTTCGGAAAAACCCTGTTCCTTAAAGGTTTTATAAACTTCTTTTTTCATATTAATTATTCTAAGTCTTGTACCGTCTTTTTCGTCTATAATCTGCTGAGCTGAAAGTAACGCTCTTAGAGATAGCGACGATATATATCCTACGTTTTCAAGGTCTATATCTATCTTATCCGCAACCGTTAAAATGGCGAATAATTCATCCTCAAAATCGTGGGATACTTCCGAGGTTAAATCTCCGTCAATTTTCATAATCATAACGCCGTCGTCAAATTTAGCGCTTATTTCGAGGAGTATTTTACCGCTGTCGTCGTAGATTTTAATTGAGTTAGGTGTATTAATTCTTTTCATGATTTAATCCTTTTTAATACTTAGATAAGCCGCTCTGCACGCTCCTACGGCTATCAGGCTGACTATAATACCGCCGAGCAGTATCATTTCCCTGACAGCTCCGCCTGTAACGGTGTCGAGCATTTCTTCGCTGAGACTTTCACCGTTGAGCAATTCGCCTATGCGTATTACTTCGGGCTCGGAAATCTCAATACCGCAGGTTAGAAAAATCTCTTGAATTTCCTTGTAAGAGGACGCGTTTTTGAACTACTCTACGGCTTTATCGTCCGAAAGCACCCTGCCCGTTAAGTTTAAAAGTTCCTTATCGTTTCTCACATTTATACCTCCTCAAATCTGATTTGACGATAATCTATAGAATAAACCGTCTTTGTCGTTTAACAGCTCGTGAAATCTGCCTGTCTGTTCAATCCTTCCCGAGTTTAAAACAATTATCTTATCGCAGTCTTTAAGCGCGCTGATCCTTTGTGCGACGATAATTTTAGTCGCGGGATATTTTTTAAGATTTTTCTTAATAAGCTCCTGGGTTGAGCTGTCCAGCGAGCTTGTCGCTTCGTCAAGTATAATGAGCTTAGGATCGGAAATAAGCGCTCGGGCGATTAAAATTCGCTGTTTCTGACCTTCCGATATATTCGCCTGATTTTCACTAACCATAGTGTAAAGCCCCATAGGCATACTGTCTATATCTTCTTTAACCCCCGCGTCCTCGAGGGTTTTATTGATTAACTCTGTATCGGCGGTTGGGTTTGTGATAGTTAAATTATCGTAAATCGTTCCTGTGATTAAGCTGTCGTTTTGAAGGACTGCTCCTATTTTACGCCTGAGATAATGCAGGTCGATATCGTCTATATCTTCTCCATCAAAATAGATTTTACCGCTCTCGGCTTTTTCAAATCCTAAAATAAGGTCTATAAGCGTTGACTTACCGCAACCCGACAGCCCCGCTATTCCTATAGAGCTTCCGCTCGTTATTCTAAGGTTAATACCGCTTAAAATCTTTTTGCCGTCGTAAGAAAAGCTGAGGTCTTTTATTTCGATATTACCCTCAAAATTATTGAGGCGTTTTTTATCGGAGTTATCTTCCGAGGGCTGAGTAAGTATTACTTTTAACCTGTCGATATTGGGGGAGAGAGATTTTACCGTAACAGCGCTTTTGATAATCCGCGTAAAGTACAGTAAAAATCCGCCGAAAAGCGATATAAACGCTATGAACGTACCTGCGCTCAATTCCAAATTAAAGCTATAAAACAGAATATAAAAAACCAGCGTGCATAAAGCGGAAACCGCTGTGGATACGGCGGTAATAATACCGTAAATCTTATTAGATTTTTCCTCTTTGTTTTCTTCCTTGACGTATGAGCGTATGTATCTCAGGATAGCGCGCTCCTCGGCTTCGGCGTTTTTGATTTTTGAAATACCGTTTATAAGCTGATAGATTGTCGAGTTGTTTTTTAATCTCAGCAATCTTGCTTTTTGTTTTTCGTTTACGAGAAGTTTTGAAAGCGCGTAGTAGATTACAGCGTATAAAGACGCCGCGAGCAGAGCGAATAAGCTTAAAACCTGAGAAAAAGTAAACATAACGCAGAAATACACAACCGCTAAAAATACGCACATTACCGACGAAAGAATCTCGCTCGATATTATTTCCGCCGCGGGCGAGGATTCTATAGCGTCGATTGAAACCGACGCCGTATCGTTTTTCTTAAAGAAGCTGTGCGGAAGGTTGATAAGGCGGTGAATTACAGCCGCCTGGAAATCATAAGCTATCTTGCTCGATATCCTGAATGCGCAAAGGTTTTTTATTAGGGTAAATAGTATGTCGGCTATAACGAAAGAAGCCAGCATAAATCCGAGCGATAATAAATCCAATCTAAGCCCCAGCGGAATTAAAGAGTCGTAAACCGTTCGGCTCAATATCGGAATTGAGAGCCCTATCGCCGCGCATAAAAGCGATAATAATATAAACAGCGTAAGACCGCTTAGTTTAACGCTTTTAAAACAGAATCCCAAAATATCCCTAAGCGATAGTTTTTTATTTGGAAACGGCCTGTAAAAGATAACCGCCGTCGGTTTTAGGGCTTCGGCAAATGTCTTGTTTAGTTTTTTAAATGAGTTACTATTGTTGTCAAAATAAATGTAGGAGTTATAAGACTGCGGAATACAGGCTATAGGATTATCCGCCTCGTCAAAGGCTAAAAAAGCTCCAATATCTTTTTTGCGGAAATCCCTTTCGAGCGTAATTTCCCGATAAGAGAATCCCGATAACTCCGCCATATCGTCTAACGAAAAATTGTCCTGATACAGCGAGTATAATTTCTGATAATCCGCAAGCTTTATACCTAGATGCCCGCAAAGCAAAGCAACCGTGTTGTACAGCGGATTATCGGTATCTGGTATTTTATACTGTCTGCGTTTACGGCTAAAGGCGTTTACTACCGAGGACGATATATTCTGCGATACTTTTATATCGTCTTTTTCTTTTCGCTTTAGTGTACCTAAATCAACGATTGCGGACATTCTGTATTTTTCCGCGGCCGCCTCAAAAAAGCCTTCGGATTCTATTTCTTTTAAGCCTGCTTTCTCCGCGAACCGCTGTCTTAAAATTCTAGTTGAACAATTCTCCATAACCGAGATTTCGGCTTTCTCAAGAGCGCATAGGCAAAAGGCGTAGTCGTTAAAATCCGAATCCTTGTACTCGAAAGACGGAATAACTTCTCCCTTTTCCGCTTCATAAAGAGGAACTTTTCTTCCGCTTTTACCGTTATGTACAGATACGATATACACGAGAACAGTTCCGTCCATTACCTTATAGGCGTCATATTTATTTTTAGTTAAAAAGCTGTTCTCGCTGTCGAGAACTACTGTCTTATTATCCATAAATATCACTTAAATTAAATAGTTTTTCATTTCTTCCCAAGCACCGAAATCAACAATTTTTCCGTTGGACAAAACAACTATTGTTTCGTTGTTTTTAACAGCGCTTATTCTGTGCGCGGCAGAAATACAGGTGCATCCGCGCCGTTTTATATTATCGAGAATTTGTTTTTCGGTAATTGAGTCGAGGGAAGATGTCACTTCGTCCATAATTAATACCGACGGATTTAACGCGAGCGCTCTCGCGATTTCGATTCGCTGGCGTTCGCCGCCCGATAAATTCGCTCCGTTTTCCTCGAGTTTAAAGTTGTAACCGCCGTGCTTGGTTATAATCTCGTCGTGAATACAGGCGTCTTTGGCGGCGGTAATCATATCTCTTTCGCTTATATTATCGTTCCAAAGCTTTATATTTTCGCGGATTGTTCCCGAGAATAACGAGCTTGTCTGATTTATTACGGCTACGCTTACACTTTTTATATCCTTGCGTATATCGGCGATAGAAGTATTATCGTATTCGACACAGCCGTTCCAAGGCGTATAAAAACCGCTGATAAGTTTAAGTAAAGTAGATTTACCGCAACCTGACTTTCCGACGAATACAATCCTCTGTCCGCATTCAATATTCAGGCTGATATCGGAAATAAACGCCTTGTTGTTCTTGTTGTATCCGAAAGAAACATTTTTCAGTTCTATAGAACCGCTGAGTTTTTTCTGATAATTCGATAGATTTTTTCCATTATATTTTTCGGAAGTTTTGTAATTAAGTATCTCGTCTACGCGGTTTATATCGGCTTTAGCCGACTGTATTGATTTCGACAGCGAAACAAGCTTTTCGATAGGCGTGTTTAAGGTCGAGTAAAGCGCGCCGAACGCGACCAAAGCGCCGATAGTCATTTCTCCGTTAATTACCGTAATTCCGCCGAAGATTAGGATACATACGTCGGTCAACAGCTTTATAACGGTAGAAATCGAGCTGATTATACTGTGGACTTTGTTAAGGCTTTGATAGCTCTCAACCGCCTTAGCGTTATAGCCCATAATCCGCTAACGAGCCTTTGGTTATTTCATATTTAACCGAGCGGTTAAACTGGCTTTGCGACGTGAGCCTGACTATTAAAATACTGATAAGTAAGCCTATACCCGCAATCAAGCTTAAAACAGGGCTGAACATTATCATTAATGAAAATTGAAAAACCACTATAAAGATATTTAGTAACGTTTGCGCCGCGTCGTCCGAGATAAAAGAGCACGCGCTTTTATTATTATAAATACGTTGCGAAACATCTCCGGGAAAACGATGTTCAAAATAATCGGGCGGAAGTCTGAATAGTTTAAACAGAAAATCCTTCGCCGAAAAAAGCACAAGCTTTTTCCTGAATTTCTCAATCAGAAAGCTTCGGCACAGATTCAGCAGGGCTTGCAGTACAATAGCCGAAAGCATAAAGCACGCTATCGAGAAAAAGACGTCGTGATTATTTTTCAGTATTATTTCGTCTATAAACATTCCTGATAAAACAGGAATTATAACAGCGGGGAAAATTAAGAGTAAATCAGTTACTATAACCGTTATAAGAGTTTTGGTATTCTCTAAAGCGGTTCTCTTAATATAGGCGGAAAATGAACTGGGCTTTTTATTCTTTTTAAAGTCAGAAGTCGGAATAAAAGTGAGAACAATACCCGTAAACGAGTTGTCAAGTTCCTCAAAACTAAGCTTTCTTCTTCCGAAAGCGGGGTCATTAATATAAACGTAATTACCTTTAAACCCCTCGAAAACGACAAAGTGGTTAAACTCCCAGTGAAGAATACAGGGTGTTTTAATCGTCTTTAAATCTTTAGGTTCTTTTCTGTAACCGTTGCAGCTCAGTCCGTGCTTTTTAGAGGCTCGGTATATACTGCCCGCGCTGCATCCGTCCCTTGATACGCCCGTATCTTCCCTAAGCTTCGCTAATGGTACGTACTTTCCGTAATAGAGTAATACCGCCGCTAACGCGGCAGCTCCGCATTCACACGCTTCGCTCTGGTATATTATAGGCGTTTTTACGTAGTTACCCATTTGAGCTGCCTCCGTTTTTCAGAAAGCTGAAAAATTTAGTTATTGGAGGGTTGTTTTCGGTGATTATTTTAGCGGTAAAAACGCTTTTGTTTTTAGGATTTATGTATTTATTCGAATTAATAATATATCCGTCTTTTGAGAGATTGTTTTTTATCTCCAGCACAACCTCCGTCGAGGCGCTGTTTTTAAGGAATAGGTTTTTAAATCCGCCCCCGCTTCCGAGTATAAGAGAAATATTCTTTTCGTCGGCGGGATATTCGGAAATATACTTTACCTTAGCGTCAAGATGACCTTCGCTGTCGGAATAGTCGGGGTTAGGATATATAACAGCGTCCATATTTTCTTTTATTTTTGCCGCGTCCGAAATCGGAATATAGCATACTACGCATTTTTTTTCGCTTTCGCTCGGGGTAATTCTCATAATCTCGTCAGAACTGTAAATTACACTGCCTTCCTTAATCGGAGCGTATGTCACCGTACCGCTGTATTCGGATTTAATTCCTTTTTTAGCGCCGTAAGAGGTTTTTATTGTGGCAGCGGTTTGTCCTTTTTTTATATGTCCGCCGAGTTTTACATTGTATTTTTCTATTGTGCCCGAGTATTCCGAGTGCAAGGCTATTATATCGGCTTTATCGGTATATATGCCTTTAGTGTTTTTTACGGTAGGTATTCTGCCGAAAAACGACCATAAAATAAACGCTCCGAAAAGTAAAGCTATGCCTATAATTCCGAGTTTAGGCAGTGGTGAGGTTATCGCGGCGGCTTTGTCGAGATTTTCGGGGCTGTATATTCTTTTTATAGCTTTTTGTCTGTATATTCCGTTCATTAATAAGCTCTTTATACTTTCCGAGATTTTTCACATATATAAATAATTATACTATTTTCGTTTTTGTGAATTATTCTGTATTGAATATTTAAAATAATTTTTTTGTTTTTTATTACATTATATTGTCGTTCGTTACATCAAGACGCGTTTAAATGTAATAAATAACGCCGAAATGTAAAAACAGGTTGTTTGCTTTTTAGATTTTTATGGTAAAATAGTATCATAAAAAGGATTTTATATATTTCTCTAATCTTCAAAACTTCAACAGCAAAACCGCTCGACACACACGGGCGGTTTTGTTGTTATATTAGAGAAAAACTGACTTTATATGTAATAAACAATAAAAAGATGTAATAATTAACATAATGCACATCTGCGCTCCTCGGTAAAAATCGTCCACAGGACGATTTTCTTAACCCTCGGCTTCAAGTCCTATCTCTTTATTCATAAACAATAAAAACAAGGATACCCGTTTGGGTATCCTTGTTTTAACTGGTTGCGGAGATAGGACTTGAACCTACGACCTCC
>DEFK01000025.1:26858-54102 GCA_002350765.1 Ruminococcaceae bacterium UBA2854
CGACGAGCTACCAACTGCTCTACTCCGCGATGTCTTTATTGTAAATCTATTATAGCGTACTTATATGCTTTTGTCAAGTGTATTTACCTGTAATGTTTTGTCGAATAGAAAAATTCACTAAATTTTGCGAATAAAATTGATTTTTTACCGATAGTTGTGTTATACTTAATCCGTATATTATATTTATAGTTTTATGGAGTGGTAAATATGTGTAAAAATTGTAAAGGAAAGCCTTATTATATTACAACAGCTATCGCGTATACCTCGCGTAAGCCGCATATCGGCAACAGCTACGAGATAGTTCTTACCGACGCTATCGCGCGCTATAAGCGTATGCTCGGATATGATGTCTTTTTCCAGACAGGTACTGACGAGCATGGCCAGAAAATCGAGATGTACGCCCAGGCTGAGGGGTGTTCTCCGAAAGAGTATGTCGATAAGGTTGCGGGCGAGATTCGCGATATCTGCGATGTTCTCAACACTTCCTACGATTATTTTATCCGTACTACCGATGAAAAGCACGAAAAGACTGTGCAAAAGATTTTTAAGAAGCTCTATGAGCAGGGCGATATATATAAGGGAAGCTACGAGGGCTTATACTGTACTCCGTGTGAAAGCTTCTGGACGGAAAGCCAGCTTGTTGACGGCAAATGCCCCGATTGCGGTCGTGAGGTAAAAGCCGCTAAGGAGGAAGCTTATTTCTTAAAGCTTTCTAAATATCAGAAACAGCTCGAGGAATATATCGAGTCGCGTCCTGACTTTATCTATCCCGAAAGCCGTAAAAAAGAAATGCTCAATAACTTTATTAAACCCGGGCTCCAGGATTTATGCGTATCGCGTACAAGCTTTAAGTGGGGTATTCCTGTCGATTTCGACGAGGGTCACGTTGTGTACGTATGGATTGACGCGCTTTCTAACTATATAACCTCGTTAGGCTATGATCCCGACGGAAGCTCCGATATGTATAAAAAATACTGGCCCGCGGACGCGCATATTATCGGTAAGGATATCGTGCGTTTCCATACTATCTACTGGCCGATTATGCTTATGGCTTTAGGCGAGCCTTTGCCTAAGCAGGTTTACGGTCATCCTTGGCTTCTTTTCGGCGAGGATAAAATGAGCAAGAGCCGCGGAAACGTAATCTATGCGGACGAGCTTGTTAAGCTTATCGGCGTTGACGCGGTAAGATATTACCTGCTTTCCGAGATGCCTTTCGCGAGCGACGGTTCTATTACGTACGAAACTATTATCGAGCGGTTTAATTCCGATTTAGCCAATACCCTCGGAAACCTCGTTAACCGCACGATCGCTATGAATAATAAATACTTCGGCGGCGTTATTCAGCAACCGAACGTTGCTGAGCCTGTTGACGACGAGTTAAAGCAGTTCTGTTTCGATACCGTTAAGAAGGTTGACGAGCATATCAACGCGTTCCATATGAGCGACGCTGTCGAGGCGGTTATCAACCTCGCTAAACGTTGTAACAAGTATATTGACGAAACCACACCCTGGGTACTCGCTAAGGACGAGAGTAAGCTCGAAAGGCTCGGCACCGTGCTTTATAATCTCTTAGAGGCTATCCGTTTTGTGGCTGTGTTGATCGAGCCGTTTATGCCCGATACGAGCAAGGCGATTTTAGCGCAGATGAATTGTGATGAAAAATCCTACGACAGCTTAGAGAGCTTCGGCGCCGTTAAGGCGGGCGAAAAGGTAGGGGAGGCTACTCCGATTTTCGCGAGAATCGATCCCGAAAAGCTCTACGCCGAGATAGAAGAAATGCAGAAGGCAAGCGCCGAGAATGAGCAGACTATCGAGGAAGTTGCCGAGGAGACGATTGAGAAAATCGCTCCCGAAATTTCTATCGACGATTTCGCCAAGGTTGATATGAGAGTCGGCGAGGTTAAGGCGTGTGAAAAGGTTAAAAAGAGTAAAAAGCTTCTTAAATTTGATATAGACGACGGAATGGGCGGACGTACTATTGTAAGCGGAATCGCTCAGTATTATAAGCCCGAGGAGTTAGTCGGCAAGAAGGTTATCTTTGTCGCTAACTTAAAGCCCGTAAAGCTCTGCGGAGTTGAGAGCCAGGGTATGATTCTCTCCGCCGAGTTCGGCGACAGTTTACAGGTTATTACCGTAGACGAGAATAAAATCAACGGAAGCAAACTTTGTTAAAATAAGCGGGGCTTCGGCTCCGCATTTTTTTAGTTAAGAGTTAAGAATTAAGAGTTAAGAATTAAGAATTAATAGTTAAGATATGAAATTTATAGTACATAATACGTGCGGGGGATACGGTTTAGTTAAAAGTTAAAAGTTAAAAGGTAAAAAACTATATAGATGAACGTATCACAAGTCTCCAAAACTTCATAGGACATAATACGTACGGGGGATAGCACATTTAAGAGAGGAACTGAAAGTGATGACGAGGACACTTAAAAATATTTTTGACGCGCATTGTCATTATGATGACGATTGGTTCGACGAGGATAGGGAGGAGCTTTTAAAGGCTTTGCCTGATTACGGCGTCGTCGGAGCAATATGCAACGCCGTGGATTTACTCTCGGCGGAGGTTATAAAGGACTACGCCGAAGAATATCCGTATATTTATTATACCGCGGGATTTCATCCCGAAAATCTGGAAAATATCCCCGAGAACTATAGAGAGGGTATAGCCCGTTTTCTTAATCATAAAAAATGCGTCGCGATAGGGGAAATCGGTCTTGATTATCATTGGGATATTCCTAAGGATTTACAGCTTAGAGTGTTTGAGGAACAGCTTATACTTGCGAAAGAGCTTGACGTTCCCGTGGTAGTTCACGACCGCGAGGCTCACGGCGATACTATGGAGCTTTTAAGAAAGTATAAACCGAAAGGGCTTATGCACTGCTTCAGCGGAAGCGTTGAGCTTATGCGTGAGGTTATGAAGCTCGGAATGAGTATCAGCCTCGGCGGAGTGGTTACGTTCAAAAACGCCCGCCATAGCGTAGACTGCGCGCGCGAGGTCCCTGTAGACAGGCTTTTGCTCGAAACGGACGCGCCGTATATGAGCCCTGTGCCGTTCAGGGGTAAGCGTAACGACAGCCGAAATATCGCCTATGTCGCCGAGAAAATCGCCGAGGTTCGCGGTATGGACGCGCAGGAGCTTTTAGATATAACAGCGGAAAACACTAAAAAATTATTTAATATAGGAGATTAAGCTATGAAAAAATTTCTATTAATTCTAACAGCGGCGGCTTTAGCTGTTGCGGCGCTGGCGTCATGCTCGCAGGAAAAAGAAGGTCATAAAATCTATATCCGCGACGATTTCGCGGCGGAGAATTTAAAGGCTGTGTTCCTTAACTCAAAATCAGGAGTAAAAGAAACCGTCGAGCCTGAAAAGCTCGACGAGAGTGAGGAGTATACTACCTATTCGGTTATAGGAGATAATAAAAAATACGACAGGCTTATTATTAAATCCGACGACGAGGAGAGTATCCAGCTCGCGTTTAATACTTACGTAAACGGCTGGCATCTTTCGTCTTACGGAGCGATTCCGTTTACATACGGCGAAAAAGAGGAGGACGTAGTCGATTACGCGATAAAAACCTTTAAATACGATAAAAATGAAGATAAGAATATCTATATCTTTACTCCCAAGGGTTATAAAAAGGATTCCAAGAAGAAGTATCCCGTTATTTATATGACGGACGGTCAGAATCTTTTTGAGAAAGGCGCTACTTCGCACGGTTGCTGGAATGTCGCCGAAAGCGTGCGCGCTATGCAGAAGAATACAGGCAAGAGCGCGATTATCGTAGGAATAGACGACGGTACCGCTAACCGTGACAGCGAGCTTACTCCGAATATCGGTAAGGTTGTAGATACGAGCGAAGTTGACGGCGGTAATTTCGAGAACGGCACAGGTAAGTTTTACAGCGATTTTGTTGTTAATAAGGTTATGCCGTATATCGAGAAGAATTATAACGTATATAAGGACAGAAAGCATACCGCTATCGCGGGAAGCTCCTCGGGCGGTATCGAGAGTTTTTATATCGGAATGGAGCATCCCGATAAATTCGGTACTATCGGAGCGCTTTCGCCAGCGTTCGGACTTTATACCGACGAAACCTGGGTTAAATATCTTAAATCCAAGGATTTGAAGAATAAACCCTTCGTTTATATTTATAACGGAAACGCCGATAAGCTCGAACAGTATCTTAAAATCGGCGCCGAGAGTATGCCTTCTAATCTTAAAAAGGTAGGATATACCGATAAGAATTACGCCTTAAAGCTTTACGATAAGGGCTTGCATACTGAGAAATACTGGAGAGCGGTATTCCCTGAGTTTTTGAAGTATTTTATTTAATTATACACGCTTTTGGTAAATGTGTATAAAAACCACGTATAAAGTTTGTGAATAATTCAGGCTTCTCAAGTTTGAATTATTCACATTTTTTAGATAAAATACTATTAAAGAACAATTGTATTTAGATGGAGGTATTTACTATGAAGTTTATGAAGTTAAAAAAGTTTCTATCTTTGTTTCTTGTAGTTTTAGTATGTGTTTCTGTTTGTTCTGTAAATGTATACGCAAAAACAACAGATAAAATAAAAACATCTATTAGTCATTTAACCTCAAAAGATGGGCTTTGGCAATACGACGCAGACTTTGAAGAAGGTCTTGCTTACTTAAAAAAATATTACGGTACAGAAAAAATACTCACATTACCGACAGAAATTGATGGTAATCATATAAATGCTGTAGATAGTTTGGACAATACATATGTTGAACACATCACTATACCAAGACAATACGTCGAATTTTATGCTTACGCATTTGAAGGATGTACAAATTTAAGAACAGTTGAGTTTTCGCAAGAATATACTTCTGGTTGGACAATAAAAAGGTTTGATCCAGGTTGTTTTCGTAATTGCAAAAAACTCGAATCAGTTGTAATGCCTAATATGTTAGACGGAAAAAAGACGTATAATATGCAGTTAAGAGATTGGGTCGAAGGTGGAGAAATACCTAGCAGCACATTTAAAGGCTGTTCAAGTTTAACTAATGTTACTTTTCCTGAGAACTTAACACAAATCGGTAATGATGTATTTAACGGATGCACCTCAATTGAAAAGATTGTTATACCCGAGGGTGTTGTTTCAATTTATTCCGGGGCTTTTGCTAATACTCCTTCGTTAAAAACGTTAGTGTTACCTGATTCTCTCGGAGAAAAAGGTTTAAATGGTACCTTTAATGGCGTAAGTAAAGATTTGAATGTTGTATGCAGTCCAGGAAGCGCAGTAGAAAAAGAGGTACAGTATTTAAACGAATGGGCACCGGAAACATATTCAATTACATCTGTTTCTTCTGTAGACACAGATGTAGAAGGAGATATAAACAGAGACCAAAAATTCAACATAAAAGACGTTACTTGGTATCAGAAATATCTTGTAAAACTATTAGATAATGTTTGTGTCAACGAACTAAAACTTGATTTTAACAATGACGGAAAACAGAATATTTTAGATTGTACAGCTATGCAAAAAGCATTAGCAAAAGGATAAAAAATTGAGCGGCTCAATAAGTTGAGCCGCTCATAGTTTTATTTCTCTTTTAACAGCTTGTTAAGCTCGTCCATAAAGGTTTCGATATCCTTGAACGAACGGTAAACCGAGGCGAAACGTACGTAGCTTACCTCGTCTACGTCTTTAAGCTCCTTCATCGCGAGCTCGCCGATTTGCTCGGTTGTTACCTCGCGGTCAAGGCTCGATTGAACCTTACTTTCGATATTGTTAACTATTTCCTCGATTTTATCTATAGAAACGGGACGCTTCTCGCACGCGCGCACAAGACCGTTGGTGAGCTTGTTTCTGTCGAAGCTCTCGCGGCTTTTATCCCTCTTAACTACGATAACGGGAACGGTTTCGATAATCTCGTGAGTTGTAAATCTTTTGCCGCATTTAAGACATTCTCTGCGGCGTCTTATACGTTCGCTGTCGTCAGCGGAACGCGAGTCTATTACCTTGGACTCAGTATAAGCGCAAAACGGACATTTCATTTCATACACCCCTAAATATTGGATTCATATTTCAGTAAAAGCATTATACCACAATATATAGAATATTGCAAGATGTATTTAGTGGTAAGTGAGAAACTTATTTTTATTGACAATATAGAACATATGTATTATAATGATTCTTAAGGAGTTGTCCTAATACACAAGCGGTTAGCCTTCTTCTCCTAGTGTCTTTTTTACAAAAGGAAAGGAGGTGGTATGATGGCATCTCTCGAAGTTATACTTATAATTCTTTTATTGGTAGCTTTGGAGGAAGTCATAAAATACATAAAAAAATAACCGCCTCAAGCCCAAACGAGTAACGGTTATTTTTAATTAACTTTCTCGGAAGGCTGACCGTGTTTAGGTCAACTCCGATTTTCTATTTTTATTATAAGCTTAATCTGCGATTTTGTCAACAGTAACAGTAAGTAATACTATGTATTAACAGTATTTTTCCGCCGCTGCTACGGCTAAGCGATCGCAGCGCTCATTTTCGGGATGACCCGCGTGACCTTTAACCCAGATGATTTTCACCTCGTGAGTATTATAAAGCGCTAAAAGCCTTTCCCAAAGCTCGGGATTAAGGGCTTTTTCTTTTTTGTTCCTCATCCAGCCGTTAGCCTTCCATTTCTCAGCCCAGCCCTGAGTTAACGCGTTAGCGACATACTGGCTGTCGGTGTACAGCGTTACAGCGCAGGTTTCTTTAAGAAGCTCAAGCGCCTTGATAACGGCGGTAAGCTCCATACGGTTGTTGGTTGTATTAGCTTCTCCGCCCGAGATTTCTTTTTCTACTCCTTTATACCTGAGTATTGCGCCCCAGCCCCCGGGACCCGGGTTGCCTTTGCACGCTCCGTCTGTAAAAATTTCAACGTTTTTCATAATATTTACCTCGAGTTTTTTCTGACCTCAGTATACCATTATATTCGTTTAAATGCAACTTTGGAATGAATTTTATTTTTTCTGTCTATAATATTATAACAAATCTGATAATGTCCCCCGCCTCTGCAGGCGGCGTCCGTTATCTAAATTCAGTGGCGGAATATAATCCCCCACTGAATTTGCAGTGCTGCGCGCTGCTTGCTTTGATAAAAGCAAAGCTTTGAAAAAATACAACCAAATTATGTCACAATCACTTGACATCAGGGCGGTAAATAAGTTAAAATAAGATGATTATAATCGGATAATAGGCAAATAGCGCAATTTGCCATATATATAGAACGATAATTAAACTAAATCTAATGAAACGGAGGTATATTTGTGGCTGAAAGAAGAAATCATAAGCGCTTCACAACTAAACGAGGCGATAAAGCCAATTCGGGGAAAAAGCATTATAACAGTAAAAAACCGTCCCCGAAACGAAATCGTCAGCCTGAAAAGACTAAACCGTCCATAAAAGTCGCTTTTCTGGGCGGACTTAACGAAATCGGAAAAAATATTACATTATTTGAGTGTGAGGGAGAAATCGTACTTATCGACTGCGGTATGGCGTTCCCCGACGGAGATATGCTCGGCGTAGACCTTGTAATTCCCGATTTTACTTATATTGAACAGAATATAGACAGAGTACGGGGTTTGGTCGTAACGCACGGACACGAGGACCATATCGGCGGAATACCGTTTTTACTCTCGAAAATGAATATTCCGATTTACGGAACACCGCTTACAATCGGTCTTTTAAGCAATAAATTAAAGGAACACAGCCTTTATAACTCGGCTAAGCTCAATGTGGTTAACGCGGGTAAAAGGGTTAAGATGGGATGTTTTGAGGTAGAATTTATTCACGTAAACCATTCTATTCCCGATTCCTGCGCGATAGCGCTCCATACTCCCGCGGGAGTTGTAGTACATTCGGGCGACTTTAAAATCGACTGTACACCGTTTGTGGGTAATATGATTGACCTGCATTCGTTCGCCCGCCTTGGAAACGAGGGAGTGCTCGCGTTCTTGTGCGAGAGTACAAACGCCGACCGCCCGGGTTATACTGCTACGGAGCAGACCGTAACATCGAGCCTTGACAGCCTTTTCCGCGACGCTATAAGGAGCAGAATTATTATCGCTACGTTCGCGTCGAATGTTAACAGGGTACAGCAGATTATCGACTGCGCCGAAAAATACGGTCGTAAGGTAGCGTTCTCGGGACGTTCTATGGTCAACTATATGAAGGTTGCCGAGGAGCTCGGGTATTTAAAGATTCCCGAGAATATGATTATTGATATTGATATGCTTTCCCGCTATAATCCCGAGCAGGTTGTGCTTATTACCACTGGCAGCCAGGGTGAGCCGATGTCGGCGCTTTCGAGAATGGCATATTCAGACCACCGAAAGGTTGTAGTTGGCGAGGGCGACTTTATTATTATTTCCGCTAACCCGATTCCAGGTAATGAAAAAACGGTCGGCAACGTAGTTGACGAGCTTTTAAAGCGCGGATGTAAGGTTATTTACGAGGGAATGTACGACGTTCACGTATCGGGCCACGCCTGCCAGGAGGAGCTTAAAATATTACAGAAGCTCGTAAACGCTAAGTATTTTATTCCTGTACACGGCGAGCAGAAGCATCTTAGAAAGAACGCCGAGCTTGCGCAGTCGCTGGGTGTTGATAAAAAGAATATCTATATCGGCGATATAGGAAGCCAGATTGAGATAAATGAGAATTATATGAAGGAGCTTTCGCCTGTACCCGCGGGTAAGGTGTTCGTGGACGGACTCGGAGTAGGCGACGTAGGCTCTATCGTGCTTCGCGACAGAAAGCATCTCGCCCAGGACGGACTTATTATTATAGTCGCGTCGCTCGACGTTTACGACGGTCACGTTATAAGCGGCCCCGATATTGTGTCGAGAGGATTCGTGTATGTACGCGAGAGCGAGGAGCTGCTCGACGAAATACGCGAGCGCGCGCTTAATATACTCGAGGATTGCGCCGATAACAATATTAAAGAATGGGGAACGATCAAGAATAGAATTAAGGAAGACGTTTCCAAGATGATTGGACAGAAAACACGCCGTTTCCCGATGATTCTGCCTATTTTACAGGAAGTATAACTTTTAGTTAAGAGTTAAGAGGTAAAAGGTAAAAGTTAAAAGTTAATAGGTAAAAGTTAAAAGGTAAAAAACTATATAGATGAACTTATCCTCTATATCCAAAATTTCATAGTGAATAAAAGGTACGGGGGACAGCACATTTAAGAAAGGGACGTCCACGCTTGACGTGGACACTCAAAAAAT
This sequence comes from Ruminococcaceae bacterium UBA2854, assembly GCA_002350765.1. GTDB lineage: Bacteria > Bacillota > Clostridia > Oscillospirales > Acutalibacteraceae > Ruminococcoides. The sequence continues at coordinate 36,113 of DEFK01000025.1, forward strand.
GAGGAAGAAAGTTTGGATCACGGGTCCGTGGTTTCTGGTAATAGCCATTTCGGTATTTGTTATGGCGGCATTTACCTTTCGATACAACTTAATACTTTCCTGCGCTGAAATCGCGGTCGGAGTAGCTTCTATTTTCGTGATTATTATTTCGAGAATAAGATTGAAAAAATATATCGACAAAACCGTGACAAGCACAATCTCAAATATTTCCGATATTAACCAGAACTACCTTGAGCGGTTTAAAATGCCGATGGTGGTTGTCGGTAAATTCGGCGATATCCTTTGGAGCAATTCCCGCTTTAAAAAGCAGCTTTGTATGGGAAGAAATCCCGTTAACGAGAATGTTTCGATTTTCCTTGGCTCTAAAACCGTTGAGGAAGCGGCTGACAGCGACAGCTTTGAGACCGACTTTGACGGAAGACATTACGCTGTTTTCTGTACTCCGTCGGATGAGGGTTATGTGTTCTTCTTTATCGACAATACCCACTATAACACCGTCGCTAAAAAGTTTATCGAAACTAAAAAATCGGTAGCGCTGATTGTTTTTGATAACAGAGAGCAGTTCTCCAACGACAGCGAGGAGGATACCGTAGCGGTCGTAACAGAGGTCGAGAATAAGCTTTTGCGCTTCGCTATTGATAACAGCGCTCTGTATAAGCGTTTGCCGTCGAATAAGTATATGATTATTTTCGACAAGATTCATCTCGATAAGATAATAGCCGACAAATTCCCTATACTTAAAGATATAAGAACTATTAAATACAACGACCGTGAGGCGACGATTTCCGTCGGTATCGGAGCGGATTGCGACTCGATTGTCGAAAGCGAGCAAAAGGCGAGAAAAGCTCTCGATATGTCGCTCGGCAGAGGCGGAGACCAGGTAGCTGTTATGCGCGGCGATAACTACGAATTCTTCGGCGGAGTATCCGCGGGAATCGAGCGTATGAGCAAGGTTAAAACCCGAGTTGTCGCTACTTCGATTTCGAGAGTTATCTCCGAGTCCGACCGTGTTCTTATTATGGGACACCGCTTCTCGGATTTAGACTGCGTCGGCGCCGCCGTAGGTATGCAGTCTGTCGTTGAAAAAGGCTTTAAAAAGAACTGCCGTATCGTTGTTGATAAGGAAACAACAATGGCAAAAAGCCTTATCGACTACGTTGAAAATGAAAAGAAAGATATATTTGTATCGGTTGACGAGGGCTTAAAGTATTTAACTCAGAAAACTCTGCTTATTATTGTAGATACGCATATCCCGAATGTAGTTGAAAGCCCCGAGATTCTCGAAAAGAGTAAGCGTACCGTCGTAATTGACCACCATAGAAAAATGGTTAACTATATTGACGACGCTATCGTGTTCTTCCATGAACCGACCTCGTCCTCAGCCTGCGAAATGGTAGCCGAGCTCATTACGTATATGGGCGAGAATTTCTGTTCCAAGCTCCAGGCGGAGGCTATGCTCTCGGGAATTATGCTTGATACAAAGAATTTCGTATTGCGTACTGGTGTGCGTACGTTTGAGGCGGCGGCGTTTCTCAGGAAGAAAGGCGCCGATACCGTTGAGACAAAGCGCCTGTTCGCAAGCTCTCTCGATATCCATAAGGAGAAGTATAAAATCGTTGACAGCGCCGAGATCAAGAACGGCTGCGCTGTAGCTGTTACGGACAGCGAGGACGATAATATCCGCCTTATCTGCGCCCAGGCAGCCGACGAGCTGTTGTCAATCGAGGGTGTAGACGCGGGATTTGTTATCTTTAAGGCTAAGGATAAGACCGTTAACATTTCGGCAAGAAGCTACGGCAAGCTGAATGTCCAGGTTATTATGGAAGCCTTAGGCGGCGGCGGTCACCAGAATATGGCGGCTACTCAGCTCGGCAAAATTACGCTTAGAGAAGCTAAGGATACCTTGCTTCAGGCGATTGAAAATATAGTAAAATAACAAAATAACCTTTTAATAATCAGAAAGGAATACATATTATGAAAGTGATTTTATTAAAAGACGTAAAACCTTTAGGTAAAAAAGGAGACCTCGTAAACGCCTCCGACGGTTACGCGCGCAACTTTTTATTCCCGAAAAAGCTCGCTAAGGAAGCTAACGCCCAGGCGATGAACGAGTATAAAAACGCCGAGGACAGCAAGAACTATAAGATTGCTACCCAGAAGGCGCAGGCTAATCATTATAAAGAACAGCTCGAGGGCAAAACTCTCGTTATGACAGCTAAGGGAAGCGGCGATAAGCTTTTCGGAAGCGTTACCGCTAAGGATGTAGCTAATGAGATTAAGAATAAGTACCAGATTACCGTAGATAAGAGAAAGATCGTACTTCCCCAGGATATCAAGTCCTTCGGAAATTATACCGTAGAGGTTAAGCTCTATACGGGTATTTCCGCTAAGGTTAAGGTTCAGGTAACAGAAGAAGAGAAGTAAGATTCAGATATAGGATTTAGGGAACAGAGCAGGGAGTTATTAAAGTGGCTGATTCTAATAGTGTGAAAACAGGATATGACGGACTGAACCTGCCGTACAGCCCTGAGGCTGAGCAGGCGGTTCTGGGCGCGATAATAATGGATAACAAGGTTCTCGACGAGCTCGTCGGGATTCTCGGCGACTCTAAATATTTCTATGTCGCGACCCACCGTGTTATTTATTCCGCGGTTTTAGACCTGTTTAATTCGGGTAAAAACGTGGATTTTGTAACTCTGCTTGATGCTCTTAAACGTGACAGACAGTTCGACGACGCTACGGGTAAAACCTATCTCGTGGATTTAGCGCAGAACTGCCCTTCCGTTTCCAACGCTCCCGAATACGCTAAAATCGTTCGTGAAAAATATGATGTCCGCAGGCTTATAAACGCTTCGCGCGATATTATTGACGAGGCTTCGGCGGGAGAGAGCGAGCCGAGAGTTCTTATCGACTCCGCCGAGCAGAAAATATTCGATATACGCCGCGATAATACCCAGGGCTTAGAGGTGCTTTCTAAGGTCGTTTTAAGGGAGTTTGACCGTCTCGATGCTCTTAACAGCAACGCGGACGATTTACTTAAACCGATTCCCTCGGGTATAGGCGATTTGGACAGGGTTATTACGGGACTTAACCGTTCCGACCTTATTCTGCTCGCCGCCCGTCCCGGTATGGGTAAAACCAGCTTCGCGCTGAATATAGCGCGATACGCTTCGTGTACCGCTAAAAAAACCATAGCGTTCTTCTCGCTCGAGATGACTAAGGAACAGCTCGCGTCACGTCTTATTTCCTCCGAGGCGCTTGTCCAGGGTACTAAGCTCAGAACAGGCAAGCTTTCCGACGAGGAATGGGTAAGGATAGTTTCGGCGGGTGATGTGCTGTCGAAATGCGAGTTCTATCTCGACGATACTCCGGGTATTACGGTAGCGGAGATTAAATCGAAATTAAGAAGATTAAAATGTATAGATTTGGTAGTAATAGACTACCTCCAGCTTATGACGAGCGGACGCAGAATTGATAACCGTGTACAGGAGGTTTCGGAAATCACCCGTAACCTGAAGATACTCGCTAAGGAAATGAACGTGCCCGTAATCTGTCTTTCACAGCTGAACCGAGCGGCTGAGTCGCGTCCCGACCACCGCCCGATGCTCTCGGACTTACGAGAGTCGGGTTCAATCGAGCAGGACGCGGATATTATCCTATTCCTTTATCGCGACGCTTACTACTCTAAGTCGGGTGATGATGAAGATGATCAGGCAGGTCCCGCTTCGGATGAAAACAGCGGCGAGTGTATAGTCGCTAAAAACCGTCACGGTGAGACCACTACGGTTAAGCTCCATTGGCAGGGCGAGTTTATGCGCTTTACTTCCTTGGAGAGAAAATATGAGTAGCTTTTTAAGCTCGGTCGAAAAAACCGTTTCCCGATATAATATGCTAAGTACGGGAGATACGGTGATTATCGCGCTTTCGGGCGGAGCGGATTCGGTTTCGTTACTGCACGCTCTTAATTCTCTTAAAGAAAAATATTCTCTTGATTTAAAAGCCGCGCATATGAACCATAATCTCCGCGGAGCTGAGGCTCTGAGGGATGAAAACTTCTGCCGAAAAATATGCGAAGAAAAGGGCGTTGAGCTTTTTGTAAAGAGCGTCGATATTAACGCTGTCGCCGAAAAAGATAAAATCTCAACCGAGCTTGCGGGGCGGAATGAGCGTTATAAGTTTTTCGGGGAGTTATCCGAAAAGTACGGCGCTAAAATAGCTACGGCTCATAACGCCGACGATAATGTCGAAACGGTCGTGTTTAACCTTATAAGAGGCGCGGGGCTCAACGGCTTAGGCGGTATAAAGCCCGTAAGAGGCAATATTATAAGACCGCTTATAAGAATTGAAAGAGCCGAAATTGAGAAGTATCTTAACGAAAACTCAATTTCGTTTGTAACGGACAGCACTAATTTGACTGACGATTATACCCGCAATAAAATAAGGCATTTAATCGTTCCCATTATGAGGGAGATTAATCCGAACGCCGCGGGCAATATAGCTGACGAAAGTGAGCTTCTTAGGGAAGTTAATTCTTTTGTAGAATTAAAAGCAAATGAATTTATAGATGAAATAAAAGTTGAAAACGGCTACAGCGCCGAAGGTTTAAAAACCGCTCCCGAGGCTTTACGCTCGGCTGTAATATTAGAGCTGATTAAGAGAAACGGCGGTGTCGCCGAGAGGAAGCATATTACTCTTATCGAGTCTATACTTGACTTCGGCGCGGTGGATTTAAGCGGAAACCTGAGAGCCGTTTCCAAGCAGGGAGTTTTACGCTTTCTGAATACAGAAAACGAGAGCGTTTTATTTTCTGAAAAAGAATTAAAACTCCCTATGGGATTTGAATATAACGGGAAGAATTATTCTGTAAAAGAAATAAAATCCGACGGCGAATGTATTAAGCTTTCGGTTTTAGATAAAAAACCTGTATTCAGGACAAGACGCGCGGGGGATAAGTTCACCTTAGCGAAGCGCAAGGTAACGAAATCTCTTAAAAAGCTTTTTAACGAGCTGAAAATCCCCGAAGAAAAGCGTGACAGCGTTATTATTCTCGCCAGCGGCAGCGAGGTGCTCTGGATAGAGGGTGTAGGCGTAAGCGAAAACGCGCGCGCTTATAATGAGGTTGGATTTATTATTGATATAAAAAATATAAAGGAGTAAAGGTATGCATAAGGATATAGACAGGATTCTCGTTGACGAAGAAGAAATTCAGGAAATAGTCGGCAGGCTCGCGGCTGAAATCGACCGTGATTATAAGGATAAGGACTGGCTTATGGTAGGCGTGCTTAAAGGCAGTATTATGTTTATGGCTGACCTTATGAAGGCTATGGAAAATGATTTTAAGATTGATTTTGTGGTAGTTTCATCCTACGCGGACGGAACCGAGAGCACAGGACGTGTTAACGTTCTGAAGGATATTTCGCAGTCTATTGTCGGTAAGGACTTGCTTATTGTCGAGGATATTATCGACTCGGGCAATACCTTGAGCTTCCTCGTTACTTACTTTATGGCTAAGGGCGCGAATTCGGTTAAGATGGTTACTCTGTTTGATAAACCCGACCGCCGTGTAAAGGAAGTTCCCGTCGCTTATGTCGGTAAGGTTATCCCCGACGAGTTTATCGTAGGCTACGGACTCGATTACGCCGAAAAATACCGTACCCTGCCTTACGTGGGAATATTAAAACCCGAAGTTTATTCATAATAAATACTAAGATATATACAATACTATACTAAGGAGTGAATGAGTATTGGATAACAAAAAGAAAACCCGTAATCTGCTTTTTTATATAGGAATTCCTATTGTGGTAATTCTTCTTGTAACCTTACTGTTTAATACACAGCAGCAGGAGAAAAGCATTAAAACATCACAGCTTGTAGGATACTTTGAAAAAGGACAGGTTAAGGATTATCAGCTTAATTACGGCACAGGCGCGATTAAGATTACATTAAACGATGAAAAGAAAACCGTAGTTAACGGTTCTATCGCGAATCCCGAGGAATTCAGAGCTGATATCAAGCCCTACGCTTCCAAGAACAAGGGTATGACTTACGACTTGGTTCGTAAGGCGGATAATTCCTTCATTATGAATATCCTGCCGACTATTATTCTGTTTGTACTGATAATAGCGTTCTGGTTCTTTATAATGCGCCGTATGGGCTCGGCCGGGCTCGGCGGTAAGGAAATGAGCTTCGGCAAGGCTAAGATTAAGAATACCAACGATGAAAAGCGTAAGACTACGTTTGACGACGTCGCGGGAGCTGATGAGGAAAAAGAGGAGCTCGAGGAAATTGTTGAGTTCTTAAAATCTCCCGAAAAGTACAATACTCTCGGCGCGCGTATTCCTAAGGGCGTACTGCTTGTAGGCCCTCCGGGAACAGGTAAAACCTTACTCGCGAGAGCTGTCGCGGGCGAAGCGGGAGTACCGTTCTTCTCGATTTCGGGTTCCGATTTCGTAGAGATGTTCGTCGGCGTCGGAGCGTCACGTGTACGTGATTTATTCGACCAGGCTAAGAAGAACTCTCCCTGTATAGTATTCATAGATGAAATCGACGCTGTAGGACGTCAGCGAGGCGCGGGTCTTGGCGGCGGTCACGATGAGCGTGAGCAGACCTTAAACCAGCTTCTCGTAGAGATGGACGGTTTCGGAGCTAATGAGGGCGTTATTATGATAGCCGCTACCAACCGTCCCGATATTCTCGATCCCGCGTTAATGCGTCCCGGAAGATTCGATCGCCAGGTAATCGTAAGCTATCCCGATATTAACGGTCGTGAGGCTATCTTAAAGGTACACGCCCGTAAGAAACCGCTTGCTCCCGATGTTAAGCTTCGCACTATCGCTAAAACTACCGCGGGCTTTACAGGAGCCGACCTCGAAAACCTTCTTAACGAAGCCGCTTTACTCGCCGCCAGAGCGGATAAAAAGGCTATCACAATGAAAGAAATCGAGGAAGCTACAATCAAGGTTGTAGCTGGCGCCGAGAAGAAGAGCAAGGTTATGAGCGATAAGGAAAAACGTCTTACCGCTTACCACGAGGCGGGTCACGCTATACTCTTCCATGTATGTGAAACCCAGGATCCCGTCCATGAAATTTCAATTATTCCCCGAGGTATGGCGGGCGGATATACTATGCCGCTTCCGACCGAGGATAAATCCTATATGTCGCGTAACGAAATGTTCGAGGATATCGTAGTCGCGTTAGGCGGACGTGTTGCCGAAGCGATTGTGCTTGACGATATTTCCACAGGCGCGTCCAACGATATCGAAAAGGCGACTAAGACCGCGAGAAATATGGTTACTAAGTACGGTATGACCGACGAGCTCGGACCTATCGCTTACGGCCAGCAGAGCGGCGAGGTGTTCCTCGGAAAAGATATGGGACACGTTAAGGATTATTCCGACGAAACTGCCGCGAAGATTGACGAGCTCGTGCTTAAAATCGTTAAGAAAGCGTACGCTCAGGCTGAAAGCAGTCTTAGAGATAATCTTGATAAGCTCCACGAAATCGCTAAGTATCTTATCAAGAACGAAAAAATGCACAGCGAGGACTTCGAAAAGGTTATGAACGGCACGTTCGAGTGGAATGAAAATGAAATCGAAGAAGATGAAGACAGCGAATAAATAATAATTCAGGTCGGGATGATGAATGGTTATAATAGCGCCATTTATTCCCGACCGATTTATAATAAAACGGAGTTTTTATGAGCAAACAAATTATAGTAAAAGGCGCGCGCCAGCATAATTTAAAAAATATTAATGTCGGTATCCCGCGCGATAAGCTCGTTGTAATAACAGGCTTGTCGGGATCTGGAAAGAGCTCGCTTGCCTTCGATACAATTTACGCCGAGGGTCAGCGCAGATATGTTGAGAGTTTAAGCTCCTACGCGAGAATGTTCCTCGGTCAGAGCAATAAGCCCGACGTAGACGAAATCCAGGGGCTTTCTCCCGCGATTTCCATCGACCAGAAAACTACATCCCATAATCCCCGTTCAACCGTCGGTACGGTTACGGAGATTTACGACTACCTGCGACTTTTATTCGCCCGTATCGGAGTACCGCACTGTCCTGTTTGCGGACGCGAGATTACCCAGCAGACGATAGACCAGATCGTAGACAGCGTGCTCGAGCTCGAGGACGGAACGAAAATCCAGATTATGGCGCCTATCGTAAAGGGTAGGAAAGGTACTCAGCAAAAGGAGTTTGAAAAGGCTAAAAAAGCGGGCTTTGTTCGTGTAAGAGCCGACGGCGAGGTGTACGACCTTTCGGAAGAAATAATTCTCGAAAAGAATAAAAAACATAATGTTGACATAATTGTAGACCGTCTTGTTATAAAGGACGATATACGTTCGCGCTTAGCCGACTCTATCGAAACCGCATCAAAGCTTACGGGCGGACTTATTACCGTAAATGTAATAAACGGCGAGGATTTAGAGTTTTCCCAAAACTACGCCTGTCCCGAGCACGGTATCAGCGTGGACGAGCTTAGCCCGAGGATGTTTTCATTTAACAATCCCTTCGGCGCCTGTCCTAAATGTACTGGCTTAGGTATATTTTTAAAGGTTGACCCGCAGCTTGTAATTCCAAATCCCGAATTAAGTATCGCTCAGGGCGGACTAAAAGGCTCGGGCTGGGCTATGGAGGGCAATTCCATAGCTGAGATGTATTTTCAGGCTTTAGCGAAAAAATATAAATTCAGTTTAAATACTCCTTTGGGAGAACTCCCCGAGAAGATAATTAATATCCTGCTCTACGGTACGAACGGCGAAGAGCTTACCTTGCGCCGTGTAATGCCGTTCGGCGATGTACGCGTTATGAAGCGGCCGTTTGAGGGAGTTGTAAACAACTTAGAACGCCGTTTCAAGGAAACCACAAGCGCGTGGATAAAGGACGAAATCCAAGGGTATATGTCTGAAATCCCCTGCGACGAGTGCGGCGGACAACGATTATCCAAGGTCAGCCTAGCCGTTACCGTCGGCGGACTGAATATAGCCGAATTCTGCGATATGCCTGTTGTTGACGCTCTCGATTTTATAAAGACGAGCGAGCTTTCCGACCGTGACCGCTTTATTGGTAAAGCCGTGTTTAAGGAAGTGAGGGAGAGGCTTAATTTTTTAAACAGCGTAGGCTTGGGTTATTTAACTTTATCTCGCTCGAGCGGAACTCTCTCGGGCGGAGAGAGCCAGCGTATAAGATTGGCTACTCAAATCGGCTCGTCGCTTATGGGCGTAATGTACGTGCTGGATGAGCCTAGTATCGGACTTCACCAGCGCGATAACGAAAAGCTTCTCGGTACATTAAAGCATCTCAGAGATGTAGGAAATACCGTTATAGTGGTTGAGCACGACGAGGAAACTATGTACGCCGCCGACCATATTATCGACATAGGACCTGGTGCGGGAATCCACGGCGGAGAAATTGTCGCCGAGGGTACTGTGGAGGATATTAAGGCTTGCGAGAAATCTATCACAGGTCAGTACCTCAGCGGTAAGCGCTATATTCCCGTTCCCGATAAGCACCGTAAGGGCAACGGAAAGTATCTCGAGGTTAAGGGCGCGGCTCAGAATAACCTGAAGAATATTAACGTAAAATTCCCGCTCGGTAAGTTTATCTGTGTTACGGGAGTTTCGGGATCGGGCAAGAGCTCTCTCGTTAACGAGATTGTTTATAAAAAGCTCGCTTCCGAGCTTAACCGCGCTAAAATCCACGCGGGAAAGCATAAGAGCATTAAAGGGCTTGAAAACTTAGATAAGGTTATTAATATAAACCAGAGCCCGATAGGCAGAACTCCGAGAAGTAACCCCGCGACATATACGGGCGTGTTTACCGATATACGCGCGCTGTTCGCTACGACCTCCGAGGCGAAGATGCGCGGATATACCCAGAGCCGTTTTTCGTTTAACGTAAAGGGAGGCCGCTGTGAAGCCTGCCAGGGCGACGGTATTATTAAGATTGAAATGCACTTTCTTCCCGATGTATACGTCCCGTGCGACGTATGTAAGGGCAGAAGATATAACCACGAAACCTTGGAGGTTAAATATAAGGGTAAGTCTATTCACGATGTGCTTGAAATGACTGTCGAGGAAGGGCTCGAGTTCTTTAAGTCTATACCGAAAATAAGCCGAAAGCTCCAGACGCTTTATGAAGTCGGGCTTGGGTATATTAAGATAGGCCAGCCCGCGACAACTCTCTCGGGCGGTGAAGCTCAGCGTGTTAAGCTCGCGACGGAGCTTGCTAAGCGCAGTACAGGCAGGACGGTTTATATCCTCGACGAGCCGACAACGGGCTTGCATATCGCGGACGTCCATAAGCTTATCGAGGTTTTGAATAAGTTGGTTGACAGCGGAAATACCGTAATCGTTATCGAGCATAACCTCGACCTTATAAAGATTTCCGACCATATTATCGACCTCGGACCCGAGGGCGGTAACGGAGGCGGTGAAATAGTCGCCGAGGGTACTCCCGAAAAGGTCGCGAAGGTTGAAGGCTCGTTTACGGGCGAGTATCTTAGTAAAGTGCTTAATAATTAAGAATCAGGAATTATATATTACAGGCGCCGATGTGAGAAATCGCATCGGCGTTTTCAGGTTGAAGTTTATTTATAAAAAAATAGGGGGTTGAAGTGTTGACGTAGACACTTAAAATATGGTATACTAACTGTTGATAATGCGAAAATAGGGGCATTATGCTTTTAATGCCGTGAAAGGACTAAGATATATGATTATGGAGAACATTTACCGCACGGTAAACTGCGGTCAGCTAAGAGAAGAAAATATCGGTCAGGAAGTAAGAGTCGCGGGCTGGGTAGAGAATATCCGAGACCACGGCGGAGTTATGTTCCTCGATATCCGCGACGAGTACGGAGTGCTTCAGGTTGTAGTGCATGACGACAATCTTTTAAAGGATATCAACCGTGAATGTACCGTTACTCTAAGCGGTAAGGTTGTAAAGCGTGACGACGATACAATCAACCCGAAAATCGCTACAGGTTACGTAGAGGTTCATACCGAGGATATTAAGGTGCTCGGTAAATGTAAGAACGAGCTCCCGTTCGAGGTAGCTACTTCCAAAAATACAAACGAGGAGGTAAGACTTAAATACCGTTTCCTCGATTTAAGAAATCCCAAGGTTCATAATAATATGCTCCTGCGTTCACAGGTAGTATCGTTTATGAGAAATAAGATGAACGAGCTCGGCTTTACCGAGATTAATACTCCGATCCTCTCGGCTTCATCTCCCGAGGGCGCGCGAGATTATCTTATTCCCAGCCGTAAGCATAAGGGTAAGTTCTACGCGCTTCCGCAGGCTCCCCAGATTTTTAAACAGCTTTTAATGGTTTCGGGATTTGATAAATATTTCCAGATGGCTCCCTGTTTCCGTGATGAGGACGCGAGAGCCGATAGAAGCCCGGGTGAGTTCTACCAGCTCGACTTCGAGATGGCTTTCGCTACGCAGGAAGATGTATTTAAGGTAGCCGAGGAAGTTTTATACGATACATTCTCGAAGTTTACCGATAAAAAAGTAAGCCCCGCGCCGTTTAAGCGTATTCCTTTCGAGGAGGCTATGCTTAAATACGGTACGGATAAGCCCGATTTAAGAAATCCGCTCGAGATTAAAGAGATCAGCGATATGTTCGAGGAAACCGATTTCGCTCCGTTCAGGAAGAAATGTGTTCGCTCGATTAATGTTCCCGACGCCGCCGCTCAGAGCAAGAAGTGGTTTAAGCGTATGGAGGAATTCGCGCTTTCTATCGGAATGAAGGGCTTAGGCTACGTTAAGGTTAGAGATGATATGACCTTCGACGGCCCGATTGATAAGTTCTTAAAGCCGGGAGACCGTGAGGAGCTTATAAAGCGTAACGGCTCTAAAGCGGGCGACGTAATCTACTTTATCGCCGACAGCAAGGCTCAGGCGCCTCTGCTCGCGGGACAGATTCGAACCGAAGTCGCTAACAGACTTGACCTTATTGACAAGAGCCGCTTTGACTTATGCTTTATCGTGGATTTCCCGATGTACGAAATCGACGAGGACGGAAAGACTATCTTTACGCATAACCCGTTCTCAATGCCTCAGGGCGGTATGGACGCCCTCCTTAATAAAGCGCCCACCGAGATTTTAGCGTATCAGTACGATATCGTTTGTAACGGTGTTGAGCTTTCTTCGGGAGCTGTTCGTAACCATGATTTGGATATTATGATTAAAGCGTTTGAAATCGCTGGCTACAGCGAGGACGAGCTGAAAGATAAATTCAAGGCTTTATATACAGCGTTCCAGTACGGAGCACCGCCTCACGCGGGTATGGCTCCCGGAGTTGACCGCCTCATAATGCTTTTAACTGACGAAGAGAATATCCGCGAGGTTATCCCGTTCCCGATGAACTCCAACGCTCAGGATGTACTCCTCGGCGCTCCGAACGAAGTAAGCGAAATGCAGCTTCGTGAGGTGCATGTAAAACTAAGATAATTCGTAATTCGTAATGCGCAATGCGCAATTAGTTTCTTCGAGAAAGAAGGATAAAAATGGTAACTAAGCAAGACGTAGAAAACATAGCTATACTCTCAAAGCTTTTTGTCGCGGAGGAGGAGCTCGACGATTTAACAAAGCAGATGCAGGAAATCGTAGAGTTCGCCGACGCTATTAACAACGCTCCCGACTCGGGCGAGGAGTTCGATAATATTAATAATCTGTCAAACGTTTTCCGCGAGGACGTTGTTGTAGAGTCGCTTCCGAGCGAGGAGATTCTGAAGAACGCTCCCGAACAGGCGGAGGATCATTTCTTGGTACGCAATCACAACTAGGAGGTAAGTATGTCTGAAATTAAAAAGATACACGACCTGCTTACATCCAAGCAGATTTCGTGTAAGGAACTGACTGAAAAATATTTAAGCTCAATAAACAGCGATAACGCCGAGCTCAACGCTTACGTAAACGTTACCGCTGACGAGGCATTAGCTCAGGCTGAAAAGGTTGACGCTAAGCTTTCTAAGGGCGAAGAAATCGGACTTTTAGAAGGCGTTCCGATGACCGTTAAGGATAATATTTCGACAAAGGGTATAGAAACTACCTGCTGTTCAAAAATCCTTACGGGTTATAAGCCGATATATAACGCTACCGTTTGGGAAAAGCTCCAGAACGACGGCGCTGTTATGCTCGGTAAAACCAATATGGACGAGTTCGCTATGGGTTCATCCTGCGAAACCTCGTACTTCGGCGGAGCGACTAACCCCTTTAATACCAACCACTGCGCGGGAGGTTCATCGGGCGGTGTAGCGAGCGCAGTCGGCGGTAATATTGCCGCTTACGGACTTGGCTCAGATACAGGCGGTTCAATCCGTCAGCCCGCTTCATTCTGCGGAATGGTAGGACTTAAACCGACCTACGGCGCGGTGTCGCGTTACGGTCTTATCGCGTACGCCTCAAGCCTTGACCAGATTGGCCCTATTACCAAAACGGTTGAGGACGCGGCTATAGTATACGACGCTATTTCCGACTACGATCCCAAGGACAGCACATCTCAGGGACGTAAGGGTGAAAATACATTTGATACCGTTAATAATGATATTAAGGGTATGAAAATCGGAATTGCCCGCGAGTATCTCGAGGGCGTCCGTGACGACGTAAAGGAAGCGGTTTTAAACGCCGTTAAGGTTTACGAGAGCTTAGGCGCCGAGGTTGTTTATTTCGATATGCCCGCGCTTAAATTCGCCTTACCCGTTTATTATATTATCGCCTGCGCCGAGGCATCGTCTAACCTCGGACGTTACGACGGAATCCGCTACGGCTTTAAGACCGAGCACTATAACGGTACCCACGATATGATGTGCCGTACACGAAGCGAGGGCTTCGGAGCGGAGGTTAAGAGAAGAATCCTTCTCGGTACTTATGTGCTTTCGGCGGGTTATTACGACGCTTATTATAAGAAAGCCCAGAACTTAAGAGGAACTATCGTTAAGGCGTTTGACGACGCGTTTACCAAGTGCGACTTTATCTTAGCGCCTACAGTTCCGATGACAGCGTTTGAAATGGGCCACGCCGTTTCCGACCCGATTGAAACATATTTAACCGATATCTGTACCGTTCCTGTAAATATCGCGGGACTTCCCGCCGTATCGGTACCTTGCGGATTTAACGACAAGGGTATGCCTATCGGTATGCAGCTTATCGGTAATAAATTCAGAGAAGCGACTATCCTCAACGCCGCTAACGCGTACGAGAAAGCCGCTCCCGAAAACTTTAAAGAAACAAAGTGGGGTGTAAAACTGTGAAATATGAATTAGTAAGCGGTTTTGAAACCCACGTTGAATTATCTACGAATACAAAGATTTTCTGCAGCTGTACTACTAAGTTCGGCGGCGAGCCTAATACTCACTGCTGTCCTGTATGTATCGGACTTCCGGGTACTTTGCCTAAGCTCAACCGTCAGGTTGTAAGATACGCGATTATGGCGGGACTCGCTACTAACTGCGAGATAGCCGAAGTCGCTAAAATGGACAGAAAGAACTATTGCTATCCCGATTTGCCGAAGGCTTACCAGATTTCCGAATATGATAAGCCTCTTTGCGAGCACGGTTATATCGAGCTCTCGAACGGCAGAAAGATCAGAATTTTAAGAATCCATATTGAGGAGGACGCTGGTAAGCTTGTACACGCTCACGGCGATACCTACGTTGACTATAACCGAGGCGGAGTTCCGCTTATCGAAATCGTCACCGAGCCTGATTTCAGAAGCGTAGACGAGGCCAGGGAGTATGTCGAAAGGCTCCAGCAGATTATGAGAGCTATCGGCGTTTCAGACTGCCGTATGCAGGAAGGCTCAATGCGTTGCGACGTTAATATTTCCGTTCGTCCCGAGGGCAGCGATGAACTCGGAACACGTACCGAAATTAAGAATATGAACTCTATTAACAATATAGCCAAGGCTATGGAGTACGAGTTCGAGCGTCAGGTTGACGTTATTGAAAACGGCGGAAAGGTTATCCAGGAAACTCTCCGTTACGACGACGCGACTAATACTACTTCTTCGATGAGAGGTAAGGAGGACGCCAACGATTACCGCTATTTCCGTGATCCCGACCTTGTAACAATCCTTACAAGCAGGGAAGAGGTTGAGGAAATAAGAAAGACGCTCCCCGAGCTTCCCGAAGCTAAGAAAGCGCGCTATATAAAGGATTACGATATTCCCGAAAAGGACGCCGCGCTTCTTACAAAATACCGCAAGGTAAGCGAGTATTTCGACGAGGCTATCGACGGTCTTAAAAATCCGAAAACGGTTTCCAACTTTATTATCGGTTCTATCTTCAGACGTGTTGAAACCGAAAAGGATAAAGAGGCTTTCGACGTAGCCGTTTCCCCGAAGCACTTAAACGAGCTTGTTAAGCTTATCGAGGATAAGAAGATTCAGAATAACCTCGCTAAGAAAACTCTCGAGAAAATGCTCGATACAGGCAAGCCCTGTACAGAGTTTATCGACGAGAGCGATTTAGGCGGAGTGGATGACTCGGCGCTTGAGCAGATGTGCAAGAACGCTATCGATGGCAATCCGAACGCCGTAGCTGATTATAAGGGCGGTAAGGAAAAAGCGCTTATGTCGCTGCTCGGAAATGTTATGAAACAGAGCCGCGGTAAAGCCGACGCTCAGGCGGTTAAAGCGAAGCTTATTGAAATGATAAATAATTAATGGTTTAGGGCAGTTCAATTTTGAACTGCCCATTCTTTATACTTTTATATGCTGTTTTGGTTCCAATATTTTCTGTCGAGACTTCTGTATTGAACAGCCTCCGCTACATGCTCGACCTCGATTTTCTCACTTTCGTCTAAGTCCGCGATTGTACGCGCGACCTTTAAAATCCTGTTGTACGCTCTGGCGGAAAGTCCCATTTTCTCGAACGCGGACTTTAAAAGCTCCGCCGCGGCGTCAGTTATCTCGCAGTAATCCTGAAACTCGGCGTCGGTAAGACGAGCGTTACAGGTCGTTTTTGAGTTTTTATACCGATCGGTCTGAATAGCTCTCGCCTTATCGACGCGGGCTTTTATGCTTTTTGAGCTTTCCTCGCTAGCTTTACCCGAGAGTTCCTCGTAATCTACGGGCGGAACCTCGATATGTATATCGAACCTGTCTATAAGCGGTCCCGAAACACGGTTTAAATATCGCTGAATAGCGTTCGGCGAGCAGGAGCATTTTCTAGTCGGATGATTAAAATATCCGCACGGGCACGGATTCATCGCCGCTATAAGCATAAAACTGCACGGATAGGTGTATTTTCCGCTGGCTCTCGAAACGGTGACAACTCCGTCCTCTAACGGCTGCCTTAAAACCTCCATCGTTTTCCGTCCGAACTCGGGAAGCTCGTCCAGAAACAGCACGCCGTTGTTAGCGAGCGAGATTTCTCCGGGCTTTACGTTGATTCCGCCTCCGCTGAGCGCGACGGGGGATACGGTATGGTGGGGAGCCCTGAACGGTCTTGTCCTTATGAGCGGAGCGCCTTTCGGTAAAGTGCCCGCGATCGAGTGGACTTTCGTAGTTTCTATCGTTTCGTCAAATGTCATATCGGGTAAAATCCCGGGCATACGTTTAGCCAGCATACTTTTACCCGATCCTGGAGGTCCGATTAAAAGTACGTTATGACCTCCCGCGGCGGCGATTTCAAGCGCGCGCTTAACCTCGTACTGACCTTTTACCTGCGAAAAATCGGGAATATCATTAGTATTTACCTCATCGTCGGGAAGCGGTTCAGCGGGGATTAACTGTTCCAAGCCCCTGAAATACTGAACTAAATCGTAAACATTTTTAACGGGATAAACCTCTATACCCTCGACCACAGCGCCCTCGGCGGCGTTATCGGCGGGGACAAACAGTCTTTTAATCCCGCATTCCTTAGCCTTAATTGCCATCGGCAGTACGCCGTTTATACTTCTCAGCTCTCCCGAAAGGCTGAGCTCTCCCAGGAAAGCGCAGTCGGATAAATCGGCGTGGAGATTTCCTGTCGCTTTAAGCAGGGCGACATAAATCGGGAAATCATAAATAGGGCCTTCCTTTTTATAATCAGCAGGGGCAAGGTTAACGGTTATTCTCGTTATCGGGAACTGAAAGCCTGTGTTTTTAAAGGCGTTTCTTACCCTGTCCTTACTCTCCTTGACCGCGGTATCGGGCAAGCCTACCATATCAAACGCGTTGGCGCCGTTGGAGATCGAAACCTCAACCTCAACCTTATAGCTGTCTATTCCGAATAAGCCGAAGCTGTTGCAGGTAACTACCATATATTCCACCTCATTTCAGGGTTTATATAATCTGAATTAAGTATATCATATGAACGAATGTTTTATCAAGTGTTTTTTAAAATTTGACATAAAAAATTTTTTGCGGTATTATAAGAAAAACTATTTAAGGCGGTGTTATTCTGTCTACAACAAATTACAGCTCGCTTAACGATACCACCCTTGCGGCGTTATCGAAAAAGGGCGACGAAAAAGCTTTTGAGGAAATTACAATCCGCTATATTAAACTTCTTCATTCAATAGCGGGTAAATATACTATCGACGGCTACGAGGTTCAGGATATGGTTCAGGAAGGACTGTTAGCGTTTTTAATCGCTACGAAAACCTACGACGAGAACGCGGGCGCGTCCTTTAAAAACTACGCCTCAAAATGCGCTAAAAACCGTTTTAACGATTTAGCGAAAAAGAGTAACGCTAAAAGCGCGGTTCCAAAATCTCAGATTGTCAGCATAGACAGCCTGGAGAATAAAACCGACGAGGCGCAGAATATCGAGGACTACGTTCTAGAGAGAGAGTACCTTAAAACGTTTATAAAGCACCTCGATTCTATGCTCGATTCCGACGAAAAAAAGGTGTTTAATATGTACGCCCAGGGTTACTCGTATAAGGAAATAGGCGAGGAGATAAAAACCTCGCCGAAAAAGGTCGATAATATATTGCAGAAGATAAAACGTAAATTAAGAAAATCATAAATAATATGGGGGCTGTCGCACTAAGCCCCAA
>DEFK01000023.1:0-26929 GCA_002350765.1 Ruminococcaceae bacterium UBA2854
CTTCATTTTGCGACAGCCCCTTTACTGTTATTCTTCACTCAATGTAAGCCATGTGAACCATTCTTCTTCCTGATATGAGCCGAGTTTAAAAGATTTGCTCTTCGACTTACCATTATCATAATTTACGGTTACATCAATTGTCGCATCCTTAATAATTGTTGTGAGGATATTATTTAGCAGCTTATCCTTTTCAAAGCTGTCATCATTTCCAACGCCTACAGTATAGTTATTCTCGTTTTCTGCCAGCTCATTTATGCGTTTCAAATAATCACCGACTTTATTGTCGTCCGTCTGAATGCTTTCAACAGTCAGCTCAATAACATAATCAAGATTTATAACGCTCTTTTTGTCGGTATTGTTATAGGTAAAGCTGTCGCATACATAATCAGCGAAAAATCCTGAGTAAGACGCGCCTGTGAGCTGTTTTAGAGTATATTGAGAGTTTGTAAGTCTGTCAGTATCAGAGTATTTTTTCTTTTCGGCTTTCTGCGCGGCATTGTATTCGTCCTCGTTTTTATAATTTGTTGCCCATACCGAACGTCCGCCAAGTGTCAACAGTGTACCGCCCTGATCAGGATTGTATTTTGTAATATCACCCTTAATTATTTTAGGAATCGGAGTGACGTTAAAATATACGCCCTTTGTCTTTGAACTGATAGTAACTGACTTTATATTTTTACCCTCAATTGCGAATGAAGTCAATTCAAATTGCTGAAACCAATCGGGTTGTTTACCGTAACTCTCCTGTCCTTTCAGATACGCTCCGTAGGATGAACCGCCCTCGAACGCTCCGATAATATCGCTGCCAAGGTTCTTGTCCTTTATTTCTGCTGCGTTCGCCGTCAGCGTAAAGCTGTAATCCTTGGATTGTGTTTTATTATCGCTAACAGTCGGCTTTGGAATCAAAAATACTCCGAGAGCGATTATCACCGCCAAGCTCGCTGCAACCGCGCTAATTAAAACAAACTTTTTTCGCCTTTTTTCGGGTTTCGGTTTTATTATCGTATTATTGCTTTTTGCGTCAAGTGCCGCTTGTATGTATCTTTCGATGTCATCATCAGTCGGCTTGATTCTATCCATAGGCTCAAAAAATTCTTTAAGCATTAAACTTTCCTCCTTCAAGTAAAATCTGTTTGAGCTTCCGTTTGCCGCGCGTCAGCCACGAACCGATTGTGTTGCGGCTTTTGCCCAAAACAGCGGCAATTTCGTCAACGGTTAGCTCCTCGTAATAATATAGATAAAGTGTTGTTCTGTAGTTATCGGGCAGCTTCCACAGCTCCTCCATCATCTCATATGCTTCGGGCTCACTGACAGCAATATTGTCGCCCAGAGGTTCGCACTTTCTATGCCACGCGGACTTATGTAAATCACGACATTTGTTTAGAGTAACGGTTATGAGCCAGTTTCTGAGCTTTGTTTCGTTTTCAAAGTCTTTATCCGATAAAGCCAATGCAACGCATACATCCTGAGTAACGTCCTGAGCGTCGTGGTAATTCTTCAGGAATTGGTAAGCTGTCCGAAATATTAAAGCGGAATATTCCTTAATAATTTGTTCAATTTTCTCGGTACCGATATTCAATCCAATTGCCCCCTTTCACATATATTAACGAATCAAAAGGCGCGTTTGTGCGCAATATAAAACAATTATACTATACAATTTTCCAAAAACAAATCCCCGAAAAATCTTAAAGCGTATCGAAACATATATAAAGTTTGCGGGTTGAGATTAACAGCCGTATTGCTTTGTGGTAAAATAAAATGAACCTTTTTCTTCTCCGAATTGTATATATAGTGAAAGCTTTCAAAAAGGGGGTGATGAATTGAAGAAGGAGTTTGCTGTTTACGTACAACAGTACAGCGCTGATTTGTCGCGTTTGTGTATGTCGCTATGCGGCAACAAAATTGAAGCAGAGGATTTGTTTCAGGAAACATGGCTTAAGGCAATGCGGTACTATGACAAATATGAAAAATCAAAACCTTTTGATAAGTGGCTATACTCAATCTGCGTAAACACATATAAAAACACTCTTAACTCAGCTCGCCGCAGATTTCAATACATTTTTAAAACGAGCGAGGAGAGCGACAGCTTTTTCAATTCAATACCCGAAATCAACGCAAATAACCGGGAAGATTATCACCTGCTTCACGCCGCCGTAAGAAGCCTCAGCAGAAAAAAGAGAACTGTAATCGTTCTGTATTTTTTCAAAGGGTATTCCGTGTCCGAGATTGCCGAAATATTAAAAATCCCCGAAGGCACGGTAAAGTCAAGACTGTCGTCGGCAAAGGCAGAAATCAAAAGGAGGATGACCTATGAATAAGAATATTTCCGATTATGAGATTGATACCATGTTAAAAAATTATTGCGCGCGTAGGTCTCAGATTGCCTTCGACGCATCTAAGGAGGAGAAAAAAATGACAAAAAGAAAAGGGTTTAAAATAGCCGTGACAGCTTTTGCACTGATAGCTGTACTGTCGGTAGGAATTATTTCAAACTTTATGTTTACAGGCAATAATACAGCAGAAAAGCAAAACGGATTCTTTCTTGTAGCTAACGCAGCAGAATCAACGGCTGATGAAATAAAGCTCGGTAACGAGTTTAAACCGATAGCCAAACTTACTCATAACAAAAAAACCACTAGATTAATCCAAAAAGTAAATAACGGAGAAGCGGGAGAAGCAGATTTTTCGTCCATTTTCAGTGCCGACTGCTTTGATTTTGACCTTTTTTGTAAGGGCAACAATATAAATAAAATAACCTATACTATTAACGGCGGGTCATTCCGTATTAAAGACACCAGAAACCTTACCGACCTTAAAAAAATGTACTTGCTTGGCGAATATGACGAAAACGACAAAGACAGCAATCTTTATGATGATGAGTACTCGACCTATACCGTAGACGAAAATAAACAAAATAGACTTGGGGAAATTGAACTTGTAGCAGGCGCGGAGCTTACTGCTGAAAACGTTCCCGAAGCAGTTATGCGCGCGGCAGGTTTTGATGAGAGCGTATATCGTAGTGAAATATATAAAAACGCGGATGCTGTAAAAAAAGATTTGGACGAATATCTCGACTATATTTTTAGGAATTTGAGATTAAAAGTTAAGGTCACATATAGTGATGGATCATATGAAAATAAAACATTAGCTTTTTCTGCCGAGTCACAAGTAAGCGGATTTGAACGGTTTATGGATGAAGACGGAGAGTACGGCTTTGATTGGAGCACCGATATAGATGTAAAGGCTAAATTGATATGAATAAAGGGCTGCTGCGGCAGTCCTTTGCATTTTCTTTTGTGGTCTGGACTTCGTAGCAATTCTGTGGTAATCTTCCTTGTTAAGGAGGCGAATAACGATGAAAAGATTTGCGATAATTATGCTCGCGTTGATTGCGATAAATTCTTCTGTCGCGCTCAGCGGCGTTGAAGCTAAGGCAGCAAGGACGACAAAAATAGTTCATACCGTCAAGCGTAAAAAGATTAACCGAACGCTTGTCCGAAAGCGATTGATTTCTTACGGCAAACGAAAGGGCATGAAGTTTGATTCCAAGCTTACGGTTAAGAATTCAAGTTGGTTTCCGCCTACAACAATTAAATATTATAAAAACAATTCCGAGTTAATATCCGCGGGAAAAGGTGATATCAGGTATCTGCTAAGTAGCTTCAGCGATTGCGAGCCGAACGATATCAGCTTTAACGTGAGAGTGACTCGGAATTATCTTTACATACTATATTGTTAAATACAGAGCTTCTGTCGCGAAACATAACAAGGCGAGACTACGACAATCGTCGCGGTCTCGTTTTCGTTTCTGTGTTGTGTTGTTGGGTTTTAAGAACGAAAACCCGTAGAATCGAATAGAAATTATTCCATCGAGCCGTAGCCCATTAAAGATAAACCCATTGGCTACAGAGGCAAATGAGGGAATTCCCCCACTTTACGCTGCGTGAAAAACCGCATAAAATGGCGGTTTTTGAAATGTGTTTTTCTGCCTTTTTCGAGTCTCTATTTCCAGAGTTTTTTAGAGTTTAAATATCGTGAAAAAAACATCTTTTCGGGTGATTTAAGCCCATTTAAAGAAATGATACTAAGTAAACAAAGATTATGAATTATTAAATATGTACTACAACGCTCAATGCTTTTTCTTCAGAGATCTATTGCCTCTTTTATTTATAAATTATATAATAAATAGGACAAAACAGTGTTCTTAATCGTGTATTATTTGAAGGAGGTTTTAGGATGGATGTCAAAACTGTGTATGATCGACAGTTCAAAACAATCTATATGACGGCTATGATATACCTTAGGAACACCTACGATGCTGAGGACGCGGTGCACGACGTGTTCGTAAAATATATGAAGAAGCGAGTAAAATTCAAGGATATCGAACACGAAAGGGCGTGGTTTATCAGAACCGCGATTAACAGGTGTAAGGATATATTGAAGTCAAGCGAAAGAAAAACAGTCGATATCGCGGATTTTATAGATATCATCGAAGCTCCTGATGACGAAAAAGCCCTGCTTTCCTCAATTCTCGAGTTGCCCGAAAAGTACCGCGAGGTTATTTACGCCTATTACTATGAGGGCTACTCAGTCAAGGAAATTTCAAGTTTGTTTGACATAAACGAGAGCACAATCAGAACACGGCTGTCAGTCGGTAGAGAAAAACTCAGGGAGGGAGAAATATGAATGAAATCAAAAAAGCTCTTTCAAATCTTGAGCCGAATGAAAAGGCAAAAGAACGCGTTTGGGAAGGCTTAGAGCGTGATTCAAAGCATAAAAGAAAAAGAGTCTTTCTCATAGCCGCCGTGGTTGTGATATTCATATGCGCCGCAGCGATTGGCATTAACGCAGTGTCGGGCGGAAGATTCTTTAACGCTGTATTAGGCGTTTCGGACAGCACGTCCGCGCGTGAGTCGGCAATACTGAGCGAGGGCGATGAAATATACGCGCCCGAGATTATTTTCCTCAACAAAACTACCCTTGTTATTGAGAGCAAAAACGCCGTGTTCGTCTATGACAGAAACAAGAAAAAGGTCACAAGGACAATAGATCTACAAAGCATCGGCGGATATTACATCGACCACGGCGACGATTTCGGCGACCCGCCTGTTTTAAAGACTCATACCTTAGTTGAGGACGGAAAAATAATCGTATTTAACACCAGAAGAGGTTTTTTGGGGGGCACAGCTCCCGACGGTGACGCTTACGTTTTTTCTATGACTAAAAATGAAAAGTATAAACGGATTACGGATGATTCCCTAAAAAATAAATACTACGAAAAATGGCTCAAAAACGAAAAAAACTACGTCGATTGTTTTGATACATTTTATTATTATCTTGAAAATAACAATTTGAATGGTGATGATGGCACTTACAGTTACAGGGCATATGTCAGTACGCAAAACGGAAAAAAGCTTTATAGCTTTATTATTACGGATAGCGAAAACAACCTCTGCTTATGTACCTCTACCGACAAAAAGAGCATCAAAAAAGAATACTTTAAGCTTCTCAGCGACAAAAAATATTGGAATTATCATAAGAAAAACAAGCTGCCCGAGTTCAAGTACAGCGGGAGCGACAAGGTTATGAAGGCAGTTATCGAATATGAGCAGGCACGTAACGATGAATTGCTATATTCTGATAATGTTTGGATTCCCTTCTTTACCGAGTTGTGCCGAAAAGACGACGGAGACGAGCTAAAGGTGTTCGTCGAAATTTGGCAGTTTGAATACCAAAGGCAGGGAGATGTTCTGGAGGGAACGAACGGCGGCGACGGCATGGCTAAATATACGCTCAAAAAGGAAAAAGGCGGATATAAGGTCATAGAGGTGGAGTACGCCTCCGATGGAGCGCTTCTTGAAGAATCCATCAAGAAAATGAGTGAGGGCGACGCGTCTGTTTATATGAAAATTTCAGGCAGAACCCAGCCGAACTACGAGTTCCTTGATATGTACATCCGCGATAATAATCTCAATGTTAAATACAGGAGAGTTAACGGAGAGATTGCTTGATGAACTGCTATATTATGCGTTTTTTGCTTTTGGTGTTGTGTTGTTGGGTTTTAAGAACGAAAACCCGTAGAATCGAATAGAAATTGTTCCATCGAGCCATAGCCCGTTAAAGATAAATCCATCGGCTACAGAAGCAAATGAGGGAATTTTCCCACTTTACGCTGCGTGAAAAACCGCATAAAATGGCGTTTTCTGAAATGCGTTTTTATGCCTATTTCGAGTCTCTATTTTCAGAGTTTATTTAGAGTAGATGAAATAGCCTATTTATAGTTTGAACAAGCTTTTTCCAATAATTTAAAATCACAGCTGTGCTTAGTAAGCTCAGGATACTTTCCGCTTATTACACGCAAATATGTATTTTTAGCTGCCTTATAAATCTTGTCACGGTTCCTACGGCAAAACGCCAATTCCTTGCTGGCGTGAGCTCTGTTTTGAACTGTCGGTAAGTCAGCGATATTCAAACGGTGCAGACATCTGGCAGAAACAGGAATCATATAGTTAAAACGAATTGAGCCTAATACTTTGTTGTCCTTCTTATCCCTTAAAAGAATCAAATCCTGCTGTGCTCTTGAATATGAGGAAACAGGTACAAAATATGAAATCTCATTAATCATCAAAACTGCACCGAATACAAATTTTTGAGTATTCCAATAATAAACATTAGGTACACAGGTGTATCCGCGGTTTTCTGTTTCAATTCGTTTTAAGTACTCGATATAGTCATTATCTACATAGAAAAAATCTGTTCTTGTATTAGGTTCCGTTATCATTATAAACTCCTTATAGTTAAACAAAAAAGGGAGAAGACTCGCCTCTCCCTTCCGTGATTGCTTCAAGTCTGCACTTAATGGCGGTGAGCGCCAATAACTAAGTCTGCGCTTAATGGCGGTGAGCGCCAATAACTAAGTCTGCACTTAATGGCGGTGAGCGCCAATAAAACGAGCAATCTTCGTTTGTCAATATTATTATACTTGCCAAACAATATTATGTCAAGCAATTTCTTCCTGACAGTTAAGATTATGGTTGAGGTTATTTAATATTTTACGTAGTTTTTTCTGTGCGCTGTCCTCGGTAAGGTTTAGCAGGAGCGAGGCTTCACGGATAGTTTTCTTCGGCTTATTACCGAGACAGTCGGTACAAATACCTAGTGTGTATTCGATGAGCTTCCTGTCAGAAGGTTTGAGGGAGGCAAGCGCCGTCAATAACTTTTGATTGCGTTCTTTAATAAAATATGCTTGTTCGGGAGTACGGTATAAAGTATCGCCCGATATATGTATCAGGTTCTCGTTTGCCTGATTATGTATGTCAAGATTGTTAACGGAGCTGAATTCCGCGGAAGCGTATAGACAGTATATCACCGTCCGCTCGGTAATTTTAAGCTCAAGGGCGATTTCACTGATTATTTCGCCGTAGTTTTTTTCTGTTTTCTGATTGAACAGATACATTACTTTACGCATATTAGAGTAGTGGTTAGCGTTATCAGGCGAGATATTTCCGCAGTTTTGGCGGACATAGTTATGCCATTCACGCTCACAGTCGTATTTTATCAGCTGCAGCAGAGGTAGTTCAGAATCATAGTTCTGCAGCCTTTCCCACAGGAGAGAGGAAAAAATCTGCTTTAAATCATCAAGCCGTTCTCTGTCTAATCCGTATTTAGCAATAAAATTTTTTGCTATACGATTGAGCTTTGGCTCATAAAAATGCAGGAACTCAAGAAAATATTTCTCGTCCTTCGTTTCTAAGTATCGTGTAAAATAATTATTATAGTTATTTAATCGTTTCGGCTTACTGTCAAGTCGATATATCCATAGCCCTTTCATAAACTCTTTTTAATTCCATATCCTTTTCGTATTCGTTTTTCGCGTATTCAAAATCATACTTTGTTCTGTCAAAATACTCATCAATCAACGCCTTAGCCTTGGCTGATACGATCTCATCGTATTTGCCGAGGCTTTTGTTTTTTCTGATAGAATCCGCGCGTTTTTTCCATAACAGATAGTACGGACTATCCGACTTCTTTTGGCTGGGCATTTTCTCCTTAGTGATTTCGGGGTGCTTTGCGACATAGCTGCACGGCACTCCGTATTTGGGATTAACTTCGCTGCAGTATATCTGCTTGTGAGCGCTTTTCATAAGAAAATATCTGTCACAGATTTTGCATTGCCATATGTAGTGACCTGCGGAAAGCCCCTCAAATAAGTCCGTCAGCAAATAGTCCTTTAAACTGCTGAAAAACATCTTACGCACTAATATATTATTGCCGTCAGAATTTGTAACAATGGGTACAGAGGTAATCTCTGAGCGCAAGGTTGAAGGGGTGTAGTCATGAACGTACTTCATAACCTCATCATTAAGAAACGCCTTATAACTGGACGCAAGAGCATGCTTTGTCCTAGCGTTATTTTTCATTATCTCACGGGTAAGATGAAATACAAGCGAATAATAATAGTCAACCGCCTCGTTTGCCGCGCAGAGATACAAACCGTACCCTAGTAATGATTCGTAATCTATTGAGGCGTAAGCAAGTTTTTCCGCTCTTTCCAAATCAAGCATTTCAGGCTCACTGGTAAGAATATGATTGTAATCTTCGTAGAGATCAACCATTTCACTGGTAAAGTATTTATCCTTTTTCCCGATTTTCTTATCCCATCCCAATAATATAAATAACTCATATTTGCAAAAGAACGACAGAGCTTCGTTGAGCTTGTCTCGATATTCTAGCAATACGTCTCTGTCGAACTTATTAATCAAACTTTCAACCAATCTATACAATTCCTCAAATACCTTTTTATCAGCAAAACGGAAGTCGCAGTTAGCTGTCAGAAATGCGGTATACCCCAGGGGATACTCATTGTCAGCTACAATAAAGCTTTTATTCTTGAATATTACGCTGAAAGGAAATCCTTTGTTAAGATGATTATTTACGTTATTCTTTAACTCCATTTTTACTCCTAAAACAAATGTTTTAAAAATTATAACACAAATGTTCTAAAATCACAAGCCCCTAGGAAACATTTTTTGATAGTCACAGGAAAATCAGGAATTTTAAGAATTTTTGACATTTATATAGTGAAAGGCAAAAAAGCCTTGAAATTATTGAGATAGGAGGTGAAAAAATGTTATCTCAAGAAAAAATAGCGAAGCGTTATCCCGATACCTTCATAATCAGGGACGGCTGTCTGTACCGCAATACTATCGGGAACGGCAACGGTAAGATAACCAAGCTCTGTAACTTTGCTCCGTTCATATCGGTAGAGAAAACCGTTGATGACGGTGCGGAGGAAGTAAAACTTTTGACTCTCTCGGGTGTACACGCTGACGGAAGCGTTCTTCCCGAGGCTGACGTGAGCGGCAGCGAACTGACAACCTTCAACTGGCTGATACAGAAGTGGGGAGCTAAATGTATCCTCGAGGTCGGAACATCGGTCAAGGATTATGTCCGCTATTTGATTCAGCAGACAGCGGAGTACGCTCAGCAAGTAATTGTTTTCGAGCACACAGGCTGGAAGAAGATTGACGGAGAATGGCATTACCTTTTGCCGGATGACGAAAAGTATGATGTTCAGCTCAAGGGTAAGCTTACGGCATATCGTAAGGAAAACTATTTTAATATTTCCGACTTAGAGAAGACGTACAGTCTGATTGAATTCCTGCCCGCGCCGAAGGAGATTATCTACACTCTGCTCGCTTTTACATTTCTGACTCCGTTGAATGAGTTTATGAAACAGGCTGGTTGTATGCCGAAGTTTGTAATAAACATTATAGGCAGAACAGGAACGCGCAAAAGTACGTTGGCGGCGCTGTTCCTTTCTTTTTTCGGAAACTTTAATTCGGGAAATCTCCCATTAAGCTTTCGTGATACGTCGAACAGTATTATCCATAACTCGTTTGCTCTGAAAGATGTGCTCACCTGTATTGATGACTTCCACCCGAGCGGACGCGATGATGAGAAAAAGCTGACCGCGACGGCACAGTCCATTATGAGAGCATACGGTGACAGAACAGGCAGAGGAAGGTTGAGAAGCGACTCAACTTTAATGGAAGCAAGACCGCCTCTCGGCAACGCAATTATTACTTCTGAGTTTCCGCCGAACATAGGCGAGAGCGGAACGGCTCGATATTTTTCTTTGACACTTAAGGACGGCGATGTTGACCTTCAGACGCTGACCAAGTTTCAGCACTTAGCTGAACAGGGTGTTTTAAGGAGAACTATGTATGCCTACACAGAGTGGCTTAAGGACTTTTTAACTGATGAAAATATTAATACATTTGTCAAATTACTGAAATCATCGTTTGAGGTTTACAGAGATGAATTCAGAAACAACTCAGTTGATTGTCACGGCAGAATACCTGAAATAGTTTCCTGCTTAAAAATCGGTATGAAGTTATTTCTTATGTTCCTGACTGATTATAAAGTTGTAAAAAAAGAGTACGCTGAAGCAATCGAGAATCAGTATGAAATAATGCTCAACGAAATAGCTTCTCATCAGAGCGACAATATCGAAAGCGAGAGACCGACTTCGGTTTTCGTTAAAAAGATTTATTCTCTTATTGAGTCAGGCGCGGTAGCGGTTATGAAAACCAATTCCGAGACAGAATTCTTACCGAGTAACTTTGTCGGTTGTGAAGATGATGATTATCTTTATCTGAACAAAGAAACTGCTCACCGCGCGGTTAAAAAACTTTGCGATGAGCAGGGCGAAATATTTAACATCTCGAGTAAAGCGCTTGTAAAACAGCTTGCGGAAGAAGGTTTAATAAAAACACTGCCGAGCGGCAACACAGTCTCATTAAGGTTCGCGGGAAAGAACAGAAGGTATATAGCTCTCAAGAAAAACCTGATTGAGTTCATTTTAAACGGAGAGTAGTTCAATTCGAAATTCGCAATGCGTAATTCGTAATTACCTGTTCAGGTTAACCTGTCCTCTATATCCAAAACTTCACAGGACTTTATACGTGCGGGGGATATGGCTGCTTGATAGGAACGTTCACAAAAGACGGGGATATATAAAAATTATCTGTGGCATCTGAGGCAAGGATACTTAAGCCTTGATAAATACTGACTTTTTTCTGCCGCAGATTGTTAAAAACTTCTGTGGCAAACTGTGGCACTGCCGCAGATAATTTATAAATGCATCAGTTGTGCCGCAGTTAGCAAAACTTCTGAAGCCCTGATAAACACTGAAGATTTTGTTATCTGCCTCAGTTGCCGCAGAAAAATAACACATACCCCTAAAATTATGGCTGGGATAACTTTGGGACGATTTTATGATCGTCAGTTATTGCCAGTTTCGCCTTTGTCTTACGCCCTCCCTTTTCGGGAGGGCGCGGCAACGACGTCGGGCTAAGCCCATACCCATATTATTTAATTATTTTGGAGGTGATTATTATATCAAACACATCACGTAATTTAATTTTGTCAGCGAGAGTTTCGGCTGACGAAAAAGAAATAATTGAGCGCAAAGCCTATGAAAGTTATCGAACTGTCAGCACTTATCTGCGTGAGTGCGGGCTTGAAAAGAAAATAGTTTCGGTCAGAGGCTTGGATGCGGTCGCAACAGAAATGCGGCGAATCGGTAACAATATCAATCAGCTCACGCGCGCCGTGAACTCGGGACAGCTCTACTCAATTAATTTATATGAAACACAGGAAAGGCTGGGTGAGCTATGGCGATTATTAAATTTGTTAATTCTGGAAGCCCGATGACCGTGAGCCACGGTAGCCGATTCCGCCTTTGGAATCGTTTCTTATTGAGCAGAACATCATCAACGGCGGGAGATAAATTGATCGGAAGGACGGTGAAGATATGGCTATTGTAAAGTTTGTTACAGCGGGTTGTCCTATGAATAATATATTTAATTATGTCACCCGCGATGAAGCAACCGAGCGAAAACTGATTGACGGTTTGAATTGTTCGCCCGAGACCGCGCTGGAGGAATTCAGATTTGTTAAAAGTCAGTACGGAAAGAATGACGGTAGAAGCTACTATCATATCATCCAGTCCTTCGCTCCCGATGACAAACTTTCTGTTGAGACCGCGCACGAAATCGGGATGCGGTTGGCTGAATATTTTCCTGATTATCCGGTGCTTGTAGCAACGCATGACAACACAAAATGTATTCATAATCATTTGATTATGAACTCGGTCAGCTTCAAAAACGGTAAAAAGTTTCATCAGAGCCGCGACGATATGCTTCGGTTCAAAGAGTATTCCAACAAGCTGTGTCAGGCTTACGGTCTCTCGGTTACCGAAGTGACAACAAAAAATCCAAGGCTGTTAAAATGGAAGCGAGAGCTGATTGACGCCGCGTACTATGCGCTGAAGTGCTCCGAAACCAAAGAAGAATTCATTGAAGAAATGAAAGAACAAGGCTACGGGGTACGCTGGGAGGACGACAGAAAATACATTACTTTCACAACGCCCGGCGGTCAGAAGTGCAGAGATATCAAACTGTTTGACGAGTGTTTGCTCAAGCGAAACCTCGAAATATATTTTGAACTCGGCGGTTGCGAAGGAACTCTCGTAGATGAATATCTTGATTACGAAACGCCCGAGCACAACGACTGTTACCGAATGACATACTCAAACGGCTTGATAAATATGCTCGGTGACATCTTCGCTTTCATCCCGAGCGACTTCCATTATTACTATACACCAGACTATATTAACGAAATCAATCCCTTCAAAAAGCGTGAGCTCGAGCGACTACTCGGTAGACGTATCACCAATGAGGCGTTTGTTTATTACAGTACCCAGGAAGGCTACGAGCAGGAAATGGGATTGAGTTTATAAATTGAAAGGAGATGAAATAAATTGAATGAAATAAAAATAAAACTAAATGACAATTATGATTACGATGAATCTATACAGACAGCTATCAATAGAAGGACAATTATTGAAACGGAAAACAAACGTATAGTTACTCAAAGAGAATACACTATAGGCAGAAATAAATATATTGTTAACTCTTTCTTTGATGCAGCTGACAGAACTGTAGACGACGTAATAAAAAGACTTTTAGAAATTAATATAGACAAAGCCTCATAAATGGTCTGGACAAACAAGCCGATTGGGAGTATATTGTTGTTGCAGATTACTGCGAACTCCCAATCGGTTTGACAAAGAAAGGAGATAAAAATGTCAAACCAAGATAATAAAATAACAGCGCTATACTGTCGTCTTTCGCAGGAAGACGAAAACTCAGGCGACAGCGACAGCATAGTAAATCAAAAATCAATTCTAACAAAGTACGCCGAGGAAAACGGTTTCAAAAACATTCAGGTCTTCATTGATGATGGATATTCGGGCGTAAGTTTTAACCGTCCCGCCTTTCAGGAATTGCTGTCACTTGTTGAAACAGGTAAAGTCGGAATAATAATCACTAAAGATTTATCACGACTCGGCAGAAATTACATCGAAGTAGGAAACTACACAGAGTTTATATTCCCGCGGAACAACATCAGGTACATCGCAATCAGCGATCAGTTCGACTCATTATATCAAGACGGAAACGAGCTCGCTCCCTTCAAGAATTTGTTCAACGAATGGTTTGCGAGAGATACTAGCAAAAAAATCCGAGCGGTTTTTAAGGCAAAAGCCGAGCGCGGAGAGCGAGTCAGCACAAATATTCCCTATGGTTACAAACGGGATCCCGACAGCGGCAAGCTATGTAATCTCCTAGTAAATGAGGAAACTGCGCCTGTAGTCAAAATGATTTTTGAACTGTGCGCCGAAGGAAAAGGTCCTAAGTATATAGCTAATATCTTAAAAGATAAAAAGATACTTAAGCCTTCGGCATATCGTTATCAAACACAAGGTAAATACGGAGCTTTGACCGACCCGTCGGAACCGTACAGCTGGAACGACAGAACCATAGCGGGTATTCTTGATAACGAAGTCTATCTGGGACATACCATCAATTGCACGACTACAGTTATTTCCTACAAAGATAAACGGAAGAAAGCGCGCCCAAAAGAAGAACAGTATCGGTTCGAGAACACCCACGAAGCTATCATTGACCAGGAAACATGGGAATTGGTAAGGAAGGTTAGAGCGAGCAAGCGGCGCCGTAATTCAGCGGGTGAAGTCAGCAAATACAACGGACTTGTATTCTGCGCCGACTGCGGGAACAAACACTACTATTCAAGAGGTCGCTGTTTGAAGCCTCAAAGTTATACTTTATCCTGTAGCCGTTATCATAAGCATATGGGCGAAGAAATATGCACACCGCACTCGATTCGGGAAGTAGTGCTTGACGAGATTGTCCTTGATGAAATCAACAAAACTATATACTACGCGAGAAACAACAAAAACGATTTCGTGGATTGCGTCAAAAAGAAAACATCTTCTCAATTGACAAGGGACTTCAACGCCAAGTGCTCTGAACTGTCAAAAGCTGAGCAGCGCGTTAAAGAATTGAAAACTCTGTTCAAAAGATTATATGAGGACAATATACTAGGGCGTATCAGCGATGAACAGTTTCGGATGCTGGCAGCCGATTATACTGACGAGCAGAAAGAGCTTGAATTACAGATTCCGATACTTGAAAAAGAAATCGACGAGTTAAAAAGCGAATGTGTCAACACTCAAAAGTTCCTTGATATCGTAAACAAGTACTTATACATTGAGGAACTGACACCGTCTGTACTTAGAAGCTTCATAAGTAAAATCGTAATTCACGAGCGCGACAAAAAGCACAGTAAAACCGCCATGCAAAGAATAGACATCTATTTCCGCTACATCGGACAGTTTGCCGTGCCAAATGAAAACAATATTACTAATGAAGATTATACAACTGAAAACGTAAAACGGACAGCCTGAGCTGTCCGTCATACATATGGGCACCGCATTACGCTGAAACATCCTTATGAGTAACAGCGTAAAGGAGCCTTTTTATTTATTCATTATCTCATTAGCGGCGAGCATTACGCCGAGCTTGCCCGCGTGGAAGTTGAGGCTTCCCTGCATCCATACGGCGTAGGGCTCACGTAAAGGAGCGTCGGCGGAAAGCTCAATTGACGAACCGAGAGTAAAAGCTCCCGCCGCCATTATAACCTTGTCCTCGTACCCCGGCATATCGTCGGGATAAGGGGTTACAAAGCTGTCTACCGCCGAGGCGTGCTGAATACCTACGCAGAATTTCTCGAGTGCTTCGGGAGAGCCGAGCTTAATAACCTGGATTATATCTCCCCTGCTTTCGTTATATTCGGGAGAAACTTCGTATCCGAGCACCTTAAACAATGCAGAAGCGAATACGGCGGTCTTTAACGCCTCGCCGCTCGCGTGCGGAGCGTGGTACGCGCCTAAGAACAGTTCCCGCTCTACGTTTAAGGTAGCGCCTATTTCCTTGCCCGTACCAGGGGTTGTAAGACGATATGAGCACATTTCAACTAAGTCCTTGCGTCCCGCTATGTAACCGCCTGTCGGAGATATTCCGCCGCCAGGGTTCTTTATAAGCGAGCCCGCCATTAAGTCAACACCGACGGAAAGCGGCTGTTTTTTCTCGATAAACTCGCCGTAGCAGTTGTCGAGCATTATAATAACGTCTTTATTCTTCTTCCTGACGCGTTTAACGATATTTTCTATATCGTCACAGGTCAGAGTAGGTCTCAGGCTGTAACCGCGTGAGCGCTGAATATAGACCATTTTAAGGCTGTTGTCAATTTTATTTTCTACAGCGTCTAAATCCACCCTGCCGTTTTCATTAAGGCTGACTTCCTCGTACTTTATACCGAAATCTATAAGCGAACCAGGATAATTACCCTCGATTCCTATAGCGCTTCTAAGGGTATCGTAGGGAGTGCCCGTTACGCTGAGCATTCTGTCTCCAGGTCTTAACACTCCGAAAAGCGCTACCGTCAGAGCGTGCGTACCGCTAACGAAGTTGTGACGCACTAAAGCGTCCTCGGCTTCGAAAACATCCGCGTAGACCTCGTCGAGAGCGTCACGTCCGCGGTCGCCGTAGCCGTAACCCGTAGAACCTACAAAATGGCTCTCGCTTATCTTAGCCTTCTGAAAAGCTTTTATCATTTTTTGCTGGTTATATTCCTGAATTTCGTCAATCTCATTCAGCTTGTCGGCGCACAGCGCCATAGCTTCGTCAGAGGCTTTCAGTATTTCCTCGGAAATATTAAACAGGTTTTCCAATATATCTCATTCCTTCTATCGGTATTCCGACCATTTTCCGTATTCTTTAAAGCCGAGCTTATTATAAAACTCGACATTTTCGTCGGGAGCTCTATGTAAATAAACGCGTTTTTCTTCTTTTACAAGCACATTGTTTATATAGCGTATTAAAAACGCGCCGTGGCCGAGACGCCTAAAATCGGGATCGGTCGCTAAAGCGCCGAGCACAGCGTCGGTATCGGTTTCGGCTAAGGTCATTATACAGCTTATCAGCTGAGTATCGCCTATACCGTAAATACGGAGGGTTTTCTTGCTGAGCTTATGGGCTACATCGAGTGCGAAGCTCTCGTACGACGGTACGGAAAAGCTCTCGCTACGGCATTTATTTATAAGATTATAAACATCTTTAATATGGGGATTAAAGACTTTAAAATCCTTTTCGTTTTCCATAACGCTTTCGCTTACAAATACAGGTCCCGAGATACGTTTCATAGGCACATCGAGCTCGTATCTACCGTCACAGATTATATTATCCGCACCCGATACTCTTAAAAACGCGCTGACTTCCTCTAAATCGGAGTTATCGGTAAGTCTTAGAATAAAAGAGGATTCCATACGCGCTATTAGAGCAGCTATTGTATCATCAACTATCTGTACCCAGTAATCGACAAAAGCCAGCGAATAATCGTAGGTATTGTATAACGCCTTTATCCTACAGCCGAAAGGGTTTTTATAGGAAAGCGAATCTATATAGTCGGTTATATTATAATCTTTATCGCAAATTTTTATCATAGCTTTCCACCGCTTATACTTTCGCTTAAAAGATAAGCGAGCTTAGATACATCATCTAAATCGGATTTAGCTATCAGTGAAATCTGAGCGTGCAGATATCTGCACGGTAAAGAAACAGCTAAAGTTCGTACTCCTCCGCGTGACTCGTGGATAGCTCCCGCGTCATTACCGCCCGCGACAGCTCTTTTAAACTGTAGTTTAATATCGTTTTCCTCGGCTAGCTTTTTCGACAGCTCTATCATACCTTTATCGTAGATAGTTCTTCTGTCCATATAACCGATAACAGCGCCTTGTCCTACGTTACACACCTGCTTACTTTCAGCAACCTCTGGGATATCGGCGGCTGTTGTGGATTCAAGAACCAGCGCGAAATCGGGATACACGGAATAAGCGGCAACCTTAGAACCGTGGAGACCTACTTCCTCCTGGGTAACAAAGGTAAAATACGTATCGTATTTTAAATCGGACTTTATCATATTTATCATAATAAAACAGCCCGCTCTGTCGTCAAGCGCTTTAGATTTAATTGTATATCCGTTATCCTCGTAAAAAGCCTCGAAGCTTACGCTGTCGCCTAATGATACGTATTTTTCGGCTTCTTCTTTACTATCCGCTCCGATGTCGATATACATTGAGCTGTATGCGGGTATTTTTTCTCTTTCGTCACTGTCGCAGAGATGAATGGGCTTAACTCCGATTACGCCTACAGTTTTTTCGCCGATAATCACACGCCTGCCCGGGAGCACACGCCTGTCAATACCGCCGACCTCGTTGAATTTTATCATTCCGTCGGACGTAATGTCCGTGACAATCAATCCGACTTCATCCATATGAGCGCTTATCATCAGCTTGTTTACAGGGCGGTTCTCACCCTTTTTAAACGCGATAATATTACCGAGATTATCAATCCTGTACTCAGTAACGTGATCTTTTATTTCATTTATAATTATATCTCTTACGAGGTTTTCATCGCCCGAGATTCCGTTAGCTGTACAAAGCTTTTTAAGAAGATCTAAATTACTCATCTTAAACCTCCTTGTAACCGTATATTTCACGAAGATAAGCGGCTATAAGCTTACCTGTTTCGTTGATATCATTTAAATCTACAATTTCCGCCTGTGTGTGCATATTTTTTTGAGGAACGGAAATAACTGCTGTTTTAACTCCTGACTTAGACACAACGATACTATCGGCGTTAGTACC
Organism: Ruminococcaceae bacterium UBA2854; assembly: GCA_002350765.1. Classification (GTDB taxonomy): domain Bacteria; phylum Bacillota; class Clostridia; order Oscillospirales; family Acutalibacteraceae; genus Ruminococcoides. Next base: position 18,134 of record DEFK01000023.1, read on the forward strand.
TGTTTTTCCGTTAGCTATCTCAACCTGATAATCATATTCAAGCTTTTTCGCGACGGAAGCAATAATGTTATACATAGCTTTATCGAGGTTAGGAGAAACACAAAGCATAGGGCCTTTCCCGAGCTCAATATTTGAGTACTGATCGCTTATACCAGGCTGGTTAGCAAAGCTTACATCAACACATATAGCCTCATCGGGTTCGATATCAAACGACTGAGTTTTCGCGCCGACAGCATAGGTTTCCTCACCGCAGGAAAGTAAAATAACAACCTTTACAGATAAAGGTTTTTTATGCGGATTATTCTTAGAGCTGATTATTTCTGCAGTTCTTAGTAAAGCGCAGACCCCCGCTCTGTTATCGAGCGCTGACGATGTAACACGATTGTTTATAAGCTCTTTCGGTATAACATTAAAGCTAACGCTGTCGCCGAGGCTTACAAGCTCTTTCACCTTTTCAGCGGGCAAGCCTAAATCAATACGGATATCGGAAGCTTTTGCCGCCTTATCCTCATTCCCGTCGCAAAGATGCGGCGGCATACAGCAGACAACGCCGTTTATTTTTTCTTTTCCGTTAACCGTAACGCTCGCGTCTAAGGCTGTACGTAAATCTACGCCGCCTACTTTATCCACCGAAAGAAAGCCTTTATCATCAATATCAGTTACTATAAAGCCTATTCTGTCGAGATGAGCGTCCAGCAGAACGGTTTTTTCGGCGTTTTCGTTACCGAATACAGCGGTTACATTATTAAACTCATCAACCTTTACCTCGCCCTCGGCGTATTTTCGAAGATAATCTGCGCAATAATTAGAAACCTCATTTTCATCTCCCGATACTCCCGAAAGCTTACAAAGTTCAAAAAGTGTATTTTTTAATTCTTTTAAAGTATTATAATCCATTTATTCCAGTCCGTTTACAATCTTTTTAAAGTGATTTCCTCTCTCCATAAAGTTCTTATAAAGTCCGAAGCTCGCGCTTGCGGGTGAAAGCGATACTATATCGCCCTCAACAGCGTTTTCTCTCGCGGCGTTTACAGCTTCTTCCATAGTATTAACATTAATAATAACAGGATTATTCTCGCTGTAATTCTCGGATTCCTTGACCGCTTTTTCTATCTTAGGAGCTGTATCGCCTAAGAGAATAAGCGTTTTAACCTTGTCGCAGATTACAGGGCCTAACGGCTCGTAAGGTATATGTTTATCGTAACCGCCCGCGATTATAATAATCTTCTTATCATAAAGAGATAATGTTCCGATAGCGGTTCTTGTCGGACTTGAGGCTATAGAGTCGTTATAATACTCTACGCCGTCAAGCTCGCGCACGAACTCGGCTCTGTGCTCAACCCCGCCGAAGGTTTTAGCAACCTTAACTATGTTATCAAGGCTGACAATTCCCCATACGGCTGATATAGCCGCCATATAGTTTTCTACGTTGTGCATACCCGGGATTTTAATATCCTTTATATTAATTACCTTAGTAAGCTTTCCGTAGTCGTTATAGACAATAGTGTCGTTATCGAGATAAGCGCCGTTTTCAACTTTACTATTGCGCGAGAATTTAGCGAGCTTTCCCCTTATGTTTTCGGAGAAGCTGTTCGCTATATCATTATCGAGATTAAGTACAGCCTTGGAGAAAGCGTTCTGATGAAGAACTATATTACGCTTGGAGTCTACGTACTCGTCCATATCCTTATGTATATCGAGATGGTTGGGAGCGAGATTGGTAACGACAGCTATCTCGGGGCTTTGACGCATTGAGATAAGCTGGAAGCTAGAAAGCTCAACCACAGCGTAATCATCATCGCCTATACTCTCTATCTCTGGTAATAAGGGTTTACCGATATTACCGCCTAAGTGTACGGTCTTACCCTCCGCCTTTAAAAACTCGGAGATAACTGTTGTTGTGGTGGTTTTACCGTCCGAACCCGTAACGGCGATTATTTTACAGGGACATAAGTCGAAGAATACTTCCATTTCAGAGGTAACGACCACGCCTTTCTTCTTCAAGGCTTCGAGCTCGGGACGATAGAAAGGTGTACCTGGACTTCTGAAAAGAATTTCGGTATCAATATTATTTAAGTAGTCATCGCCTAAAATAAGCTTAGCTCCAGCTTTTTCAGCGCGAACAGCGTTCTCGCCGAGAGCCTCGTAGCTCTGTTTATCACAAGCCGAAACTACCGCTCCCTTTTTACTGAAAAGCTCAATAAGAGGCAGGTTGCTTGTACCTATTCCGACGAAGCAAACTTTCTTTCCTTTTATACTTTCAAAAAACTTATCTACTCTATTCATAACAGGTTCTCCTTAGTATTTATTTCCAATATTTTATTATACTTAAAAATCGGGAAAATATCAACCTTTTCTTAATTTAAAAAATATGTTATTATAGCTTTGGTGATTATAATGCTGTCCGATTTTATTAGTATTGATAAAACTCTGAAAACTCCGCTTTATATTCAGATATACAGCGAGATAAAAAACGCCGTTGAAAGCGGTAATATAAAAGAAGCCGAGAGAATCCCCTCGGTAAGAAAACTATGCGCGGATTTAAATGTATCTAAGACCACGATCGAAAACGCGTACGGACTTTTATGCTCGGAGGGATACCTCGTAAATATCCCGCAAAAAGGCTATTATATAGAAAAAGGAATTTATATCAGTAAAACAAAATCGCGAAAGACTGATAACACCAATAAATCCAAGGTATATAAATATGATTTCTCGGGCAAAGGCATAGATAAAAACTGCACCAATATTAAGGAATGGCGTAAATACGTTAAGGATATACTTAACAAGGAGTATCTGCTAAATACCTACAGCGAAGCTCAGGGCGAGCAGGCTTTAAGAGAGGCTATCTCGGAATACGCTTTTACCACTCGAGGTGTAAGCGCCGATTATACTAATATAATAATAGGCTCGGGAACACAGACTTTGATATACATACTCTGCGGAATGCTTGGGCTTAATAAAACCGTCGCGATTGAAAAGAATACTTTTCCGCAGGCTGAGCAGGTTTTTAAGGATTTCAGATATAATATCAAATACGCCGATACCGACAGCAAAGGTATAACTATAAGTTCGCTGTCACAAATCAAGCCCGATATACTGGTAATTAATCCCAACTTCAACAGCAAAAGCGGCTCTATTATGCCTGTTACCCGAAAGGTAGAGATTATTAACTGGGCTAAGGAAAACAACTGCCTTATAATCGAGGACGATTACAACGGTGAAATGAGATATAAAACTCATCCCAACAACTGTATTCAGGGCTATTCGCCCGATAAAGTCGTATACATCGGCTCGTTTTCAAAAATACTCTTACCGTCAGTCAGAATAAGCTATATGGTTTTACCCGAAAAGCTTATCAAAAAATACAAAATAATTAAGGATAATTACAACCAAACAACTTCAAAAATAGAACAGCTCGCCTTAGCGGAGTATATAAAGGACGGTAAGCTCGAAAAATACCTCAGAAAATCGAGAAGATATTATTCTTTAAAAAGCGAAGCTATGGAAAACGAGCTCAATAAATACTTTGATGAATATATTTTTAATGAAACGGCGATGTATTTTGAGCTGGAGTTTAAAATAGATATGCTCCAAAAGCTCAGGGAGAACTCAATTAAACCGATGAGCACTTCAACCGAGCGTAATATAAAGCTTAATTTCTCACAGATAGAAAGCGAGATTATAGAAGAAGGAATTAAGAAAATCAAAGATTTATAAACAAAATAAAACGGCAGCGGATTTTGTCCGCTGCCTTAGTTTTATTAATTTAGTTATTTTCCCTGCCGAGAAGATAGTCTACAGATACCTCTAAGATATCCGCGAGAGCTACAAGCTCTACGTCCGTTACAAATCTAATCTGTCCTTCAAGCTTCGATAATCCCGAAGCATTCATATCAACACCGCTAACTTGAAGCTGGGCAAGAAGTTCTTTTTGCTTCATACCTTTCTTCTTTCTAACGGTTTCTACGCGATGTCCGACAAGGTTACGATCGCCTAATTCTTGCTTTCTTAATCTCATTTTCTATCTCCCTAATAATTTTTAATTCATTTAAATAATTCTTTAAAAACAATGTGAGACTATTATAATACGAAAATAGAAAAAAAACAAGTGCTTTTTGTAAATAAATTTAAAAATATGAAATTTTTTGTTATTCTTTATTACAATTAAGTTTATATAAGGTTAATATTTGTAACATTTTGTAGAAAATAGTAAATTAATGTTTCTTATTCAGTTTTAAAACAGCCGTTTTCAATATCTTTCAGCATCTGAACACGGCGAATATGGCGTTCTTCATCGCCCGAAAACGGAGTGTTTAGAAAGATATCGGCAAATTTTACCGCGTCTTTCTCATTTGTAACACGTCCGCCCATACATAATATATTGGCGTTATTATGGCGTCGTGTCATTTCAGCGCCGAATTCGTTGCTTACAACCGCGGCTCTAATGCCTTTCACCTTATTAGCGGCTATAGATATACCTATTCCCGTTCCGCAGCATAATATACCCTTTTCAAATTCGCCGTTAGCTACCGCTGTAGCTACTTTATAAGCGTATATAGGATAATCTACGCTGTCGTCCGTGTAACAGCCGAAGTCCTTATACTCGATATTATTCTTATCGAGATACTCGATTATGGCTCTTTTCAGATTTATTCCGCCGTGATCGCAACCTAAAGCTATCATATCTTATTCTCCATTCTCTTTTTTAATTCTCTTTCAGCCTGCGGAAGTCTTAAATACGCGGGCAGAAGCTCGCCGCAGGAAATCCGCTCTTTATTTACAGACGCAAGCGCTACGCCCGAGGCGTTCTGGTATCTTGACATCTCGGGAGCGAGCACTATGTTGTTATTTTCTTTCATAGAATTATAACACAACTGAGCGCCGTCGCCTACGAGTACAATCTTTTTATTATACTGTTTTAAATCCTCCGATAAGTCGTCGATAGAAACCGCCCTGTCGTCGCACAATCTGGTAATCTTACCGTTTTTGATTTCAAACAAAGCGTTATACACCTGATTACATCTCGCGTCCATAACGCAGGCGGCGATACAATCCTCGGATATAATATTATAAGGCATAGCCTCTAAGGTAGAAACAGCGATACAGGGCTTATTAAGCGGCATAGCCATTCCTTTTACGGCGGCAACGCCTATTCTGACGCCCGTAAAAGAGCCTGGCCCCGCGGATACGGCGAAGGCGTCTATGCTGTTAATATCCGTAGAGGTATTTTTAAGCACCGCGTCAATCATAGGAACCAGCGTCTGGCTGTGGGTCAGCGCGGTATTTATAAAGAAGCTGCCTATAATTTTATCATCATCCAAAACAGCCGCCGAGCAGGCTTTTGCCGACGAGTCTACAGCGAGTATTTTCAATTATATTCCCTCAACTTTTATAATTCTTTCGTTATCGTTCTCGGTTTTATCAATATATATCTTGATAACCTCACTCGGTAACGCGCCCTCGATATTCTCGCTCCACTCAATTATAATCACGCCTGTGTTAATATAATCGAAAAAGCCGATTGACTCGAGGTCGTCCCAGTTTTCGATACGATACATATCGAAATGATAAAGCGGATAAACTCCCGAATACTCGTTAACGATGGCGAATGTAGGGCTTGAAACGGTTTGTTCAACCTCAAGCCCTCTCGCAAGCCCTCTTGTAAAAGAGGTTTTGCCCGCGCCTAAATCGCCGTATAAAGCGATAATCTCGTTGCCTGTTAACTTTTTGCTGAATTCTTCCGCGAATTTTTCGGTATCCTCTACCGATCTAGAGAAATAATCATCCATTAAAATAAACCAACTACCTTATCGTTTTCAATATCTACCTTTTCAGCGGCGGGCACCTTCGGAAGTCCCGGCATTGTCATAATATCGCCTGTATAAACTACGACAAATCCCGCGCCGTTTGAAAGAGATACGTTTCTTACGGTTATTGTGAAATCCTTGGGAGCTCCGAGTAACGCGGGGTTATCGGAAAGCGAATACTGGGTTTTCGCGATACATACGGGTAATTTATCAGCTCCGAGAGATTTAACCTCTTTAATCGCCTTTATTGCCTGGGTGGTATAAGCTACGTCCTTAGCGCCGTAGATATTTTTAGCGATTGCTTCTATTTTTTCCTCAACAGTTAAGTCGAGCGAATAAATCGGCTTAAAATCAGACGGCTTTTCTACAGCCTCTACTACCTTTTTAGCAAGCTCTACACCGCCTTCTCCGCCGTTCGCGAATACGTCGGATAACGCGAAGTCAGCGCCTTTTTCCTTACAATACTGCTCGATATACTCGAGCTCTTCCTTGGAATCTGTAAGGAAGCGGTTGATAGCTACTACAACGGGAACGTTGTATTTTCTCATATTTTCGATATGAACGCCTAGGTTAACTATTCCCTTTTTAAGCGCTTCGAGATTAGTCTCGCCGCACTCGGCTTTATTAATACCAGCGTTGTATTTAAGCGCTCTAGCGGTTGCTACAAGCACGATAGCGTTCGGCTTTAAGCCCGCGAATCTGCATTTAATATCGAGGAATTTCTCCGCGCCGAGGTCGGAACCGAAGCCCGCTTCCGTAATACAGTAATCGGCAAGCTTTAAAGCGAGCTTAGTAGCTCTTACGGAGTTACAACCGTGAGCGATATTAGCGAAAGGTCCGCCGTGCATAACCGCGGGAGTACCCTCTAAGGTCTGAACAAGGTTAGGCTTGATAGCGTCCTTTAAAAGCACGGTCATAGCGCCGTCGGCTTTTAAATCACGCGCGTAAACAGGTTCTCCGTTGTAATTATAAGCAACGAGGATATTTCCTAAGCGCTTCTTTAAGTCGTCAATATCAGCGGCTAAACAGAGAATAGCCATAACCTCGGAGGCAACGGTGATAATAAAGTGGTCCTCTCTCGGAACGCCGTTTACCTTTCCGCCTAAGCCTACGATAACATTTCTTAAAGCTCTGTCGTTCATATCAAGACAGCGCTTAATAAGTATTCTTCTCTGGTCGATACCGAGGGCGTTACCCTGCTGCATATGGTTATCGAGCATAGCGCATAAAAGGTTATTAGCCGCCGTAATAGAGTGCATATCGCCCGTAAAGTGCAGGTTGATGTCCTCCATGGGAAGAACCTGAGCGTAACCGCCGCCCGCGGCTCCGCCTTTAATGCCGAATACAGGGCCTAGGGACGGCTCTCTCAGCGCGATAATAGCGTTCTTGCCGATTTTAGCCATAGCCTGTCCGAGTCCCGCCGTGGTAGTAGTTTTACCCTCGCCCGCGGGCGTCGGGTTAATAGCGGTAACAAGAATAAGCTTACCGTCGGGCTTATCCTGTAATCTTTCCATAAGCTCGTCCGAAAGCTTAGCCTTATAATGGCCGTAGGGCTCGAGCTCGTTTTCTTTAATATTTAATTTTTCCGCGATTTCCTTAACAGGCAAAAGTTCAGCCTGCTGAGCAATTTCAATATCACTTAACATATTGAAACGCACCTCCATAAAATAACATTCGTAGAGTTATTCTAACATAAATATACATATAATATATTCTAATTTGAAAATATACTTGATATTAAGCGGATTATTTTATATAATAACAATGTAAATTAAGAAAGGCGGTGATAATTTGGGGAAAATTTTAGACAATATAAAAACATTTTTCAGCAAGACTGATGTTTATCTCTGGATTCTTACTGTCATAGCGACTGTATACAGCCTGCTTTTAATCAGCGATATGCAGAGAGCGGGAACGTATAATTATATGCTGACTCAGTCAATCGCTATCGGTATAGGTTTAATCGCCGCGGTTGTAATAACGTTGATTAATTATAACTTTTTAATTAAAAAGTGGTGGATATTCGCTATTGCGGGAATTGTGCTCGCGGGACTTGTATTTGCATTCGGCGTTACCGTTTCGGGTACCGACGATACGGCGTGGATTAAGCTCCCCGGAGGATTTACTATTCAGCCGTCGGAATTTATGAAAATATGCTTTATAATAACGTTTACAAAGCATTTATCTTTCTTAAACGAAATTGATAAGATTAAATCACTCCCGGGCGTTATAAGCTTAATGATTCACGTATTGATTCCGATTGCGCTTATCCATATGCAGGGTGACGACGGAACGGTGCTTATCTTCCTGTTTATGGCAATCGGTATGTCGTTCTTAGCAGGTGTACAGGCTAGGTATTTCGCTATTATGGGCGGAGCGCTAGCCGTAGGCTTACCGATAATATGGAGCTTTTTCCTTAATAACGAACACAGAAACCGTATTATGGCGCTGTTCGATTTAGACGGAAACGCACTTACTAATTACGGTTGGCAACAATATCAGGGTAAGGTATCAATAGCCTCGGGACAGGCTTTCGGCTCGGGACTTTACAACGGCCGCAGAGTAGCGTTCGGAATTGTACCCGAACAGGAAAACGACTTTATATTCACTGTCGCGGGCGAAGAATTCGGCTTTATCGGCTGTATAATCCTTTTATTGATCCTTTTATTCATTATAATAAGAATACTTATTAACGCTAAAAACGCTTACGATATTAAAGGCTCGTACATCTGTTACGGTATTTTCATTATGATAGCGTCGCAGACTATTATAAATATCGGTATGGTTTTAGGATTTATACCCGTAATCGGAATTACTCTCCCCTTCTTCAGCTCGGGAGGAACATCCGTTATGACGATGATGATTAGTATAGGACTTGTCCAATCGGTACTTTATAATCAGGAAGAAGATATGGATAAGGCTCAGATACGACTTGGAAGCCAAAGCAGAATAAGACTCTAGTGGCGAGCCGCCACCGCCAATCACG
>DEFK01000023.1:27020-65638 GCA_002350765.1 Ruminococcaceae bacterium UBA2854
ACCGCCAATCACGCCTATGGAAACGTTAAATTTTTCCGAAATTTATCTTCAACGGCGTGGTCTAAACAACGCAATTTACTATAAAAAAATCGCTGCCGATTATCGGCAGCGATAATTTTTTAGTTTTTATAAACATACACGTTTACTTTGTATTCACCGTAAACCCAGCAAGAATTATTGTTAACAGTAACTTTCGCGGGTAGAGATATTGAACCTGTGGTACCATCGATACCCGAAGCGTCGATAACACAGTTAACAGAAGCTTCGTTTATCTTTTTCAGTTCATTCTTAGTACCCTTAACTGTAACGTAAATCTCATCGGTTGAGAAATAATAAGAATAATCCTTATCAAGTCCCGTAAGCTTAAAGCGCTTATTGGAAACAGTTACACGCTTAGACTTAAACGAGCTCAAATCAAAATCAACGGTAATATCCTTATTATCGCTTAGATTAACAATCTTATCGGGTAAATCAAGCTCAAGATGGAGCTTTGTCTTTTTATTCGATATATCGGAAAGATCTATCTCCTCTGTGGAAACATAGCTAAGATTCTTTAGATTCTCGGCAGGTCCCGATACTAATATTTTGGAAGGAGATATTGTAGCGAAGCTGTCGAGATTAAGATTCGACGGCTTATTCTTATACGCCAGCTTAACAGGAACTTCTTTTTCAGGCTTAACGGAGAAGTTCGCCGTAACCGTAGTCTGGCTCATCTCAATCATTCCGTTGGTAATTTCAGCTCCTAAAGCGTCGTAAAGCTTTATATCAAATTCGGAGGATTTATCCTCACGGATTTCGCCGCCTATCGTACCTTCAATTACAGCGGAAGCGATTTTCGACACCTCGGACTGAGGACCTTTTACTTTAATCTTGTCGGTCGAGAGAGTTACATCAGCGTGATAACCCTTAGCTACTGTATATTTAACCTTGTTTTCGATTTCATACGAAGCTTTCTTCGAATGATCGACAAAGACGGTAATTACAGACGGAGAAACCGAGGATGTAATCTCGAAGTTATCCGTACTCATAGCTTTCTTAGCTGTAAGAGAAAGCGCGTAAGTACCCGAGGTCGATATAGTTCCCGCGGTCTGGGCGGAAACGATAACATCGTCGCTCGTAATTGAACCGAGAGTAACTCTGTTACCCTTAACGGTTACGGACGCGGTCTGGTTATCACCCGAGAATATCTTTAATCCGTTTTTAACAGCCTCGTCGGAGAGGTTAATCTCAATAGGAATATCGTTTATTACTCTATCGGACTCGTTAGTGTTGCTTAAGCTTATAATAACCCAGATAACAACCGCGATTATTAACGATAATACCAACAGGAACTTATTATTCCTGAAAAGTCTCGAAGGACTTAATAATCCTTTACTCTTCATCTTTATTCTCCTTTCTCTTAGCGGAGAATTTCGACGAATGCTTTACGTAAATCTTAGTATCGTCTATTAAATGGTTTTCGAGGAAAGCGATAAGCGTTTCCCTGTCGAAATCTCTATGAAGTTTTCCGTTTACAGCGGCGGAAATACTTCCCGTTTCCTCGCTGACTATAATTACTACAGCGTCGGAAACCTCGCTCATACCGAGCGCCGCTCGATGGCGTGTTCCGAGGTTTATATCAACTCTCTTATTATCGGTAAGCGGAAGAATACATCCCGCGGCGTAAATCAGTCCGTCACGGATAATAGTCGCGCCGTCGTGTAAGGGAGCTTTGTTAAAAAAGATATTGCCGAGAAGAGCTACCGACGGACGGCTGTTCAGAATTGTACCTGTATCAGCTATATCGGAAAGCTTAACATCGCGCTCGAAAACAATAAGCGCTCCTGTTTTTGAACGGGAAAATACAGTAGCTACATCGGCTACGCAAACGATAGACCTTCTAATAGCTTTAATTTCCTCGTCGGTCTTTTTATTGTTAAAAATAAAAGAGAGATACCTGTGTCCGAAATTACTCTGTCCTATTCTCTCGAGCGCCTTTCTGATTTCGGGCTGGAAAATAATAGCGACGATCAAAACAGAGAACTCAAACAGCAGCCTCAGTATATTGGTCATCATTGTAAGACCGAAAACGGATGACAGTAAATAAACCGCCAATAGTACAATAACACCTTTCAGAAGCTGTTCGGCACGGGTTTCTCTTACGAGCTTAAAGAGGCTGAATATGATAAAAGTAACCGCGATAATGTCTATAATATCTTTAACTTGAATTGTACGGAATACCGCCAGAACATTGTTGAATAATTCAGCTAAGACGTTCATATTAACCTCCTTGTATAATTTTACATATTGATTATAACATAAACAAGGAGGTTATTCAAGTAATTATTTGATATTATAAACAGCGTTTATTAGGGTTTTTATATCGTTTTTTGAGGAATAAACGGACGGAACTACTCTTACGGTACCGATATCAAGCGTGTTATAGCTTTTATGAGCTAACGGCGCACAATGCAATCCCGCGCGTGTGGCGATATTATATTTTGAGCTCAGAATACCTGATACCGTTTCGCAATCAACTCCGTTAATATTAAAAGACAATACGGGAACGTGATAATTTATATCGGGCTTTTTTGTATACAAAGTTACATTTTTAAGATTTTTAAAGCTTTCAAAAGCGTACGTAATAAGCTCCAGCTCTTTACGGTATATATTACTAACGCCTTTTTGCTTAACGAAATTGATACCGCTGTTTAGTCCCGCTATACCTATAAAATTAGAGGTTCCACTTTCGAACTTATCTGGCAATATTTCGGGCTGAGTAAAGTTCTGGGAATTACTTCCAGTACCGCCTTCAACCAAGCTGTCGGGAATTGTATCGCAATTGATAATCAAAACTCCCGTGCCCATAGGGCCGTAAAGGCTTTTATGCCCCGCTAAGCAAAGATAATCAATCGAAGAAAAGGATAAATCAATCGGTACTATTCCCGCGGCTTGAGCGCCGTCAACGCAGGTTAGGATTCCGTACTGGTGGCATAATGCGCAAATACGCTCTACAGGCGGCTTTACTCCGAAAACATTTGACGCGTAGGTACATATTACAAGCCTGGTATTTTCCTTAATCGCGTTTCTGAAATTATCAATTGTGCTTTCGTTATCACCTTCGATAACCTCTGCTACGGTATAGCTCACTCCCCTGCTTTTAAGCTTCTCAACAGGGCGTAAAACAGCGTTATGCTCCAGCGAGGAAATAATAACGTGGTCGCCGCTTTTCAGTAGTCCTTTTATTACAATATTCAGAGCTTCGGTACAATTCAGCGTAAAGATAACATTTTCGGGATCCTTCGCCTTAAAAAAATCCGCGATATTAGCTCTGACCTCGTATACCGTTTCCGAGGCTTTTATAGCCATTTTATGGCCTCCGCGCCCAGGATTTGCGCTTATTCTAAGGGCATGATTAACGCTGTTGATTACATTTACGGGTTTTGGAAATGTAGTGGCGCCGTTATCTAAATATATCATAGTATATCAGCTCGTCCCGCAATTTTAATATTGTTATCACGCAGAATTTCTACAGCTTTAATTAAGTTTTTATTTATTAATAAACCGTAACTGCAGGCGCCTTGTCCTTTTACAGCAGGAATTCGGTGTACTTTAGAATTTATCCCGTGCTTTCTAAGAATATCTCTGGCTTTCATCGCCTGGGTTACGGAGGATAGTTTAATTAAGTTGTCCACTGTTTTCACCTCGTTTATTATCATAATATGAGTTTTTATAAACAAGGTTACAAAAGAAAAGCGCGGACAAACCGCGCTATAGTAAATCTTATTTTAGTTTTTCAGCGAGCATCTGGCTCATATTATACATTCCCGCTTCCTTGCCGATTATGAATATGGCGGCGTTTATAGCACCTGTGGCAAAAAGCTCCTTTGACTGGGATTGATGGGAAATTGTAACGACCTCGTCGTGACCCGCGAATATAACATCATGCTCGCCGACAATAGTACCTCCGCGGATAGCGTGGATACCGATTTCATCCTTGGAGCGTTTACGGCGGTAAGCGTGTCTGTCGTAAACGTACTGAGGCTCATTTTCGAGCTCCTCGGAGATAGCGTCGGCGATCATAATCGCCGTACCCGAGGGCGCGTCTACCTTTAAGTTATGATGCTTCTCTACGATTTCTATATCAAAATCGTTACCGAGAACCTTAGTCGCCTGTTTTGCGAGCTCAATAAGAAGATTTACTCCGAGCGACATATTACCCGAATAGAATACGGGAATGGAGTTTGCCGCTGATTTTATCTTTTCGACCTGCTCGTCGGAATAACCTGTTGTACAGATTATAACAGGAATACTACCCGCTAAGCAGTATTCAAGCATAGAATCAAGACACGCGGGATTTGAGAAATCAATTACAACATCAACGTCCTCTTTAATCTCGCCGAAGCTTTTATATGTCGGAAAACTGTAGTTATTCTCTCCGAACGCGTCAATACCGCATACTATTTCGCAATTATCGTTTTCGCCCGCGGAATTTACAACAACTCCGCCCATCTTTCCGTTAGCGCCGCATAAAGCAATTTTTGTCATTTAAACGTCCCCTTTTTAAGAAAGCGCGCGCAATCAGCGCACGCTTACTGTATTATTTAGAATACTTGCCTATTAAATCGTACTTAGTAAGGCAGTCCTTTAAGTCGTGATAACCTGCTGTGCTCATAGGAACAAGCGGTAATCTGCACTCACCCGCGTTAAAGCCGAATAAATTCATAGCGGTCTTAACGGGAATCGGGTTAACATCGCTGAACATAATGTTCATAAGTTCGAGATAATGGAAGTGCTTCTTGCTAGCCTCGGCAAAATTGTTATCAAGACAAAGCTGGCAGATATCGTGCATTTCCTTCGGGCAAATGTTAGCGAATACCGAGATAACGCCTAAAGCTCCGAGTGACATAAACGGAACTGTCTGGTCATCGTTACCCGAATAAACATCGAGCTCATCTCCGCAGAGCGAACGGATAAGCGCAACCTGGGAAATATCTCCGCTGGCTTCCTTAATCGCAACGATGTTAGGATGCTTGCAGAGCTCGGCGCAGGTTTCGGGTTTAATGTTACAACCTGTTCTCGAGGGTACGTTGTAAAGAATAATCGGTAAATTAACAGAATCAGCGATTGTGTTAAAGTGCTTTACAAGACCGCTCTGTGATGTTTTATTATAGTAAGGAGTAACAGTAAGCAACGCGTCAATACCCGACGCCTCAGCTTCCTTGGAAAGCTTAATAGCGGTATTTGTATCGTTACTGCCCGTACCGCCGATTACAACAGTACGACCGTTTACCTTTTTTGCTACGAATCTAAGAACAGCGCTGTGCTCTTCCTCGGAGAGAGTAGCAGCCTCTCCTGTCGTTCCGCACGCTATAATAGCGTCCGTACCGTTAGCAATATGAAACTCAATAAGTTCTTCGAGAGCGTCATAATTAACTGTTAAGTCATCATTCATCGGCGTTATAAGCGCAACGCCCGAACCTGTGAAAATAGGTCTTTTCATATTAACCTCCAAATCAAATTAATCTATATAACCTTCCGCGCAAAGAAGCTCAGCTAAAAGCACAGCTCCGCCCGCGGCTCCTCTTAAAGTATTATGCGACATACATACGAATTTTAAATCGTACTGTGTATCCTCTCTGAGTCTTCCGACAGATATAGCCATACCGCCCTCGAGCTCTCTTGAGCTTTTGATCTGGGGCTGATCGGGCTCTGTGAAATAATGCAGGAACTGCTTAGGCGCGCTGGGGAGTTCAAGCTCCTGAGCTCTGCCCTTATAGCTCTCCCATGTTTCTATAACCTCCTCAACCGAAGGAGCCTTATCCTTAAAGGACATAAACACCGCGGCTGTGTGGCCGTCTGATACGGGAACTCTGAGACACTGTGATGTTATATTAATATCATAGCTGTTTACAATTTCGCCGTCCTTAATTGAACCCCAGATTTTAAGAGGCTCTTTCTCGGACTTCTCTTCCTCTCCGCCGATATACGGAATAAGGTTATCAACCATTTCGGGCCAGGTCTTAAATGTTTTACCCGCGCCTGAAATTGCCTGATATGTACAAGCGAGAACTTTATTCACGCCGAATTTTTTAAGCGGGTTAATAGCGGGAACATAGCTCTGGAGCGAGCAGTTGGATTTAACCGCTATAAAGCCTCTCTTTGTACCAAGACGTTTTCTCTGAGCCTCGATAATCTTAATATGGTCGGCGTTAATCTCGGGGATAACCATAGGAACGTCGGGTGTAAAGCGGTTAGCAGAGTTATTGGAAACAATAGGACACTCAGCTTTAGCGTACGCTTCCTCTAACGCTTTAATCTCGTCCTTAGGCATATTAACAGCGCAGAAACAGAAATCAACCGTAGCGGCAACCTTTTCAACCTCAGCGGCGTCCATAACTTCCATATCCTTTACCTTCTCGGGCATAGGCTCGGAAAGCAACCAACGGTTATTCATAATATCACCGTATTTTTTACCCGCGCTTCTTGAGCTTGCGGCTAAAGTAGTGATATTAAACCAAGGGTGATTATTAAGTAAAAGAATAAATCTCTGACCTACCATTCCTGTAGCGCCGATAATTCCAACGTTATATTTCTTCATTTTGACCTCCACAATATTACAATTTTTTAAAAATAGTTGTATAATTACCTTTTATAAGTTATTATATATAGGTGTCAGGAATATGTGACATACTATATCTACCATATAATATACCATTATACGGTATTAATGTCAATTATTTGTCAATTATTTTTATAAAAAATTTGAAAGGTAAATTATGAACACAAGTGATTTTTATTACGAGCTGCCCGATGAGCTTATCGCTCAGACTCCGATTGAGCCGAGAGATTCGTCAAGACTTCTTGTCCTCGGGAGAAACAGCGGCGAAATTGAGCATAAGCATTTCTACGATATAATAGATTATTTAAACGAAGGAGATTGTCTTGTCGTTAACGATTCAAGGGTTATTCCCGCGAGAATCTACGGCGTTAAGGCTGAAACCGGCGCGAGAGTTGAGTTTTTACTGCTTAAACAGGTAAGCGGTAATAAATGGGAAACGCTCTGTAAGCCCGGTAAAAAAGCTAAAGAGGGTACTAAATTTACCTTCGGCGACGGAATAATGACCGCTGAGGTCGTAGAGGTTAAAGAGGACGGAAATAGAATTGTCGATTTTAAATGTGACGAGAACTTTTTCTCCGCGCTGGACAAAATCGGGCAAATGCCCCTCCCCCCTTATATAACGGAAAAGCTCGAGGATCAGGAAAGATACCAGACCGTATACTCAAACGAGCTCGGCTCAGCCGCGGCTCCGACGGCGGGACTGCATTTTACGAACGAGCTTATGGATAAAATAAGAGCTAAGGGCGTTAAAATAGCTTATGTCACGCTGCACGTCGGCTTAGGAACATTCAGGCCCGTAAAGGTTGAGGACGTTACAAAGCATAAAATGCACAGCGAGCATTACGAAGTTCACGAGGAGACCGCGAGGATTATAAATGAAACCAAAGATAGCGGTAAAAGGGTTATATCCGTTGGAACTACTTCTTGCAGAACCTTAGAGAGCGTAGCTACTCAGTACGGCGAAATAAAAGCCTGCGACGGCTGGACGGATATTTTCATTTACCCAGGGTACGAGTTTAAGGTGCTCGACGGGCTGATTACAAACTTCCACTTACCCGAAAGCACGCTTATTATGCTTGTATCGGCTTTCGCGGGATATGACAATATTATGAACGCGTACAAGGTTGCCGTCAGCGAAAAATACAGGTTTTTCTCATTCGGCGACGCGATGGCGATATTATAGGAGATAAAAATGTTTAATATTATAAAAAAACAAGGTATTGCGCGCAGAGGTACTATAAACACCGTTCACGGTACGGTACAGACTCCCGCATTTATGAATGTAGCGACCTGCGGAGCGATTAAGGGAGCTCTTTCAGCGTTCGACTTAAAGGACGTAAAATGCCAGATTATGCTTAGTAATACATATCATATGCACTTACGCCCCGGTGACGAGAATGTAAAGCGGCTCGGCGGACTTCACAAGTTCACTAAATGGGACGGCCCTATCCTTACCGACAGCGGCGGATTTCAGGTTTTCTCACTCGCGAAATTACGAAACATTTCGGAGGACGGCGTTACATTTAATTCACATATTGACGGTCATAAAATATTTATGACGCCCGAGCTTAGTATGCAAATACAATCGAATCTCGGCTCAACTATAGCTATGGCGTTTGACGAATGCGTCGAGAATCCTTCCCCCTACGATTACACCAAAAAGTCCGCTCAGCTTACCGCGCGCTGGCTTAAAAGATGCAAGGACGAAATAGACCGACTTAATTCGCTAGATGATACTATCAATAAACAACAAAAGCTCTTCGGTATTAATCAGGGCGGAGTATATAAGGATTTAAGAGTTGAGCATATGAAAACCATAGCGGAGCTTGATTTAGCGGGATACGCTATAGGAGGGCTCGCCGTAGGAGAAGAAACCGAGGTTATGTACGAGATAATCGACGAGGTTATTCCCTATATGCCCGAAAACAAGCCGAGATACCTTATGGGCGTAGGAACTCCCGTAAATATGCTCGAGGCTGTACACAGAGGCGTAGATATGTTCGACTGCGTAATGCCGAGCAGAAACGCGCGCCACGGTCATCTGTTTACATGGAGCGGTATTAGAAACATTATGAACGCTAAATATGAGCTTGACGACGCTCCGATTGATACAGAATGCGACTGCCCTGTATGCAGGAATTTCAGCAGAGCGTATATAAGGCATCTAATGAAAGCGGGCGAAATGCTCGGAATGAGATTATGCGTTACACACAACCTGTATTTCTATAATACTCTATTCGAAAAAATTCGTGAACAAATAGATAACGATAATTTCGAGAATTTTTATGTAAAATACAGAGATATACTCTCAAAGAGAATTTAATATCTGAAAAGGGTTGCAAGTTTTTTTAAAATCTGCTATAATTCCCTATGGTTTAAAAAAAGAAAGGATTTTTTAATATGAACACAACACCTTTATTAGACGCGGCTCCTCAGGCAGCAGGCGGTAACAATTCAATGATTATTATGATTGTAATTTACGCGGCGATTTTCGCGGGATTATACTTCTTCCTTATCAGACCTAACTCTAAGAAAAAGAAAGAAGAAGCTCAGCTTAGAAACAATCTTGAAATCGGCGATGAAATCACAACAATCGGCGGTATCGTAGGAAGAGTTGTAGCGATTAAAGAGGACGACGACTCAATTGTAATCGAGACAGGCTCAGACAGAAACAAGATGAAGATGAAGAAATGGGCTATCTCCACTATTAACACCGTAAAAGAAACAGCTCAGACTAACGCGCCTGAGAAAAAAGGTTTCCTCTCAATGTTTAAAAAATAATGAATAAAAAATATATCCCCCGAGTATAATCTATTATGATTACACTCGGGGGATTTTTTATGAAGATAGTTACATCAAAATCAGGTTTAGTTGATAAAAGAATAATTAAAAGCGTGGTTATGGGAAGCGTAACGGGGATAATTACTACAGTTATAATTACCGTGCTCTGTACCCTCGGAATAATCGTAACGGGTAAGCTTCCCGACGGAGCTCTTGATTATATCAGCCTGTTTATAATGGCGGCGGGAAGCTTTACAGGTGGATTTATAAGCGGACGAATATATAAAGGCAAGGGTATATTAATCGGTGTATTTACGGGATTATTTATATTCTTAATAGTATTCATATCGGGGATAAATTCCATTATGAACGGAGTCGCTTTATTTACAGCGGTTAAGTTTATAGTAATAGTATTCTTTTCCGTTTTCGGAGCGGCGGTCGGAGTTAATAAGAAAGAAAAGTTGAAATATAAGTAAAAGCTGACTTACACAGTCAGCTTTTTTATATCAGAGGGTAATTCACTTTTTATTATAACCTTTTTCTTTGTAAAAGGATGAATAAAGCTGACCTCGCCGCAGTGGAGAGCCTGTCTATTAATATACTCCAAAGAGCCGCCGTACATATCGTCGCCCGCGAGAGGATGACCTACAAAGGAAAAATGAACTCTGATCTGGTGAGTATGACCTGTTTCGAGTTTAATCTCCAGCAAGGTATGGTTATTTACAGATAACAGTGGTTTATAGTGAGTAACTGATCTCGCGCCGTCATCGGCGCAGGTTCTCTCGATAGAATGACCTTCCTTTAAGCGTATCGGCTTATCTATAGTACCCGCCTTATCTATAACGCCTTCGCATACGGCGTAATAAATCTTTTCTATATTATTAAAAAGATAGGAAGCGGTATACTTATCCTTTGCCGCGACTACGATACCCGAGGTATCCTTATCGAGCCTGTTAACCGCCCTGAATTTATAGCTTTCGCCAAGCTCCTTCTGCCTGTAGGAATGAAAGTTAGCGAGAGTATCCGTCTGGTGAACCTTTGTCGGATGAACGGGTACGCCGAAGGGTTTATCGAATACGATTATATAATCATCCTCAAAAAGGATTTTTAAATCTCCCTTTACGGGAGCTATATTATTCTTTTCTTCGGGCAGGTTAAGAGTTATAACGTCGCCATTGTTTAAAACATCAATTGTTTTAATATTTTTATTATTCCTTAAAATTCCGTCTTTTTCACGCTTTAGCTGTGCTAAAATACGAGCTGAAACACCGCAGTTTTTTCTTAAAAACGTCCTTGCGGCAGCTTTGTCACAGCTTTCGGGCACAATAAATTCAATTTTCTTAGCGCACATAATAAATCACCACCGCGCACAGAGCGAATTGTAAAACAATAATCAAAGGAATACCGAGCATAAATTTTAACTTTTTCGTTTTATGGCGGATAAGCTGCATTGTAATATACATAGTTATACTGCCGCCTAAAGCCGACAGGGTTAAAAGCGTAGCTTCCTTTACGCGCCATTTATTATGTACGGCGCAATACTTATCGTACACAGTAACGATAATTGAGATAATATTTATAATTACAAGATAAATCAACAAAATATTTAAAGGATTCATAAATTCACCAAGGGATGATAAAATGAAAAATAAAACACCGTTAGTAATAAGTATACTTATGCTTATACTTGTCGTAGCGTTTACAAGCGTAAAGAATAACAGCGATAATAAAATCAATAAAAAGCCCGTAAAGACAAGCTCCGTAGAAATCAATACCGAAATGCGGGGCGTATGGGTAAGCTTTATGGATCTCGATATGTCGGATACCGACCGAAGCTATAAAAGCTTTAAAGAGAAGTTCAACTACATAGCCGATACCGCTAAGAAAAAGAAATTCAATACGCTCGTTGTACAGGTAAGGCCGTACTCGGACGCTTTATATAAATCGGACTATTATCCTTTCTCTCATATTATATCAGGAGTTCAGGGAAAAGAAACTGATTACGACCCGCTTAAATATATGTGCGGTTACGCTCATAAATCGGGACTTAAAATACACGCGTGGATAAATCCGTACAGAGTTAGGAGCTCAGGCGAATTAAAGCTATCCGACGACAATCCATATATAAAAGACAAAAGCCTCGGCAAAAAAGTCGGCGACGGTATATACTATAATCCCGCTTTACCTAAAGTAAGAGAGCTTATTAAAAACGGTATAAAGGAAATTATAAATAACTACGATGTGGACGGCGTTCAGTTCGACGACTACTTCTACCCTACAACCGAAAAAAGCTTCGATAAAGCACAGTACGAGCAATATAAAGATAACGCGGGCAACGACGCTATGTCGCTTAAAGAATGGCGTATAAACAACGTAAATATGCTTATAGCGGAATGTCACGCTTTAATTCATTTAAAGAATAATAACATAGCTTTCGGAATATCCCCGCAGGGTAATATCGAAAACGATTACGGGATGTACGCGGATATATACAGCTGGTGCGAAAAAGCGGGATATATCGATTATATCTGCCCGCAGCTTTATTACAGCCTTAAAAATCCCGCGCTGTCGTTTGAGAACGCCCTTAAAAAATGGACGGATATAAAATACAGTGACAGCGTAACACTATATATCGGGATAGCGGGATATAAAACGGGTACGGACGCTGATAACGGCACATGGAATTACTCCGATAAAATACTGCAGGACGAGGTAAAGCTCGTAAGAAAAAAGAATATAAACGGGTTTATGTTCTACAGCTTCTCGAACCTCATAAGCGATAAATCCGCAAAAGAAGTTAGCAATCTTGTAGAAATACTAGACTAACTCCCCTACACAGAAATCGCCCTCGGCTCTTGTAAGCTTTACGCTGACAATTTCTCCTGTTAATTCTTTATCAGAATAAATATGGACGGGCGTATAGTTCATAGTATAGCCCTCGTAATACTCGTTATGGCGAAGTCTTTCGACAAGTACCTTCTCTACCCTGCCGACCTGGGAATCTAAAAATTCACGTCTTATCTTCTCGGCGGCTTCAATCATCGTTTTAGCGCGGCTATCCTTAACGCTCTTGGGTAAGTGATTGTCCATTTTATCTGCTAAGGTGCCCTTACGTCTTGAGTACGGGAAAACGTGGGTTTTGGAAAAACCGACTTTCTTTACAAAGTCTAAACTCTCCTTAAACTCCTCGTCAGTTTCACCCGCGAAGCCGACCATTACGTCGGTAGTAATAGAAGCGTTATCAAAATTAGAGCGCAGATCGTTTACTATCTCCATATACTCTGCTGTATTATACTGGCGTTTCATACGCTTTAAGGTAGCGTCACAGCCGCTTTGCAGGGATAGATGGAACTGCGGACAGAATTTTTCCTGCTTAGCGAAGCGCTTAATAAGGCTGTCGTACATCATCTCGGGCTCGAATGAACCGAGACGTACACGCTTAATCTTATCGAACTCGCATACAGCGTCTACCGCGTCGGCTAAGTCAAAATCCTCGCCCTGACCGTAGGCGGAAAGATTAATACCGACAAGTACAATTTCCTTATACCCTTTTTCGGAAAGGTCTTTTATCTCGTTTCTGAGCACATCAGGGGATTTACTTCTAACTCGTCCTCGTGAATACGGAATAATACAATACGAGCAAAACCTGTTGCAGCCGTCCTCGATTTTAACAAACGCTCTTGTATGGCCGTCAAAATTATGGACGCTTAAATTCTCATACTCGGCGTTTTTATTATCGTGGGATTCGATATTTACAATCTGAGTTCTGTTGATTAAAAACTCGTTAATATAATCGACAATATCGCCTCTGCGCTTATTACCGAGCACAATATCACAGCCCTCGAAATCGGTTATCCTGTCGGGGAACGCCTGCGGCATACAGCCCGTAAGAATAACAATTCCGTCGGGATTATTTCTACGGGCTTTATGGAGAACCTTTCTGTTTTTAGCGTCGGTTACGGCTGTTACGGTACAGGTGTTTATAATAGTAACATCGGCTTTATCCTTATCCTCGGAAACGGTAAAGCCGTTGTTTTTCAGAATCTCGCTCATAAGCTGGGATTCGTACTGGTTAACCTTACAGCCTAAAGTTATAATATTAAATGTCATAATTACATCCTGTTTTAAAGGGGTTGGCTTAAAGCCAGCCCCTTAGTTTTAAGAATTTTTATCTACCTTATGAAATGTTTTAAGGTTGCCTGTTTTCTCGCTTCTCTTATCGAGCTCTTTTAAAACATCGTCGAGCTCAATTCCCTGGTCTACCATCATTACCATAAGATGATAGATAAGGTCGGAAATCTCGTAAACGGTCTCGGAATTATCGCCGTTTTTAGCGGCTATAATAGTTTCGCTGCATTCCTCGCCGACCTTTTTTAAGATTTTATCAAGGCCCTTTTCAAGCAAATAGCAGGTATACGAGCCTTCTTTTTTATTATCACGTCTGTTTAAAACAGTTTCGTATAAAGCTTTAAGTACATTATCATCCATAGTTAAACCTCATTTATTTAATCTTAGTAAAGAAACAGGAATGGTTTCCCGTATGACAGGCGGCTCCAGTCTGCTCAACCATAACGAGCAGAGTATCATCATCGCAATCGGAATATATTTCCAGAACTTTCTGGTAATGTCCCGAAGTAGCGCCCTTATTCCAAAGCTCGCTTCTGCTCCTCGACCAAAACCAGGTATAGCCTGTTTCAAGAGTTTTTGAAAGTGACTCCTTGTTCATATAAGCGAGCATAAGCACTTCGCCCGTTGACTTCTCCTGTACGACAGCGGGGATTAAATCCGCTTTTTTAAAGTATTTATCCAAGTTCATATTTACACCTTTAAAGCCGCCTGGATAGCCATAGCGAGGTCAAGACTACCGCTATAGATAGCCTTACCTGTAATAGCGCCGTAGATATTAAGATCGTGGAGATTGATAATATCCTTGATATTAGAAACGCCGCCGCTCGCTATAATATCACAGCTTACGTTATGCGCTAAATTATCGAGCTGTACGAGATTAGGTCCCGATAGAGTACCGTCCTGGTTTATATCGGTAAAGATAATAGTCTTTACGCCGATTTGCTCCATTTGCTTAGCTAAGTCTATATAATTAAGCTCGGATTTATCAGTCCAGCCCTCGGCGCAGACTATACCGTCCTTAGCGTCAATTCCTACTACGATTTTATCGTCAAAATTATTAACGGCGTCAATTACAAAATGCTGGTCTTTAACAGCCGCCGAGCCTAAGATAACACGGTCTACTCCGTTTTCGAGATAATACTCGACAGTATCCATATTCCTTATACCGCCGCCGACTTCTACCTTAATATCGGTATTCTTAGCGACGTCGATAATAAGCTCGGAATTTGTAAGCTTTCCGTTCTTAGCGCCGTCGAGGTCTACCATATGCATCCATTTAGCTCCTGCTTTAACAAAACCCTCGGCTACATCGTACGCGTTATCGGCAACCTTAGACGCGGTTGAATAATCTCCTTTAAATAATCTTACGCATTGGCCATCTTTAATGTCGATGGCGGGTAAAATAATCATCCTTTAACCTTTCCGTCCATAATCGGACATATAAATTAATTATAAAACACCTTTGGTAGACAAAGGTTTACCTGTTTCGTTTTCCTTAACGGCGATTTTCAGCGCGTGAGCGACCGCTTTATAAATCGCCTCGACAATATGGTGGGAATTATAACCGTACTCGCACTTAACATGCAGAGTAATTCCCGCGTTATACGCGAAAGCGCGCATAAACTCAACCGTCATAGCCGCTGTATAATCTCCGCATTTTTCCTGCGGAAAATCAGCGTCAAACACCATAAACGGACGTCCGCTTATATCGAGAGAGGCGAACGCTAACGCTTCGTCCATAGGAACGTAGAAGCTTCCGAAACGCTCGATAGAGCTCTTATCGCCCAAGGCTTTATTAAAAGCCTTACCGAGTACGATTCCCGTGTCCTCGATAGTGTGGTGGTCGTCGACCTCCAAATCGCCAGCAACCTTTACCTTTAAGCCGAAGCCGCCGTGTACGGCAAAGGAATTAAGCATATGGTCAAAAAATCCGATACCTGTATCAATACTTACCTCTCCGCCGTCAAGATTCAGGCTGAGGTTAATATCGGTTTCTTTAGTCGTTCTGTTTAATTCTACACTTCTCATTTTTTCTCTCCATAATAAACCGTTCAATAAAGTAAACAACCGTGTTGATTTCTTTTTGTGTACCTGCGGTAATGCGGATATAATCTCCCATCCACCTTATAGCGATTGAGTTATCCTTGAGATATTCCCAAAGCTCTTTACCGAAGCCTGTTTTTACAAATACAAAATTGGTTTTTGTTTTAAAAACATAGAAATCTTCACATAAGCCGCTGAGCCTAACTAACTCATTATACAGCTTTTTTGTATTTTCAACAATAGTTTTTATACGATTATTTAAAAATATTTTATTCTTGTAGAGCTTAGAGCCTATTGCCTGGGAAATACTGTTGACGTTATAGGGGGATTTAACAGCCGCTATTGCGCGGGAAATAGTTTCGTTGGATACAGCGAAACCCAGTCTAAGCGCGGCGCTTCCGAGAGCTTTCGACGCGGTTCTGAATACGATAAGATTGCTGTATTCGTTTACATCCTTAATCAGGGAATTGCTTTCATCCCAGAAATCCATATAAGCCTCGTCAAGAACTACCAAAGCGTTAACTGACTTTACAAGCTTCTCGGCTTCGCTCTTGGTTATACCCTGACCTGTGGGATTACAGGGGTTGGAGAATATAATAAGACTGATATTCTCGTTATTCACCGTATCAATAAGAGCGTCTATATCAATATTCAAAGTCTCGTTCTTTTTGAACTTAACGCAAGGGTTTTCGGTTATACTGCTGTAGAACTCATACATACTGAAATCGGGAGTAACCGTAAGGAGCCTGTCCCCTTTCTTTAAGAAAGCGGATTCTATAAGGAAAATAAGCTCGTCGGAGCCGTTACCGACTGTAACGTTCTTATAGTCTATACCGTAAAACTCGGAAAAGCTTTTACGAAGCTCTGCACACAGAGGATCGGGATAACGGTTAAAATCGAGATTATGTATAACATTATCAACCGTATTCATAAAATCAGCGTCATAGTTCAGCGTACACTCGTTGGCGTCGAGCCTTATTTTATACTCGCCCGATATAGGCTCGTACGGTACTAAATTTTTTATTTTATCATTTAAAATATAAGACAATTAAATCACCTTATTTATCAAATCTGACCTTAATTGAGTTAGCGTGAGCCGTAAGCCCTTCAACCTCGGCGAATCTTACAATATCGTCGGACTGCTCCTTTAAGGCGTCCTCGGTATAATAGATGAAGCTCGATTTTTTAACGAAGCTGTCTACAGAAAGCGGGCTGAAAAATCTAGCCGTACCGCTTGTCGGCAATACGTGGTTTGGACCCGCGAAATAATCTCCGAGAGGCTCGGGACTATAGTTTCCGAGGAATACGGAGCCAGCGTTATCGAGCTTACCGACATACTCCATAGGATTTTCACAGCATACCTCGAGATGCTCGGGAGCGAGCTCGTTGGCGAACTCGACAGCCTGCGCCATATCGGAGCATACTATAACAGCGCCGTAGTTTTTAAGCGACTCTTTTATAATATCTTTTCTTTCGAGCTTTTCACACTGGACTTTAAGCTCAGCCTTAACATTTTCAGCCAGCGTCTTTGAGTTAGTCAGGAGTATTGAGCTCGCGAGTTTATCGTGCTCAGCCTGGCTCATTAAATCGGCGGCTAAGAAATCGGGCTTAGCGGTTTCATCAGCTATAATAAGAATTTCGCTCGGGCCCGCTATCATATCAATATCGACAACGCCGTAAAGCAGCTTTTTAGCTGTAGCTACGAAGATATTACCAGGACCGACGATTTTATCTACCTTCGGAACCTGCTCGGTGCCGTAAGCCAAAGCTGCTACAGCCTGAGCTCCGCCCATTAAAAAGATTCTGTCTACGCCCGCGATTTTAGCCGCGGCGATAATATCGGGATTGGGTTTACCGTCCTTTGAGGGCGGTGTGGTCATAACGATTTCCTTACAGCCAGCGAGCTTGGCGGGAATCGCGTTCATTAGCACGGATGACGGATAAGCCGCCGTACCTCCCGGAACATAAAGACCGACTCTCTCGAGTCCGCGTACACGCTGTCCCATAATAACGCCGTTTTCCTTAGTGGTAAGCCACGACTGCTGTACCTGGCGTTTATGGAAATCTCTTATATTCTCAGCCGCTTTTTCGAGCGTGCTTATATAGTCCTTGTCGCAGGACTGGATCAGGCTTTCTATTTCGTCAACGGAAATCTCCGTTTTTTCGGGAGCCTTACCGTCGAATTTAACCGTATATTCGTATACTGCCTTGTCGCCGTTTTCTTTTACGTTATTTATAATATCTAAAACAATATCGGAAACGTCTTTAGCGCCGCTTTGGGAACGCTCTTTTAACGTTTCGATAAAGCTGTATTCATCTTTTCCGTTAGCGATTACGGTAGTTATCATTTAACCTCTGCCTCCATTTTATTGACGAGTTCCTCTATCTCGCTTTTTCTAAGCTTTAAGCTCGCGGTATTGGCGATTAATCTCGCCGAAATATCGGTAACATACTCGATTACGTTAAGATTATTCGCTTTTAAGGTTGAGCCTGTTTCAACGATATCAACAATACCGTCGGAAAGTCCAACAAGCGGAGCGAGCTCTACGGAACCCTCAATTTTTATAACACTTACGTCCATATCCTTGCCCTCGAAAAAGGTGCGGGTAACTTTAGGATATTTTGTAGCGATTGTTTTTGTGCCGTAGCCGTGGTAAAAATCGTTGCCTTTTTTACAGGCGAGCGCGAATCTGCACTTGCCGAAGCCTAAATCCAACAGCTCGTAAAAGGATGTGCCTTTTTCGAGAATAGTATCCTTACCGACTACGCCTAAATCGCAGACGCCGTGTTCAACGTAAGTAATAACGTCGGCGGCTTTTGCGAGCACAACCTCGAATTTACCGTCGGCAATACTTAGAATAAGCTTTCTGCCTTTGTTATGTACTTCGTCGCAATTATATCCGAGCTTTTCGAAAAGCTCTATTGTCGATTTTTCGAGTCTGCCCTTTGTAAGAGCGATTCTTATCGGATTCATTTTAATCACCAAATACTTCAAACTTTTTTATACCGAGCTTTTCGGCGAACTCGCGAGCCTCGTTTTCGTCGGATAAATCCGAAAACTGCGCGCGTATTCCGCTTTCTACAAGCTTTTCAGTATACGCTATAGCGTCCATAATATCTTCGTCCTTTTCGGCGAATACCAAAACCTCGGGGATATTGCTTTTAGAGCGGTATCTCGCTTCTTCGGCGAGATGATTGATATTTACGGCAAATCCCGACGCGCCCATATTGTTGTTAAACTCGCCGAAGATTTTATCGTAGCGTCCGCCCGAAAGGATAGCGTCGCCGTAGCCAATTGCGTAGCCTGTAAATATAATACCGCTGTAATACTCGTTCTGCTGAACAAGACCTAAATCGACGATTATTTTATCGTTCATACCGAGCTTACATAAATCCTTATAAAGACTCTTTAAATAATCAAGCGCCTCTATAGCCTTCGGAAGTTTTATAAGCTCCTCGGCTTTCTCGAAAACCTCCTCGCCGCCGAATAGCGACGGGAATTTTCTTATAGCCTTAACGGTATCGTCCTGCTCAAGCTTATCGAGCTCGAAGTTAAGCGCGGAGAAGTTCTTATTCTCGATATAATTCTTTATATTATCCTTTAAATCATCATCAGCATCAAGCGAATCTATAAGCGAGGTATACAACAGCGAATGGCCTACTTCGATTCTGAAATCAGAGCAAACGGCTTTAAGACATTGGATAGCGGTTGTGATAACCTCTAAATCGGCTCTCTTACCCTTTGAGCCGATAAGCTCAATACCCATCTGCATAATCTCGTTGCTTCTTCCCGTATAGCTCGGGTTATTGCGGTACACCGCCTGTTTATAATACAGTCTTACGGGTAGTACCTCGTTTTGCATACGGGTTGAAACAAGCCTTGCTATAGGCAGGGTTGAATCGGGACGCACTACTACAATCTTACCGTTGTTATCGGTTGTCTTAAACATAGACTCGGGAGATATACCGCTCGACTCGGGTGAAAACAAATCGTAATACTCGAGAGCAGGAGTTATTACACGATGGAACTGGTGATTCTCAAACACCTTCTGGATTTTTTTGCACACATAATCTACCGCGGTACACTCTTTAAAAAGGTAGTCCTTAGTACCCTCGGGAGTTATTTTTAAGTTCTTCTTCATAAAATTACCTCACACTTTAGCGTGCTAATATGTTAACATATTAAATTAATCTTGTCAACTCTCATCCTCGGAAGCGTTATTTTTATCATTTTTTTCATCTTTTTTCTTCTTAATTACCTTAGCCTTCATATTGGTTACACCCGAGGATTTTACAACAGCCATATTGATAACTCTTTCGGCGTTTTCGCCCTTCATCTCTAATCTTTTGTGCATTCTTCTGCCGATAAGAGTATAGATAGCGGCGAAAATCGGAGTACCCAGAATCATTCCCGGGAAGCCGAACAGTCCGCCCGCGACTAAAACCGAGAACATCGACCAGAAGCCGACAAGACCTACCTGTGAGCCGACAATCTTGGGTCCGATAAGGTTTCCGTCTATCTGCTGGAATATGATAATCATTATAATGAACTCGATGCAGTAAGCGGGGTTAACGAGCAGTAATAACAGCGCGCTCGGGATTCCGCCTATAAACGGACCGAAGAACGGTATAATGTTACATACCGCTACGATAACGGCAATCAGAAGCGAATACGGAAGTCCTCTAAGCGACATATAAACGAAAACCATTAATCCGATAATCGACGAGTCGAGAATCTTACCGACAAGGAATTTACCGCACTTATTATCGGAAACATTTATAATCTCATATATAGTCGGCATCCATTTTGTCGGGAGGAAAGCCGCTCCGAATCTCTTTAACTGAGCGCATAAGAAATCCTTGGAGCCGAGCATATAAATAGAAAGGATAAACGCCATAATCCAGTTGTAGAAGAAATTAGCGGTACTCATCGCCGCGGAATATACTCTTCCCGAAGTCGCCGTAAAATCGGAAACTGAACTGATTAATCCCGTAACGAACTTGTTGAAGGATTCAAGGAAGCTTAAATTCAGGTGGAAACGCTCGTTTATCCATAAACTTACACCCGCTGTTATCTCTTTAAAGCTTCTAATATAACCCGGGATGTGCTTAATAAGACTCGAAACGCTTGTCGAGAACTGCGGAATGAGAATCGAAAGGAAAAATCCTATTAATCCGAAAACCACTACGTAGGTAACAATAAGCGCTAACGGTTTTCTTATCTTAGCGAATTTAGGGGATTTTATCTTTCCGAAAACCTTGTTTTCAAAAAATCTGAACGGAAAATTCAGCAGATAAGCGATTCCGAAAGCGTATACAAACGGAGTTAATACGCCGAATAAATTGCAAACCGCTCCCCAGAGATTATCCACATTATCCTTGATAAAAAGGAGGAATACCGCGAAGGTAATACATATAAGTATTCCCGTCAGCTTGTTGAATTTTTTCTTCATAAAAAAACCATCCTTTCGTTTAAAAGAGCGACATCTGAGCGCTGTCGGGTAAATCTCCCGTAGCGCCGCAAACCTTTAATAATTCCATAACTGTTTTCGAAACCTTGGATTTCATCTGTAGTTCCTCAAGCGACAGGAAATCGCCCTTAGAGCAGGATTCCTCCAAGGAAATCGCCGCCGACTCGCCTACACCCGGTAAGGCGCAGAACGGCATACGGATTTTCCCGTCCTCAACCATAAAGGTATTAGCCTTTGACTTATAAATATCTATCGGCAGAATTTCAACGCCTCTCGCCATCATTTCATTGACAATCTGAAGCATACCGAATTCCGCGTTATCCTTAGCCGTAGCCTCATAGCTGAGCTGTTTTATATTACGCATTTTTTCCTGAACTGCTTCTCTGCCCTTCATAACGGTAGCGCCGTCGAAGTTATCATTACGGACGGTAAAGTACGCCGCATAATACTCAACGGGCTTATGAACCTTATACCAACCGAGTCTCAGCGCGGCTATCATATACGCCGCGGCGTGAGCTTTCGGGAACATATACTTGATTTTAAGACAGGAATCAACGTACCAGTCGGGTACGTTATGCTCCTTAAACGCGTTGAAATGCTCTTCGTTAAACAGCTTAGTAGCGTTACCCTTACGGGTAATCTCCATTATTTTAAACGCCATACTGGGCTCTAAGCCCTTATGGAGAAGATAGGTCATAATAGAATCTCGGGTACCTATAACCTCGGAAATTGTACAAGTGCCTTTCTTAATTAGCTCCTGCGCGTTTCCGAGCCATACATCGGTACCGTGCGAAAGTCCCGAAATCTGGAGCAAGTCCGAGAACGTCTTGGGCTGAGCCTCAAGAAGCATACCCTTAACGAAGTCGGTTCCGCACTCGGGCATTGACAGAGTACCTGTTTCAAAGCTGATATCGTCAGCCGTAACGCCAAGCGCCTTTGGAGAAGTAAACAGCGACATAACGTCGGGGTCGCTCATACTTACATCCATAACGGGGATTCCCGTAAACTCCTCAAGATAGTGGTATATCGTAGGCACATCGTGTCCGAGCTCATCGAGCTTGGTGATAGTATCGTGGATAGAGTGGAAGTCGAAGTGCGTTGTTATATTATCGCTTTTAACGTCGTTCGCGGGATGCTGTACGGGACAGAAATCGTAGATTTCGTAACCCTTGGGCACTACTACCATTCCGCCCGGATGCTGGCCTGTGGTACGCTTAATATCGGTACAGCCGATAGCAAGACGTTTTTCCTCGGCTTTATGATAGCTTAAATTATTTTCTTCCTCATATTTTTTAACAAAGCCGATAGCGGTTTTATCCGCTACGGTAGAAATAGTACCCGCCTTGAATACGTGGTCGCGTCCGAAGAGCTCCTCCGTATATCTATGGGCTTTCGACTGATACTCGCCGCTGAAGTTAAGGTCGATATCGGGAACCTTATCTCCCTTGAATCCGAGGAAGGTTTCAAACGGTATTTCGTGGCCGTCTCTGTCCATAGGAGTTCCGCACTCGGGACAGTCTTTAGGCGGCATATCGAAGCCTGAGCCGTATTCGCCGTGCTCGAAAAATTCGCTGTGGCAGCATTTCGGGCAAACATAGTGAGGACACAGCGGGTTAACCTCGGAAATACCCGACATTGTAGCGACGAATGAAGAACCTACGCTTCCTCGCGAGCCGACAAGATAGCCGTGCGCCTCGCTGTCGGCAACCAGCTTCTGGGCTGTCATATAAAGCACGGAGTAGCCGTACTTGTTAATAGCGTCGAGTTCTTTCTTTAGGCGGGCTTCAACAAGCTCGGGTAAAGGATCGCCGTATTTTTTCTTTGTTCTTTCCCAGGTAATATCGTTAAGCTGCTGTTCGGCTCCCTCGATAAACGGAGGGAAGTTACCATCGGGAATCGGCTGGATATTCTCTATACTGTCAGCGATTTTATTGGTATTTTCCACAACAATCTCGTACGCCTTTTCTTTACCGAGATAAGAGAATTCCTCGAGCATCTCAGCTGTGGTTCTGTAATAAAGCGGAGCCTGGTTAGCGGCGTCGGTATAGCCTTGTCCCGCCTGTAATATCATTCTGAAATCAGCGTCGGTAGGCTCCATAAAATGAACGTCGCAGGTAGCTACAACGGGGATATTAAGCTCCTCGCCGAGCTTTACGACCTGGCGGTTCAAATCCTCTAAATCTTTCATACTTTTATACTGACCGTTTCTCAGCATAAACTCATTATTAGCCGCGGGCTGGATTTCAAGATAATCGTGGAATTTAGCGATTTTGCGTATCTCGTCCTTAGACTTTCCGCCGATAATCGCGCGCATAAGCTGGCCCGCCTCGCAAGCTGAGCCGATTAAAAGTCCTTCCCTGTGCTTAACAAGCTCGGATTTAGGAATACGCGGTTTTTTATAAAAATACTCTAAATGGCTTAGAGAGATAAGCTTGTACAAATTCTTTAAGCCCGTAAGGTTTTTAACAAGGATAATCTGATGGTAAGTCGGGAGCTTCTTAAAATCTCCGCCTACTATCTTAGTATTGATGTCTTTTACTTCGTTAATACTGTAATCGTTCTTTAATCTTTTGCAAAGCTCGATAAATATTGCCGAGAGCATACGCGCGTCATCGGTGGCTCTATGGTGGTTGAAGTCGCCGAGCCTCAGATATTTGGCTACCGTATCGAGCTTACAGTTTTTAATATCGCTTAGAATATTTCGGCAGATAACTACGGTATCAACCGACGTACTATCATATTTAACGCCCATATTCTCGCACGCTACGCGGATAAAGCTTGTATCAAACGGAGCGTTATGCGCTACGAGCACCTCGCCGTCGGCGAATTCGAGAAAGGCTTTAACGGCTTCGGACTGTGAGGGAGCGTCCTTTACCATTGAATCGGTAATTCCCGTAAGCTCGGTTATCCTCGCGGGAATTGGCATTTCGGGGTTAACGAAGGTTGAAAACTCATCAACAACCTCGCCGTTTACCACCTTAACCGCGCCGATTTCGGTAATCTTATCCCTATTAGCGGAAAGTCCCGTTGTCTCAATATCGAAGCAGATAAAGGTACCGTCAAGGCTTTCGTTTTTATCGCCTGAAACGGACTCTACGAGGTCGTCGATAAAGTACGCCTCGGTTCCGTATAAAATCTTGATTTTCTGTTCGTCGGAGTTGATTTTCCTCGCGGTATTCATAGCCTCGGGGAAAGCCTGGGCTACGCCGTGGTCGGTAATCGCGATTGCGGGATGTCCCCAGGACGCCGCTCTCTGGATAAGTTTTTTAGCGGGAGTCATACCGTCCATCTGCGACATATTGGTATGGAGGTGGAGCTCTACGCGCTTTTTGGGAGCGTTATCGACAACTTTTATCTTTTGGGCGGTGGAGATACTTCTCGCGTTAATAACGATACCGCCCGCGAACTTATCGAACTCAACGTCGCCGCTTACAACAATCGCGTCGCCCGTTTTTATCTTTTCGACAATTTTTGTATTGTTTATCGGGCCGAATACCTTTACGGTAATCGAGCCTGTGTAGTCGGTAATATCTATTGTGATAATATTCTTATCACCCGAGCGGGTTACTTTCTTCTCGAAAGCGAATACATCGCCCCATACAGTCACCTTGCCTGAGTCATAGGCTACGTGGGATATAGGAATCATCTTACCGTTACCCGACCTGCCGTATAACGGGCGGACGGATTCGGGGATAATCTGCGGTGTTAAGAACTTACCCTTTCTGATTTCGATTTCCCGCGCCTTACTCTCGGCGCGCTCTTTCGCGTTTTCTTTAGCGGAGTCTTCCTCGCTCTCGAACATTTCGGCGATTTTCTCGAGGTTTTCCCGCTGTATCTTCTTTTCCGCGTTTATCTGCGAGTCGATATATTCCTGACTGTCTATATCAACGGAGGTTACGCCGTCGTAGGTTACATTAATTTCCCTGCCGAATTCCTTATAAACCAACCTGGCAAGCTCAACGTCAAACTCGATGCTGTCTAAAAGCGCTTTACCGCCGTTGTTCAGGGTAATGTTAAGCGTATCACCGTTTAATACTACTTCGCTGTTTTTAAATGTGCCGTTGATTCTCGGCATAGAGAATTTCAGTTCATTTACAAGCTCCTGGAAATAATCAGCCGAAAAAAGCTCCGATTTAAAGCAGGGGTGAATTGTCGCCTTGGATAACGCGAGAGAGGATTTTGCGATTAAACTCTCGGCGTTATGTAAATCCCTGCGGCTTACAAGGGTGTTTAAATCAAGATAAATCTCAACCGTTCTCAGCGAAGAATTTACCTTAACTTCCTTAATTTCAGCATTATTTATTTCAGGAGATATTCTGTTTTCTTCAATAAAACTTCCGAATACTTCACTTAATTTTTTCATTATACTTCCTTAATTTAGCTTAATCATTATTTATCTCATCAATCAAAGCGTCTACAAGTTTATCCTCGCTTACCTTGTAGAGTATTTCTCCCTTTTTAAATACAAGTCCCATACCGTCGCCGCCCGCGATACCGTAATCAGCCTCGCGCGCTTCACCAGGGCCATTTACGACACAGCCCATAACGGCGACTTTTATATTTTTCTCACAGCCGCGAAGTCTTTCCTGAACCTCGTTGGCAAGGGAGATTAAATCAATTTTTGTTCGTCCGCAGGTCGGACATGATACGAACTGTACGCCGCTCTTATCTATATTGAGGGATTTAAGAATATCCTTGGCGGCGTAAATCTCTCGTACGGGATCGGCGGTTAATGACACACGGATAGTGTCGCCGATATTATGAAGCAGTAAAGAACCTATTCCCGCGGAGGATTTTATAATTCCAAGCCGCTCGGTGCCCGCTTCGGTAACGCCGAGATGCAGAGGATAATCGCATCTTTCGCTCGCAAGCTCATAGGCTTTTACCATTGTGGAAACGGTAGAGCTCTTCATAGACAGAACTATATCGTTAAAATCAAATTTTTCGAGCAGGGACGCGTGGTAAAGCGCGCTGTCGCAAAGCGCTTCGGGAGTCGGCGAACCGTATTTTTTAAGAATTTCTTTCTCCAAAGAACCGCTGTTTACGCCGATTCTGATCGGGATATTCTTCACCTTACAAGCGTCTGCTACCGCCTTTACACGGTCGTCGCTTCCGATATTACCAGGGTTTATGCGGATTTTATCTATACCCGCTTCTACAGCCTCTAAGGCTAAGCGGTAATCAAAATGTATATCCGCTACTATAGGAACGCTTACCGCTTTTTTTAAGGTGGGAATAAGCTTTACAGCGTCTTTATCGGGAATAGCGGCGCGGATAATCTCACAGCCCGCTTTCTCTAAAGCGACAGCCTGTTTAACGCTGTTTTCTATATCATCAGCGGGTACGTTAAGCATAGACTGGACGCTTATTTTAGCGCCGCCGCCGATTTTTACGTTACCTGCTTTAACCTGTATTTTACTGCTCATAATCTCGCCCGTCCTTTCACGGTTTTTACGTTCCTGAATATTTATTTAAACGGGAGTAATACCCATATATCTTTTACGGTAATTACAGCCATAAACAACAAAAGTATGCCCAGTCCTACACCGTTGACAATCTGCTCAACCTTACGCGGAATCGGCTTTCTGAAAATAAACTCGATAAGCAAGAACAGAAATCTTCCGCCGTCAAGCGCGGGAAACGGCAGCATATTGAATATACCTAAGTTTACGGAAATAAGCATCATCATAAACAAGATGTTGTTAAACGCTTCCAAGAAGCTGCTCTCGAGACCTTTTGACGCTACCTGGGAAATAGCCGTAGCCGCTCCTACAGGACCCGAGATATCTTTTATACTGAACTGTCCTGTTACAAGTCCTATAAGCGACGACCATACCATACGGGCTACCGAAACGGTCTGTAAGCCTGTCTGCGAAAGCACGGTGCCGACGTTTTTCTCAATCGGAGCTACGTAATAGTCTATAGCTACCGTCGGCTCTTTAGCGTCCTTGGACTCGAGATAGGTATATAATTGCACGTCCTTTAAAGTAACATTCTTTCCGTTACGTGTAACTTCCATATCCGTCTGGAAGCGCTGACGTGTTTTTCTTTCCTTAATTTCAGGGATTTTATAATCCTTAACACCTAGA
Organism: Ruminococcaceae bacterium UBA2854; assembly: GCA_002350765.1. Lineage (GTDB taxonomy): Bacteria > Bacillota > Clostridia > Oscillospirales > Acutalibacteraceae > Ruminococcoides. The sequence continues at coordinate 54,134 of DEFK01000023.1, forward strand.
TTTAATTCTATATCAGAATAATAATCATCCATAAGGGATTTTGCTTCAACTTTAGAAGCGGCATTATTTATTCTTTCACAGCCTTCATCTACGATTTTTAAAACATTATCAAGCTGTTTTTTTGAATATGAAGCCTTTTTATCGTTATAAGCTTCGGCGTACAAGGTACAGAGATTGATACAGCAGTCTTCCTTATATACGGTCAGAGTTGTGCCGTCAACCTCTTTACATTTCAGCGTCGCGATAGCGAAGCTCATATCCTGGGAACACCATATACTGTAGTTATTCAGCTTTACGATGGTATCCCCCGCTTTTAATCCGCTGTTGGCGGAAAAGGAATTCTCGGAAAAACCGCTTACCGTTGTCGAGGAAAACGCGGGAGTCTGAACTACAAGCACAAACATCATTAAAAGTCCGAGCACGATATTCATAAAAGCGCCCGCGACAATAATAATCATTCTTTTCCATACCTTCGCGTTAGTAAACGCGCGGGGATTATCGCTTTCCTCGTCCTCGCCCTCCATAGCGCAGTAGCCGCCTATCGGAAACAGGCGCAGAGAGTACGTGGTTTCACCCTTAGTAAAGCTGAAAAGCTTAGGACCCATTCCGAGCGCGAACTCGTTTACCTTTACCCCGCTCTTTTTAGCGGTTATAAAATGTCCGCCCTCGTGGAAAAAGATAATCAGCTCAAAAAGTAAAACACCGATTATAATTAAAGCGATTGTTGTTAAAATTTCCAAATATATTCAACTCCGAATCAGATGTTGTTAAGTACAAATTCTCTTGCGGTTTTATCCGCTTTCAATACGTCGTCAACCGTTTCAGCCTCTACGTTATCCTGATTAAGCATAGCTTCCATAACCAAATCGCCGATATCGAGGAAGGATATTTTTTTCTGTCTGAACAGAGAATTAGCGACTTCGTTAGCTCCGTTAGCCGCAGCCGCGCAGAGTCCTCCGCGGTCTATCGCCTGTTTGCAGGCTCTTAAACACTTAAAGGTATCGTAATCGGGCTCGAAGAAAGTAAGCTTGCCGTAATCGGTAAGGCTTAACTGCTCCACGGGAGATTTATACCTTTTCGGGTACGTAATAGCGTACTGAATCGGAATACGCATATCGGGCACTCCGAGCTGAGCTATAACGGAATTATCGGTATACTCAATCATCGAGTGGATAACACTCTCGCGGTGTACAACGACGTCGATTTTATCGGCGGGCATATCAAACAGCCACGACGCTTCGATGATTTCAAGTCCTTTATTCATCATTGTAGCGGAGTCGATGGTTATTTTTGCGCCCATATCCCAGTTGGGATGATTTAACGCCTGCTCAACGGTAACGTTCCTAAGCTCGTCGAGCTTCTTACCGAAGAAAGGTCCTCCCGACGCAGTAAGGATCAATCTTTTCAGCGCCTTATCATCGGGACAGCCCTGTAAGCACTGGAAAATAGCGCTATGCTCGCTGTCAACGGGATAGAGATTAACCCCGTTATCCTTTACCGCTTTCATAACAAGACTTCCGCCCGCTACGAGAGTTTCTTTATTGGCAAGCGCTATATCCTTCTTAGCGTTAGCCGCGTGGATTGTCGGAAGAAGTCCGACCATTCCAACTACCGAGTTCAGTACCAAATCGGCGCTGTCGATAACAGCGGCTTCGATTAAACCGTCCATTCCGCAGGATACCTTAGTATTAGTATCCGCAATATTTTCTTTAAATTCAGAAAATTTACTTTCGTCAAAAACGACCGCGAGAGCAGGCTTATATTTTCTAACCTGCTCTTCGAGTATCTTTATATTGGTATTCGCCGTTAAGGCGTGTACGTTTAAACCTAAATTATCGGCTACATCCAAAGCCTGGGTTCCGATAGAGCCTGTAGCTCCTAAAATAGAAATGCTCTTAACCATAGTTCACCTATATGCTGAAAATAGAGAAATACTTTCCGATAAAGTAAATCATCGGAGCGGCAAGTATTACGCTGTCAAATCTATCGAGAAATCCGCCGTGTCCAGGGAAAATCGAGCCGAAATCCTTTATTTTACAGGAACGCTTTATTACGGAGAACGATAAATCGCCGAGCACGGAAATCAGGCTGGCGGCTAAGCCTACAACGAATAAAAGCAAAAAGTCGAACTTAGCGTTATTGTATATAAACGTATAAACAAAACCGATTAAAAACGAGCTCACGGTTCCAGCGGCAATCCCGCCGATAAAGCCTTCTACGGTTTTATTCGGGCTGATTTGCGGGCAAAGCTTATGCTTTCCGAAATACACACCCGTAAAATACGCTCCCGCGTCCGCGAACCAGCAAATACCTATACATAATACGAAGAAGAAAGTAAAGTAGTTATCGTACATAGGCGGTAAAAGCAGCAGGCTCGATAAACCGTAAACAATTACCATAGTTCCGAACGCCGAATAGCATAAATCGCCGTAGGTTACTTTCTTAAAGTCCTTAATCATCATAAGGAACATTACGACAATAAACGCGTAAAGGGTGATATAGCCGAATTTAAAGGGTATTAAAAGCGGCTGAACTACCGCGTACACGGCGCAAGGGATAAAAATACCTGCGTTTGTATGTAGTTTTTTCGCCAATAAAAGCTCGTATACCATAATCAGATTAAGAAGTGAAACTATGATATACATTATCGGGTGGAAAAACTCCCCAAGTACCAATAATACTACAGCAAGGGGAATACCTATAGCCGCGGTAAGTACGCGGGATTTCATCGATTCCATAAAATTACACCTAAACTCCGCCGAAACGACGGTTTCTGTTATTAAATATTTCTATTGCTTCGTCAAGATCCTTTTCCTTAAAATCAGGCCACAGCTTATTCATTATAACGAATTCGGTATAAGCCGACTGCCACAAAAGGAAATTGGAAATTCTGTATTCGCCTGACGGGCGAATGATTAAATCGGGATCGGGCTGACCCGCGGTATAAAGATTGTCGGAAACTAGGCTTTCGTCGATAGAGCCAATATCAAGCTTACCGTCCTTAACATCCTTGGAGATATTTTTAACGGCGCGGACAATTTCGTCACGGCTCCCGTAATTCATCGCGATATTCAAAACCATACCGTCGCGATCCTTAGAGCCCTCCTCATTTTCTATCATAAGGGCTTTTAGATCGTCGGAAAACGGAGTTTTATCTCCTATAAACCTAACGACGATGCTGTCGTCCTTAAAGTCGCTTAAAGCTTCCTCGAGGTAATCCTTGAAGAGCTTCATCAAAGCGTCTACTTCTTCCTTAGGTCTTTTCCAGTTTTCGGTAGAGAACGCGTACACGGTAAGATATTTTATACCGATATCGCTGCAATATCTCGTGATTTTACGGAAAACCTTACCGCCCGCGTTATGTCCCGCTGAACGCGGAAGCTTACGCTTTTTAGCCCAGCGGCCGTTTCCGTCCATTATTATACCGATATGCTTCGGCAAAACACGCGGATTTGCCGAAGCCTTTTCTTTATTTTTAAAGAAAGCCATAATTAAAGCTCCATAATCTCTTTCTGTTTAGCTGAGCAGATAGAGTCGGCTTCCTTGATAAACTTATCGGTGAGCTTCTGTACGTCCTTCTCGCCGTCTTTTAAATCGTCCTCGGTCAGGTCGCCGTTTTTCTTCAGCTTTTTAAGGTCGTCTATAGCGTCGCGGCGGACGTTACGGATCTGCACCTTAGTACCCTCGGCGATTTTGGAAACATCTTTTACGATTTCCTTACGTCTGTCCTCGGTAAGAGGCGGGAAATTAAGACGGATAACCTTACCGTCGTTCTGGGGATTGATTCCGATTTCGGAAGTCTGGATAGCCTTGTTGATAGCTCCGAGCATAGAGCCGTCCCAGGGCTGAATCGTAATCATTCTAGCTTCGGGAACGCTTACATTGGCAACCTGGTTGATCGGAGTAGGTGTACCGTAATAATCAACGGTTACTTTATCGAGGATAGAGGGGTTAGCTCTTCCCGCTCTGATTGTTTTATACTCATCGTTAAGATGATTTATTCTTCTCTGCATTCTTTCTTCAGCGCGATTTAATACATCTTTCATAAAATAAGCCCTTAGCCTTTCTACCCGCGTATTTAATATATCCCTGCATCTTATCGCGGGTCAACAAGACGCTGTCATCGGGATTAATTCAGCGTATATCAACGCTGATAAAGTTTAAATTAATGTACCAGAGTACCGATAGCTTCGCCCTTAACGGCTTTGTAAATGTTCTCGGGTTCGTCAATATTGAATACGAGAATCTCAATACCGTTGTCCTTACAGAGCGAAGCGGCTGTGCTGTCCATAACGGCGAGGTCTTTATTAAGAACCTCGTGGTGGGTAATTACGTCGTACTTAACGGCGTCGGGGTTAGTTTTCGGGTCGCTGTCATAAACGCCGTCAACCATTGTAGCCTTCATAATAATTTCGGCGTCGATCTCGGCGGCTCTTAACGCCGCGGCTGTGTCGGTGCTGAAGAACGGATTACCCGTACCGCATCCGAAAACAACAACTCTGCCCTTCTCAAGATGACGGATAGCCTTACTTCTGATATACGGCTCGGCAACCTGGCGCATTGAGATAGCTGTCTGAACTCTTACGTCAACACCGAGAGCTTCTAAGGAATCGGCAACGCCGAGAGCGTTGATGGTTGTAGCGAGCATACCGATATGGTCGGCTCTTGTTCTATCCATAGAGCCAGAGCTTCTTCCTCTCCAGAAGTTACCGCCGCCTACAACGATAGCGATTTCCGCGCCTTCGTCGTTAAGTCTTTTAATAGGCTCGCAAATTTTACTTACGGTATCGAAATCAATACCCATTTTCTTATCGCCCGCGAGCGATTCGCCCGAAAGCTTTAATAAAATTCTCTTGTATTTCAGTCCCATTTTCAAACACTCCATTACATAATTATAGTTATTATAATTTTACTCTAACACATTGATATTATAACGCTATAAAGGAATTATAAACTAATATTTGGATACATTTTTGTAATTAATGAGCGGACAGTTGTCAGTATACAGTGATCAGAATAAAATTAATCATTTTCGGCAACAAAAAACGGCCCCTTTCGGAGCCGTTAGTTTAGTAAAATTATTTAGTCATTGAAGCAACTTCAGCGGCGAAATCGTCCTGACGCTTTTCAAGTCCCTCGCCCTTTTCAAAACGAACGAACTCTTTGATCTCAATCTTAGCGCCGAGCGACTTAGCTACGGAATCAACATACTGCTTAACAGTCTGCTTGCTGTCCTTAACGAATTCCTGGTCAACAAGGCAGTTCTCTTTATAGAACTTGTTGATTTTACCCATAACGATCTTATCGGCAATAGCCTCGGGCTTACCTGAGTTGATTACCTCAGCCTTCATAATCTCTTTCTCGTGCTCAACTACCTCAGCGGGTACATCGTCACGACCGAGATACTGTGTGCCTAAAGCGGCGATCTGCATAGCAACGTCCTTACCGCAAACTACGAACTCGTCCTTATCAGAAGCGTCTGTATCGAAGTTTACGAGTACGCCGATTTTACCGCCGGCGTGTACATAAGATACGCAAGCGCCCTCAAATCTCTTAAAGCGGCGGATTTTAATATTCTCGCCGATAACCTGAATCTTCTCACGGAGAAGCTCTTCTACTGTCATATCCTCGCCGTCAGCCTTTAAAGCCATAAGCGCGTCAACATCAGCGGGGTTGTTGTTGAGGATAGTCTTAGCTACAGTCTCAACAAACGCCATAAAGTCAGCGTTCTTTGCAACGAAGTCAGTCTCAGCGTTAACCTCAACTACTACGCCTGTTTTATTATCGTCGGAAGTTGTAGCGTAAGCTACGCCCTCAGCGGCGATTCTGGAAGCCTTTTTAGCTACCTTAGCAAGTCCCTGTTCGCGGAGAATGTCTACCGCTTTATCCATATCACCGTCAGCTTCAACTAAAGCCTTTTTGCAGTCCATCATACCGCAACCGGTCTTTTCTCTTAACGCCTTAACGTCCTGAGCGGAAAAACTCATTTATACCAATCCTTTCGATTTATAATTATATTATTCTTCTGTTTCCTCTTCGGCTTCGATGTCCTCGTTCATAGCCGCCGCGCCCATCTGGCCCTCACGGCCCTCGATAATAGCGTCAGCCATTGCGCCAGCGATAAGCTTAACAGCGCGGATAGCGTCGTCGTTACCGGGGATAACGTAGTCGATTTCATCGGGATCGCAGTTTGTATCAACGATAGCAACTACGGGGATATCAAGCTTCTTAGCCTCTGCTACGGCGATTTTCTCTTTTCTCGGGTCAACGATGAATAAAGCGCCGGGCATCTCGGGCATATCCTTGATACCGCCTAAGAACTTCTCGAGTCTGTCGATTTCGAGGTTGAGTTTAATTACTTCTTTCTTGGGAAGAAGGTCGAATGTACCGTCCTCCTGCATAGCTCTGAGCTGCTTTAAACGAGCGATTCTTCTACGGATTGTAGAGAAGTTGGTAAGCATACCGCCGAGCCATCTCGCGTTTACGAAATAAGCGCCCGCTCTCTCAGCTTCCTCTTTGATAGATTCCTGAGCCTGTTTCTTAGTACCAACGAAAAGAACGCTTTTGCCTTCCATTGATATCTCTTTTACGAAGTTATAAGCTTCGTCGAGCTTCTTTACAGTCTTCTGTAAGTCGATAATGTAGATACCGTTACGCTCTGTAAAGATGTACTCTGCCATTTTAGGGTTCCAGCGTCTTGTCTGGTGTCCGAAGTGAACGCCTGCTTCAAGAAGCTGTTTCATGGATACTGCTGCCATTTTATATTCCTCCTTAGGTTTAACCTCCGCCGAGCCTTGTTTTTATCGGATTTTATACGGAATGTATCCTTTCCGTACACCTTGCCGATAGACTCAGACGTGCGAAATGCCTATATATTATACCATAAAATCAGAAAAAATCAAGGATTTTTTTAAACAAAATAAAAAGGCCCTCGTCGGAGCCTTTTGGTTTATTTGTATTATGAACGTCTGTCAAAAAATCTCTCGGCGCCGCAGGATACGATATAATCCTGTGTTTCGTGCCACTCGCTTTCAATTAAGTCAGAAGCGTAGAAATAAATAAGTCTGTGCTGAACTGCGTAACCGTCCTTATCGAAGATATAAGATACAGCCTTTTTAACCGCCGCGTTAGGCTCTTTCTCCGTGCTTCCCTCATACTGATACTCATTGATGATATAGTCGATAGAGTTATTTTTCTCGAGCTGCATTGTATCACGGATAGTCTGGGCTACCAAAGCCGCGCCCTTAACACCGAGTCCGCCCGCTTCGCCCATTACTAGTCTTTCGAGCTTAGCTCTGTCGTACGAAGAAAGCGAGATGTGCTTGGGACTGTATGAAGCGTCAGCCTTAGCGCTGGCGATCAAAGCCTTTGTCTTAGGAGCTTTTACCTCGGCAGTCTTTTCCGCGGAAGCTGAAACAGGCTTAATAATATCTCTTGAAACTGTCTTTACTTTTACAGCGGGTTTTGTTTCGGTGATATCGGAATCAGCGATTACGTCGGAGAAAACCTTGCTTCCGCCGATGCTTAAAATGCTGTTCTTCTCGCTTGATGCCGCGTTAACGCTCTGGATTAAAGCGAAAGCGGGAACTACTACAGCGGCGAAGATTATAAAAGCCGTTACGGTAAGCGAACCGAATTTAGAAACCTTTTTTGAATTCTTTCTTGCGTTTGCGCGTCTGTCTGAACGTCTTGTATTTGTACGCGCGTGGTTTAATTGATTTGAATGTTTGTAATTTGAACTTCTCAAAACTATTCCTCCTATCGAGTACGTAAAAAAATACTTCTAAATCAACAAACGTATTCTTTAGTCGTCTTAATTTTTCTGTTCACACAATTTCATTTCGACGCTATTTAAACACATTTTTTAAAAAATTGCAAACACCCTTACACCCTATTTCGGTTACAAAAATTACAGTTTGTAAACCTCTTGTAATAGTATTTCTTTTAAGCGAAAATAACCTTGTTAAATGTTAACAAAAGATGTTGGGGTTACTAAAAAGTTTTTTGTAACAGGGAGAATCGGAATAATTTTAAAAAAACTTAAAAAATCCGCCTTTTTTCCGATGCTTTCGGGCGTTTTGTAAACTGAAATTTACAAGTATAGTATCTTCCCCGATAAGCGCAATATTCTCCCATGGAATTATACAATCATCCTTTCTGCCGAGGATTCCGAGAAGCTTTAGCCTCCCGTAAATAATCAGCGCCTTTACTTCGGCGTTGGTGGTATCGACCTCCAGATCGTCAACGCAGCCTATACGGCAGCCGTTATCGCAGCTTATCACTTCTTTATTCCTGAGCTCAACCAATCTGCAATTCAAATAACTCGCCCCTTATTATTGACAATTAATTATCAATTTATTATAATGTTATTAAAGGAATTAAAACTAATAGTAAACAGGTTTTCAGGAGGTTACTATGAGTAAATACGGAGATTATGTTCTGCTTACAGACTCAACGTGTGATTTATCGGCTGATTTCGCGGATAAAACAGGTTTAGAAGTTCTGCCGATGGTCTTTCTTATGGAGGATAAAGTATATAATCACTACCTCGATTGCAGAGAAATGTCGCTCGATATTTTTTATAACAACATCAGAAGAGGTGTTCTCTCACAGACAACGCAGATAAGTTATAATTCTTATTTAGAACAATTTTCCAAATATCTTAAACAGGGTAAGGATATACTTTATATATGCTTTACTTCGGGATTAAGCGGTACATATAACACAAGCAGGATTGCCGCGAGAGATTTAAAAGAAGAATATCCCGACAGACAAATTGAAATTATCGACTCAAAATGCGCGTCAGTCGGTCAGGGACTTCTTGTTCGATATGTCGCCGAAAAATACAAGAATGATAAGCCGAGTCTCGGGGAACTTGCTAAATACACCGAGGCGCTCAGATTAAATGTTTGTCACTGGTTCGTGGTTGACGATATTGAGCATTTAAAAAGAGGCGGCAGAATCTCGTCCGTAACGGCTACATTCGCCAAGGCTCTACAGATTAAACCTATGCTCAGCTTAGACGACGAGGGTAAGCTTGTTAACGTCGGTAAAATCCGAGGCGCTAATAATGTTTATGATTCATTAATCAAAAAAATGCAGAGAGACGGTTACGAATACAGTAAACAGCGCGTAATTATCGGTCACGCGGATAATTTAGAGGGCGCTAAGGAATTAAAAAAGAAGATTAAATCGCTCGTTAAGGACGTAGAAATACTCGATATCGGTCCCGTTATCGGAACGCACGTAGGCACGGGTATGCTGGCGCTTACCTTTACGGGAGAAAGAAATTTACAGATGTAAACAGACCATATAAAAGGACGGCTTTTTAAGCCGTCCTTTTTCAGTCTATCGTGTATTTGTTGAGCTTATCCTCGAGCTTATCGAGCTTATCGTCAGTAAATCTCTGGGCTTTATCTACAATATCGTTTAAAAATTCTACGATAGTTCTTTCTTTCATTACCTGTTTTTTATCCCGATTTTCCTTATTTTTCTCCATTTTACCTCCTTATATAATTTAAAAGCGTCATTGTACCGACGCCGATAAATGAACCGATAAACATTCCTAATATGACACTAAAAAACATATTACTCTCCCTTTTTATGACACGCTTCACATTACTATAATGCGATAATATTTACAGGCTTTTACCCATACTTTTTTAAAGGGTGATTCTTTGCGGACGGTTTACGCGGATGTATTTTTCTTTATAAATATGTTTGTTGATTTTTCGCTGTTGCTATGTGTAAAAAGAATTATACATTCCGACAAAACGCTTAAACGGCTAATACCCGCGGCTGTTTCGGGGGCTGTACTTAGTTTTACCGTATTTCTGCCTTTTAATCATTTTCCGATAAATTTATTACTGAGCCTTTTTGCGTTATCAATTGTTTCGTTAATCGCTTTCGGATTTAAAAGCAGAAAAGCTTATATAAAAAACACGATTATTCTTTTTATACTGTCCGTCTTATTTTCGGGAGCTATGATATTCCTTTACACTGCGTTTAAGCCCGAGGGTATGGTTATAATAAACAACGCGGTATATTTTAATATATCCCCTGCCCTGCTTATATTTTTATCTCTAATTATTTACGTTTTATTATTCATATTCAATAAGGTATTCAGGAATCGAACAGGCTCGAAGCTGATACATAACGTAAGAATTTATTATTCTAATACAGAATATAACATTAAATGCAAGGTTGACAGCGGGTGTAATGTTAAAGAGCCGTTTTCGGGAGACAGCGTTATTATCATTGATAATGAATGTATAGATATCAACGATAAAACGAAGTTCAGACTAATACCCTTTAATAGCTTAGGCGGCAGCGGTATGCTGAAAGGCTATAAGGCGGAGAAGGTATATATAGATAATACGCTTGTTAATCAAGGCGTTTATATAGGTTTATGCGACGGGATCTTCAAATCCGAAATACAAGGATTAATCCCCGTAAGTTTAATTGAGGATTGATAGTATTGAAGTTAAGAGAATTAAAGAATCTTATATTAAGATTGTTTATAACGGACGACCAGGTTTTTTATATCGGAGGTAACGACTCGCTTCCGCCTCCGTTGTCTAAGGCGGAGGAAAGCGAGATTATAAACGAAATCAAAAACGGTAATGAAAAAATAAAGGAAAAGCTTATTGTACATAATTTAAGACTGGTAGTTTATATCGCTAAGAGGTTTGAGACCGCGGGAGCGAATATTGAGGATTTGATCTCAATCGGAACTATAGGCTTAATAAAGGCTGTAAACACCTTTAAGCCCGATAAGAATATAAAGCTCGCGACCTACGCTTCACGTTGCATAGAAAACGAGATACTTATGTTTTTAAGAAAAAGCAGTCAGCTTAAAAACGAAATCAGCATTGACGAACCGCTCAATACCGACTGGGACGGAAACGAGCTGTTGCTCTGTGATGTACTCGGCTCAGACCCCGATATTATAAACAGGGATATAGAAACCGAGCTCGAGTGTAATCAGCTTCTGAAGGCTGTTTCCAACCTCAACGAGCGAGAGGCGCTTATTATGGAACTGCGCTTCGGGCTTAACGGTAAAAAGGAGCATACTCAGAAAGAAGTAGCTGATTATCTCGGAATATCGCAATCCTATATATCGAGGCTCGAAAAGAAGATAATTAAAAGATTAAAAAAAGATTTAGAACAGTTAGTCTAACGGCGAGGTGCCGTCCCCCAAATCACGCCTTTATAAGAGTTTAGTTTATTCGAAAACCTTCTTCAACGGCGTGGTCAAAAGTGGCTGTTCCTGTAAAATAAATATCAGCGAGGTGCCGTTCCCCAATCACGCCTTTATAAGAGTTTAGTTTTTTCGGAAACCTTCTTCAACGGCGTGGTCGAAATGTAGCTGTTCCTGTAAAATAAATATCAGCGAGGTGCCGTTCCCCAACCACGTCTTTATAAGCGTTTGTTTTTTCGGAAACCTTCTTCAACGGCGTGGTCGAAATAGCGTTTTCTTATAAAATCAAAACCACCCGTTGAACG
>DEFK01000030.1 GCA_002350765.1 Ruminococcaceae bacterium UBA2854
TAACTTTTGGGGGTCGGGTCAAACGACAGCCCGTAAATTCTTATTTATTTTTCTTATCTCTTTTTTTCCACATAACCCAGAGAGGACCTGCGATACAAAGGGATGAATAACAACCCGAAACAAGTCCGACGATCATCGGAAGCGCGAACGCCTTAACCGAGTCGAGGTTATAGATAAAGGCAACTACATATACAATAACTACCGCGGTAATTGTTGTAATAGAAGTGATGATTGTACGACGCATTACCTTAGAAGCGGCAAGGTTAAATACGTCGGCAATATCAGCCTTATAGCCTAAGTTTCTTCTCTCCTCACGAACACGGTCGTATACAACAACGGTATCGTTCAGCGAGTATCCGAGAATCATAAGCGCAACCGCCATAAAGCTCGAATCAATAGGCATACGGAATATTACATAGAAGAAGTAGATAATAGCAATATCGTGGAATAAAGCTACAAGTCCCATAACACCCGCGGAAAGACCGCCGATTTTCTTAAATCGGATGGTTACGTAGAGAACCATTAACAAGCCCGCGAACAATACGGCTACTATACACTTCAACAGGAAGCTTGTACCCATTGTAGCGTCAACCGAGCTACTCTGCTCAAGCTTGAAGTTATTCTTGGGGAATTCCTTCTGGATAGACTGTGTAATACTCTTCTGTAAATCTGTTGAGATAGTTGTAGTTCCGGAGAACTGAACTGTCAACACGTTTTTATTATTTACAAGGTCTTTGGAGTCGGAGAATGTAACAATATTATCGGGAGTTTTATCCTGAACGAGCTTTTTAAGCTTAGCGTCGTCAAGCGAACCCGAATAGCTGTACTTAAGCATTGAACCACCCGTAAACTGGATGTCCATTGTTGTACCGAAAATAAAGTTACAAACAATACCGATAAGGATAATAGCAAGCGAAATTCCGAAGAAGATTTTTCTCGCGCCTACGAAATCCTTAGCTTTTTTACCGCGTACCATAAGCTTTTCTTCGAGGGTCTTTTTCTTAATATTACTCGCCATCCTTAACACCTCCAAACAGCCATTTATGACGCGCGAATTTATAACCCGCTACTGCTCTAAGCATTACACGGCTTAAACCAACGCCCATAATAAAGTTGGCAATTACACCTACGAGGAGTGTATAACCAAACGCGTAAATTGTACCTGTTGTAGACTGACCGAAGATAAACGAGAGAACGTTGAACGGACCGAATACGAGGAGCAGGATAATAGCAACGATTACGATAGTCATATTACCGTCGATAATCGCTGAAAGCGAACTCTTGGTACCTCTGTCTAAAGCGCCGTCGAGGGTACGTCCTCCGCGCATTTCCTCCATAATACGTTCGGATGTAATAACGTTCGCGTCAACACCCATACCGATTGAAAGGATAAGACCCGCGATACCCGGGAGAGTCATTGTAAATGAATTAAATACAGGGAAGTAACCCGACATAGCGGCTACTGTAATACCCATCTGGCCTAAAAGCGCGATAACCGCGATTATACCTGGTAAGCGGTACATACAGATCATAAAGATCGCGATTACGATTAACGCGATAACACCCGCGATAGCCATAGCCTGGAGAGAGTTTTCTCCGAGCGACGCGGATACAGAGCCGTAGGACGCTGTTTGAAGCTGGAACGGAAGCGCACCCGCGTTAATCTTATTAGCGAGTGATGTAGCTTCTTCAGCTGTGAAGTTACCTGTAATTTGAGCGTTAGCGCCCGAAATCTTCTCCTGGATTGTAGGAGCTGAGAGCATAATATCATCCATCCAGATACTTACTACCTGGCTGGTGTATTTCTCAGTGATATCGGCGAATGTCTTAGCGCCCTTATCAGTGAGCTTCAGATATACAGCGTACTGCGAAGCGCTGTTGCTCGATGAGTCGTTATTAATTCCCGCTTTAGCTTCCTTAACCGAGGAACCGTCCATTAAAACGGTATTCTTGGTTTCGCCCTTGGGAACCTTCTTTACAGGCTCGCCGTCGGAACCGACAACAGTCTGCTCAGCTTCCTGACCCGGACGGAATGTAAGTAACGCTGTCGAGCTGATTTCGTTAATAGCGCTCTCAACGTCGAAGTCTTTCTCGTCTTCTTTCCACGGGAAACGTACGATAATGCGATCGGTGTTATAATCCGCGTAAAGCTCGTAATCGGTAATACCTGTAGAAACCATACGGGTTTCGATGATTGATTTAGCCGAATCAAGCTGAGCGTCCGTCGCGTTGTAATTATCAGCCGGCTCGAAGGTAGCTTCAACGCCGCCTCGGATATCAGTTCCCCATCGTATGTCAGACATACCCTTGATAACTGTTTCCTTATTATCGCCAACGTAGTATGTTACGCCGAATACCGAAGTATAGGAAAACAGAAGGATAAGAATGGCAACGATGAAAAACACCGACTTAGGGATTCTTTTCATGCCATAAGACCTCCAAATGATTAATCATATCTGTATGTAAGACAAAATAACTCTGCCACGTTCACATACATACAGACGTAACAGAGTTATTATACTTTTTTTTTAGATAAAAGTCAATATTATATTCGTTATTTAGTAATATATTTTATAAAATTGACAATTTACAGCCTAAAAATTCTGTATTTACTTGTTAAATAAGCTTTTCTAAAGCGGCTAATTTAGCGCAAACGCAGAAAATATCCATAGCCTGCGAGAGCTCGTCAACTGACGGGAATGACGGAGCGATACGGATATTGCTGTCGTCGGGATCGTTACCGTACGGATAAGTAGCGCCCGCGTCAGTCAATACAACTCCCGCTTCCTTACAGAGCTCAACAACTCTTTTAGCGGTACCGTTAAGCACGTTAACGCTTACGAAGTAACCGCCGTTCGGATCAGTCCACTCGGCGATTTCCGCGTCCTTGAGCTCGCTGTTAAGCTTTTCGATAACTACTTTAAACTTAGGAGCTAAAAGCGCCTTATGCTTCTGCATATGGTTTAAAATACCCTCGTAATTCTTAAAGAATCGGATATGTCTTAACATATTGAGCTTATCGTAGCCGATAGTAGCGTATTTAAGGCGCTTCATCAGAATGTCCATATTATGATTAGAAGCTGCTAAAGCGGCAACTCCCGCGCCTGAAAATGTAATCTTTGAGGTTGAGCAGAATAAAATCGGCAAATCCTCGTTACCGTTTTTCTTACACTCATCCATTATATTTAAGAGTTCATCGGGAGTATCAGTGACATCGTGGATAGCGTACGCGTTATCCCACATAATTCTGAAATCCTTAGCGGCGGGCTTTAAAGCGGCAAAACGCTTAACTACCTCGTCGGAATATGTAATACCAGTCGGGTTGGAATACTTAGGCACACACCAGATTCCCTTTATGCTTTCATCCTCGGATACAAGCTTCTCGACCATATCCATATCGGGACCGTCGCTGTTCATGGGAATGGGAATCATCTCGAAGCCGAAATAACCCGTTACGCCGAAATGACGGTCATATCCGGGTACGGGACATAAGAATTTTCTGTCCTTTACATCGTGCCACGGAAGCGTATCCTCGTAGAGAGAAGCTGTCATAAAGCAGGAAATTGTATCAAACATTAAATTCAAGCTTGAGTTACCGCCTACGAAAACGTTCTCGTGGGAAACTCCTAAAATATCGCCGAAGAAATGTCTGCACTCTAAAATACCGTTAAATCCGCCGTAATTACGGCAATCGGTACCGTCGTCGGAATAATACGAGTCGGTGCTCTTCAGCGAATCTAAAAGCGGCTGGGATAAATCAAGCTGCTCGGGAGACGGCTTTCCGCGCGCCATATTAAGGGAAAGTCCCTTCGACTTATAATCCTCATAAACGTTAACGAGAGCTTTCTTTTCAGCCTCAAGCTCATTTTTACTCATTTTTAAATAATTCATTTTGAATACCTCAATCAGTCAATACTTCAAATTACCATAGATATTCTACACCAAAATACGGAAAAATGCAAGTTTTTCGCGGCTGACTTTCGTTTTTCGACAAATAACACAAGTTTAAAAAATTTATCAAGGATTATTTGAATAACATTAATATAATATCAAGCAAATTTCGATAAGAAAAGGGATTGGCCCGTAAAGAGCCAATCCCGATAGAGATTCGTTATTAATAATACTGGTAATAGTAGTAATAGTAGTAACCTCTTCTTCCCCTTTTACCCTCGTGGGTAACGCCGACTCTTATAAAGCCGAGCGGCTTAGAGCCAGTAACCTTGATATTCTGGAGAAGCTTTTCGATATCGCCGTGGGTAGTTTTTCTCTCACGTGTAACGAGGATATATCCCGCGATATAATCCTTTAAAAGCAGAGCGTCGGCAACTACGCCTACGGGCGGTGAGTCGAAAATAATATAGTCATACTCACGGTTAAGTCTTTCTACAAATCTTGTTACCTCGGGAGAGCAGATAAGCTCGGAGGGGTTCGGAGGAATCGTTCCCGATGTAAGAACGTCAAGACACGGAAGCACGTCGCGGTTTACAACGTCGTCGAATACAACCATTCGGCCTACCATATCCGAAAATCCCGCTTTATTCTCGAGCTTCAGGATATTATGGAGGTTAGGACGGCGAAGGTCGCAGTCGATAAGGATAACCTTCTTGCCCATCTTGGAGAACGAGATAGCGAGGTTGGCGGCAACTGTACTTTTACCGTCACCCTTGGCGTAAGAGGTGATGGTGAAGGCTTTCTTGTCTGTAGCGGAAAGCGAGAACATAATGTTCGTACGCGCCGATTTATACGCCTCAACTATAGCGAATTTACTTTTTTCGCTAAGTACGTTCTTTTCGTCCTTATTATTCTTTTTCTTCGAGGATACGCGATTACTCTCTTTAATCGCCTTTTCCTCTTTTCGCTTCATATTGGGTAATTTTATTTTCATACGTAATTACCCCGCTTTCTCAAAGTCAACAATCTCAGCAAAGACAGGTATATTATACATCTTCGTGAGGTCGTCGCCAGGTTTAAGTGTTGTATCAATAATCTCAAGCATAAACGCAAGTAATACGCCGAGGACAAGACCGATAGCCAAGCCGTACAATGTATTCTGGTTTACATTCGGCGAGGACGGAGCGCTCGGAGGAGTAGCCCCTTTAATCTTATTAACCTTACCGTTGCCCTTACCGTACATATCGGCGAAGCACTTGGGAGCCTGGTCAGCGAGCTGATTCGCAACATTGGCGGCTACCTGGGGATTAGAGGAATTAGCGTTGATTTTAATAAAGTTGGATTCCTCGATCTGCTCGAAGGTAACGGATGCGCCTGACATCAGCGCGGTCATCTCGGGCATATTCTCAAACAGAATTACACAGCTTGACGCGAGAGACGCGGACTGCTGGATATCGCTTACGGCAACTCTACCCGGCTGAGTAGCCTGATAGTATTTAGTGGATTTCGGGGTTACATCCTCGTTATAGCTCTGGACAAGAATAAGCGAAGAAGCCGAGTACACGGGAGTAATAAAGAAGCTCGAATATCCGTACGCGATAAGCGTTACCAAGGCTGTAATCAAAAATATCAGCTTAATATGCCGAAGCAGCATATAAAATATTTTTCGGGGAGTCAAATCCTTTGGCATATAATACCCTCCTAATTAACACATATACACTAATTATATACTACAGTGAATATTTTTTATTTCTTTTATCGAAATATAAAAAATTTAGACTGCCGATATGACAGTCTAAATTATGGAATTATTATTTTATATTATTTTAACACGTTCAAAAGTACACCCGCCGCTACGGCTGAACCGATTACGCCCGCGACATTCGGACCCATAGCGTGCATCAAAAGGAAGTTGCCCGGATTCTCCTCCTGGCCTACCTTCTGCGATACACGAGCCGCCATAGGTACGGCTGAAACACCCGCGGAGCCGATAAGCGGATTTACCTTTCCGCCAGTAACCTTGTACATAATCTTGCCGAAAAGCACGCCGCACGCCGAACCCATCATAAACGCTAAAAGTCCGAGTACGATAATTTTAATCGTATCCCACGATAGGAAGTTAGTACCCGTCGCTGTAGCGCCTACAGTTGTGCCGAGGAATATTGTAATAATATTCATCAGCTCGTTCTGAGCGGTTTTCGAGAGTCTGTCGGCAACGCCCGACTCTTTAATAAGATTACCGAACATCAGCATACCGACAAGCGGAGCCGCGTCGGGAAGTAAAATCGAAATAACTATAACGATAATAATCGGGAAGATTATTTTTTCGAGCTTTGATACGGGACGAAGCTGTTCCATACGGACAGCTCTCTCCTTTTTAGTTGTTAAAGCTCTCATAATAGGCGGCTGAATAATCGGTACAAGCGCCATATACGAGTACGCCGCTATCGCGATTGAACCGAGCAGCTCGGGAGCGAGCTTCGTAGTAACGTAAATCGCCGTCGGGCCGTCAGCTCCGCCGATAATACCTATCGCGCCAGCCTGAGCGTCTGTAAATCCAAGGAAAATAGCTCCGATAAATGTAACGAAAATACCAATCTGAGCCGCCGCTCCTAAGATAAAGCTCTTAGGATTCGCGATAAGCGGGCCGAAGTCGGTCATAGCGCCTACGCCTAAGAAAATAAGCGGAGGATAAATACCGAGCTTTACGCCCTGGTAGAGATACCAGAAAAGTCCCGCGTTATGGGGTACATTATAATACTTAATATTTCCTATCATCGTAACGGCGTAGCCCTGGGTAGTACCCTTAGCGGCTATACACTCCTTAGCGCTCATCAGCGTAGTTTCGGGAGCCGCCATAATTGACGGATAAAGGTTAACCAGCAGCATACCGAACGCTATCGGTAATAATAAGAGAGGCTCGTACTGCTTTTTGATCGCGAGATAGAAAAGTACGCAGGCTACGCCGATCATAACGTAGTTCTGCCAGCTTAATGTCATAAGTCCTGAGTCGGTAAAGATACCGACAATAGCTTGTAAAAATCTACCTAAAATGTCCATATACAGTCCTCCGATTAAAACGGTCTTGTGTTATTAAGAATACCCGCGTTGCTCCAAGCAGAGCGTCCGCCCGATTTCTTAATACTTTTTATTCTGACCTTTTTTGTTGAACCGTACATACTGTAAACCGCCGCCGAAATAACCGCGACAATTTCTTCATTCAAACCGTCGTTTTCATCCTCGGCTTTAAAAATATGTTTTTTTGCAGGTTCGTTATTCTCAGGTTCTTTGGGGTTACGTTCAATTTTAACCTTTACTCTTTCTTTCTTTTTATCCTCGACTTTCCCCTGGGCTTTCGTAATTATATAGCCGTAGAGCCAGATTATAAAGATAAGAAAAATAAGCACGGAAAATACAATTGTAAAGCCCGTCAGAAGCATTGATGCGGAAATATTAAACTTTTGCATTAGTTCCATAAGCCATTTACCCCCATATTAATCTAATTATACGATATAATTATACTTAATACGGGGGTAAGTTTCAATGTTAAATATTAAATTTTAGTGTTTTTCGGCATATTCTACAATTGCCACGGGCTAAAACGATAAAAATTTGTGTATTTATAAGATGATGCAAATTAGACCGTTACAGCCGTTGTTTGTAATCTTCTCTATCGTTTCCCCTATTTTCGCTCTCGCGTCGGTAGGCATACGGTAGAGTTTATTATGGAGCCCCTCGTTTACCAGCTCGTGGACGCTTTTGCCGAATATGTTTGATTCCCAGATTTTTGCGGGATCCTCCTCGAACTCCTTGAGCATATATGTAACGAGCTCTCTGCTCTGCTGTTCGCTTCCGACAATCGGGGTTACTTCGGTTTTTGTATTCACCTTCATCATATGGATTGACGGCGCGGAGGCTTTCAGCTTTATTCCGAATTTACCCGACTGCTTTATAATCTGCGGTTCTTCAAGCGTCAGCTCCTCCATAGTCGGCATAACAATTCCGTAGCCTGTATCCTGTACCTGCTGATACGCCGCGGCGATTTTATCAAACTCGCGCTGTTTAGCCGAAAGCTCCGTAACGCAATCGAGCAGCGAGCACTCATCATTTATATCCAAGCCGATCCTGTCGGACAACACGCTGTAGAAATATTTTTTCGGGATAGCGATAGAAACGCTCGCCTCCCCTTTTCCGAGGTTCAAATCCGTAAGACGCGTATATTCTATATAGTCGCTGTCGGCGATTTCGCTTAACACATCCTGTATCTGGCGTATCTTCTCGATTTTTGAGGCGGAGGTTTTTATCCGCTCAAATACCGCGGCTTTGGTTTCGTTGTCTGTAGGGAGCTTTACAAGCCATTTAGGGATATCAACCGAAATTTCACGTATCGGGAACTCGAACAAAAGCTGGGCTAAGATTCGCTTTATCTCGTTTTCGTCAAGCTCCATACAGTTAACGGGTATAACGGGAACCTGGTATTCGGCGGCGAGCTCGTTAGACAAATCAATACAGGACTGCGCTCTCGGGTTAACGCAGTTCATAAGCACGATAAACGGTTTATTAATCGACTTCAGCTCCGCTATAACACGCTTTTCCGCTTTTTCGTATTCGTCGCGCGGTAAATCGGTAATAGAGCCGTCGGTAGTTATAACAAGACCTATAGTGCTATGGTCGCAGATCACCTTTTTTGTACCAAGCTCAGCCGCTTTTTCAAAGGGGATTTCCTCGTCGAACCACGGCGTTTTCACCATACGCGGAGCTTCCTCCTCTATATAGCCGAGCGCGCTGTCTACAATATAGCCTACGCAGTCCACCATTCTGACGTTGAGCTTCGCTTTATCCGAGAGGGTTATCTCTACGCTCTGTTCGGGGATAAACTTCGGCTCGGTTGTCATTATCGTCCTGCCCGCCGAGGACTGGGGCAGCTCGTCAACGGTACGGTTGTATATACCCTCGTCGTTGATGTTGGGCAAAACTATCGTATCCATAAACTGCTTAATGAACGTGCTTTTTCCCGTACGAACAGGGCCTACGACGCCGATATAAACATCTCCGTTGGTACGTCTTGATATATCCTTATAAACTGATCTTTCTTCCATAATTTCCTCCGTTATACCATTGGTATTAAAAGCATCTCTGAATTATTAATCTCATCACTGTCGAGCGAGTTTTCTTTCATAATGAGATTCTTTCCCGTGTTAAATCTTTTAGCTATATCCCACAGGCTTTCGCCGTTTTCGGCGTAGTACAGTACCAGCGCCGAGGAACGCTTATCAATTTTCTTATCCTCGTCGGCTGTTACAGAGGTTACGAGGGTTAAGGTATTATTCTTTTCAAGAATTATATCATATACGATTTCGCATCTTAGCTCGACCGTACCATTCTCGGCTATTCTATAGCTGACGCTTAGGATTTCGGCTGACGCTGAACCCACCGTATTATTGCCCGAAGCGTCGATTTCTTTATCGAACTCGAGCGCACGTTCGATATAGAGCGGTTCATTTTCGCTGTTATACGCAAGAATACTTACAATGAGCTTGGAGCTCAAAGTAACCTTATTATCGGATATTTCCGCTCCGCTCAGGCTGTACTTAACGTTAAAATCTATTATTTCGGCTATATCGCTTTCGGCAACATCAACAGAGCTTTTATACATAAAACTGTCTCGCAGGATGTCGGCGCTTTCGGAAATCTTAACACTTGACTTTTCAAGCTCGGTCTGGAACTCGGTGCTGTACGCGTCGGTTATCACCGTTACTGTTTCGGAATTATAGCCCGTTACGGTCGCTGATAATCTGCTGTCGATATTGACAATCGGGTTTTCGGAAAGGATATCGTTTTTCAGCCTGATGTCGTATGATAACAGCGATAGGCTTACGTTGACCTTCGTGTTATCGTTCAGCCCGCCGCAGTCAACAATTTTTGAGAAAGGTACGGTATAATCGAGATGCTCAATCTTAGTATTATCGGCGTTGCTCTGATACAGCATACGGATATTCAGTTCGCCGTTGAACATCATTTTATCGGGAAGCGTTTTAAACTCCGTCAGAACCGCGTTAACATCGCTGTCGAGAATTATCTCCACGGGCGGTTTATTAACAACCTGTATTTCGTCCCCCGCCGAGAACTGTTCCTGGCATAAGGAAGATAAGGCGCAGAGGGTTATCTCCTCGGTATTGTATTCTAAATTACTTTCCTCATTCGGCGAATACAGCTCAACACTTCCCTTGGTATACACCTTGGCGTAGAGCGAAAACGCTCCGTGGACGGTAATCCTGCGCTGAGACAGCGGACGGTAGTTTAGATATTCGCACTTTACCTCGGTTTCAATCACATAGTTATCGGGAACCTCTTTAACGCTGAACGAGGTATTAAACGGAATAGACTGCTCGCAGGCGCGAATATTGTCCTTATTATCGGTATAGAGGATATTTACTACTGTAGTTCCGTCTATCTGTAATTGACCTCCGCTAAGATTTCTGTTATAGATTTTCGGGGTAATCTTACATCTGAGGATTTTTTCAATATCGGGACAGTAATCGGGTAATGTAAAGTCGATATCCACGGGCTGCTCGCTGACAGAATCAAGCGCTCGGGTTAAAACTCCGACAGCGTTCTTTTCTAAAATGTATTCCATATTTTATCTCTCCTTTATAATGCTGTTAGAGTTTATTCAATTACTTTGCTATTTATGACAGATTTGTCCTATATAAAAAAACAGCGTAACGTTCAGTACAAACGTTACGCTGTTAAAATTATCAGATTATCAGGCAGAATTGCGTTTCGCGATCATTCCTAAGACGCAGAAGATAAAGAATACAAATATATCCACCGCTACAATAGCCGCTCCAACAGGAGCCTCAAATATAATAGACAGGAATATTCCCGTAAGCGCGCAAATTACCGATACGATCGCGGAGCAAACCGTTACAGACTTAAAGCTTTTAAATACCCGCATAGCGGACAGCGCGGGGAATATTACGAGCGCGGAGATTAAAAGCGAGCCCACGAGCTTCATTCCTACTACGATTATAACCGCGATTATAACCGCGATTAAAAGGTTATAGAGCTTAGAGCGCGTACCGACGGCGTCGGCAAAGTTTTCGTCGAAGGTTACGGCGAAGATTTTATTATAGAAAATTATAAACACCGCTACAACCGCTACGGATAAAGCCGCGCAAACCCAAACCTCAAAGCCCGTTAAGGTTATAATCGAGGTTGAGCCAAAAAGGGTTGAGCATACGTCTCCCGAGAGATTGGACGAGGTGGAGAATAAATTCATTATAAGATAGCCTAAAGCGAGCGCTCCGACGGATATCATCGCTATCGCGGCGTCGCCCTTTATATTCGTATTGCTTCCCGTTCTAAGCAGAAGTACGGCGCAGATTATCGTAATAACAAGCACAAAAAAGATATTATTCGTAAGATTTATAACGGACGCTATAGCGATAGCTCCGAAAGCTACGTGGGAAAGTCCGTCGCCGATAAAGCTGAAACGCTTTAGCACCAGCGTTACGCCGAAAAGCGAAGAACATAACGCGATAAGCGCGGCTACGATTACAGCGTACCATACGAACGGGAAGGACAGCATAGTCATTAATTCAGACATTCATCTTCCCCCAATCCAAAGCTTTTAAAAATATCGCTGTTGAGATATTCTTCCTTAGTACCGAAAAATGTATTTCCGCCGATATGGAGAATTTTATCCGCGTACTTTAACGCCGCTCCGATATCATGGGAAATCATTATAACGGTTATTTTATCGTTCTTATTAATATCCTCAATAAGACGGTATAACTCCTCGGTCACTTTCGGATCGAGCCCCGACACAGGCTCATCGAGCAGAAGAATATCGGAAGCCGCGCAGAGCGCTCTCGCGAGCAATACCCGCTGTTGCTGACCGCCCGAAAGCTCGCGGTAACAGCGCTTTATATAATCATTAAGCCCCATTCTTTCGATATTTTCCATAGCGAGCTTTTTATCATCCTTCGTATAGAAAAGATGCAAGCCGCCTTTATTCTGGCAACCCGAGAGGACTATCTCCCACACGGACGCGGGAAAATCACGCTGTACCATAGTCTGCTGCGGCAGGTAGCCGATACCGCTCTTTTTCAGCGAGTCGTCGATTTTAACCTCTCCGTGTACGGGCGGTTGGAGCCCGAGGATAGTTTTCATAAGCGTGGATTTACCCGAGCCGTTCTCGCCTACTATACAGAAATAGTCGCCTTTTTCTATTGAGAAATTCAGGTTATGGACGATTTCGTGGCCGTCATATCCTAAACATAGCTTTTTACAGGATAACTGTGACATAGTTTTCTCCTAATCAATTTGCGAATTATTCGCAAATTAGTATAGCATATTAAAAACGATTAGTCAATGACTAATCGTTTTAGGGGTTAGGGGTTAGGATATAGGGGCTAGGGAATGTTCGTTCCTTCTTCTCGACCTTTACTAAATCCTAAACCCTACATCCTAAATCCTAAACCCTACATCCTACATCCTATATAAAAACAGGAGAGCCGAAGCTCTCCTGCGTTTGAATTATTTAGTAACCTTAACCTTTAATTTAAGTTTCTTGCCGTTTACTGTTACGTAAAGAGTTGTGCTGCCCTTCTTAAGTCCTTTAATCTTGAGCTTGGAAGAAGTTTTCTTGGAAGTGATCTTAGCAATCTTAGTGTTCTTGAATTTAAGATTTACACCTGACGCTTTACCTGATACGCTTACCTTAGCTGTCTTACCCTTCTTAACGGTAACGGACTTCTTGGAAAGCTTCGGATTAGAAGCTACGGTAATATTATACTTATAGATATAATACTTGGTTGTAACGGTAACAACTGTTGTACCCTTTGTAAGAGCTACTACCTTACCCTTGGAGCTAACCTTAGCGACCTTGGACTTGGAGCTTGTAAACTTAGTGCTGCCGCTTACGCTTACGTCGATATCCTCGCCCGCGTCCATCATAAAGTTGGTTTTGATAGTCTTAGGCTTAATAACAGCGGGTTTAGAGGGAGCCGCTGTAGCGGGCTGAGTAGCGGGAACGGGATCAGTCACTACGGGCTGAGGCTGAGTATATATCGGCTGAGGATCAGTTACTACAGGCTGAGGCTGAGTATATATCGGCTGAGGATCAGTTACTACAGGCTGAGGCTGAGTGTATATCGGCTGAGGATCAGTTGTAATAACAGGATCAGTCTGAGGCTGAGTCTGGGGCTGAGGCTGAGTTACAGGATCGGTAACAGGATCAGTCTGAGGCTGTGTAATAGGAGCGGGATCATCTACGTTCGGGTATATAATCTCGGGCATCGGAGTTGGCGTACCGCCGCCACCGCCGCCTGAAAGCGCTTTACCGATTCTTGCGAGAGGAACTGTAATATGGTCCTCGTCCTCTTTTTCCATTGTAGTTGAGGGATCCTTGGAATACGGCTTAGCCGCGTTATCCTGAGTAGAGGGGTCGAACGGTAAGGTATCCATAGCGGATGTACCGTATGTAGAAATCTGCATAATTCCGATACCGTTGTTCTCGATATCGTCAGCGGAGATATCGAGGTTTTTAAGAGGAATTGAAATCTCGTAGAACATATCCATAGAAGCCTTATGTCCAGCGCCGTAGAAATCGACAAGGGAAGCGTCTACAGAGTCGCCCGCGACACGGCCGTTGTTGCCGCCCGCTTTATTGATACCCATAAGAGTACCCGCGAGAGTTTTGCCGTTACCCCACTTGATGCTGATTCCTGTATTTTTATTAACAAGAACGTCGGGGTTCATCTTACCGTTTTCATCGGCTGTATAGATAAACGGGCCGTTTGAGGCGTTTGTGGAATACGCTACAACGTGGTCAACGTCAGCGTCGAGAGTGTTGCCTGTATCCCAGAGCGTACCGCCGGCGGTTTCGCCGTGGGTTACGTTGCCGTTTCCTGTATAGATATATAAGAACGCGGGGATGTTGTTAATCCACTGGTTACCCTGTGTAAGAGGATAGTCCTCACCCGGAGCAACGACATCCTGTACATTAGCCATTTCGTACATAATGTAGAGATTGTTGTTATCCCAAGCCGCGTACAGAGCGTAGTTATCAACGGGGATTTCGTGCATAGACCATGGAGCGAATACACGGGGATCGTCATTAGCGACACCCTGAGCGATAAGCATAGAGGACTCCCAGTCGGATTTATCGCCGTCAACGGTAATAGTCTTCTGCTTACCGAAGCCCGCGGTATTTGTACCGTAGTTGCCTTCTACAGCGGGAGATGTTGAACCGTCGTTACCGCTTCCGCCGCCTGTGGAGGGATCTACTTTTACATAAGCGTAGTGCTCGCGCGCTGTACCGTACTGGTTTACGGCTGTAACAGTAATTACAACGTACTCGCCTACTTTAAGGTCCGCGCCGAGAGTTACCTCGGTTGAGCCTGTAAAGTCAACCTTAGCGCCGCCGTTAATCTGGTAGTAAGAGGTTTCGGCGTTAGTAGCCGTAACGGTTACTGTAATAGAAGCAGTCTTAAAAGTAGACTTATCCTTCTTGGAGGAAGAAACTGTAGGCGGGGTTGTAGGAGGCTCGGTGGGGCCTTCGTGGAAGTCGCTCCACTGACCTGTAGAGTTATCGTAAATCTTGTCTCCGCCGGGGAAAGGCATATCGTCTGTCTGCACAGAGCCGCCGTTGCCGTTAAAGATAATATTCTCGTAATCGGCGTCGAGAGTATAGCTCCATACATCGTCGGAAACGTTAGTCATAGCCTGACCCGGCCACGCGCCGTTCTGGGGATTACCGCTTCCTGTCCACATATAGCAGCTGGGGTTAGACCAACCCGCGCTGTTTTTAAGGTAGACCTTATCTCCGCTCGCGGCTGAAGCTGACACGCCCGCTACACAAAGGCAGGAGGCTATCATCAGTACAGCCAGGAGCAAAGAAATTGTTTTTCTCGTTAATTTCATAGTAAAACTCCTTTTTAAAAAAATTACCAATTTTCAACAACTACATTATACATAATTATCGTGTCAATATCAACAGAAAAACGCCGTATAAACAAACTTCGGCGTTTTGCATATACGGCGGTTATTTTTTACAAATAAATTCAACAGATTTATTCAATCATAGGCAATTTTTTTATTCCGAAAATTTTCCGTAAGAAAAAGGATATGAACTTCGGGTTCTCAATAAGTACAACTTTCATAGTTACCTCCTGCAAATACTCCACGCTAAAAATACGGTAGCGATTAAAGAAATAATCAGTACCCATTTACACGGCAGTACGGTAGCCAGCAACAGCCCTAAGCCGAAACTTAATGTCGAGTAAATCTGACCGCGGTAAGTTTTCATTTAATCACCCTTTAGCAGTATATTGAGAATACAAAAATGTGTTACACATTTTTGTATTCAGGGGTAAGGGCTAAGGGGAAAGTTAGTTCTCAGTAGTCAGTTCTCGGTTCTCAGTTGTTTTCTATTCAACAACTACTTTATATCTGTACCAATAATTAACCCAATCTTCGTAACCTTCAAAGGTTACATATACCACACCCGGTTTTAGCGCAGTTATAGTGTAACTCTCGTTATAACCATAATTCTCGCTTATCTTAAAACTTACATCTACAATTTTTTCTTCTTCGGGAGTTATTGTAAAATAATCATAAATATCATCTTTAGTAAACGATTCACCGACTTTAAGTTTTAAAACCTCATCACATTTATTAAATGTCACTCTGGTCTTATCTTTCTGTTTTATAAGCGTACCGCCCGCGTTAGCAACAACGTAATAATAATAAACAGTTCCTTCTGTAACATCTTTATCAACATAATTACATTCAGCTAAAAAAATGCTACTGCTTATAGTTTTATACACGTCCGTAACAGTCGCGATCTTCTTAAAATTCCCCGCTTTACCTACGGCTTTATAAACATAATATTCTGATGCGCCTATATGGGACCAAGTAAGCCTTAAACCATTGTAATCATTATCAGGTTTGGCATCAATAGAAACATCGGGATTAGATGTAAACTTTTTCACCTTTGAAAACGCGCTTTTATACTTTCCGTTATATACTCTTACCTTATATTTATAAGGCTGTTTAGGCAATACAAATAATGTAGCGTATTCTCCGCCTTCATATAAAGGTTCTATTTTCTTATATTTTCCTGTTTTATTATTCTTTACTTCTGCCTGATATATCTCAAATCCTTTTGAACCATTTATTTCCTTATATGTTTCATATTTCTCATAGTTTCCATCTTTTTCTCCGCAGTAAATACGAATTTCTCCTCCGGGTTCCTCGATGATTTTTAATTCCGGCGTACTTAGATACATAATCTTTTTAACTGCGGAAGTCTTTTTGCCGGCGGTAATCTTATAGTAATACATTTGACCGGACTTAACCGTCTTATCGGTAAAGGTGTATTTTTTCTTTACGGTTTTAAGGGTTTTATAGCTGCCTTTTCCCGCCTTACGAAGTATTTTAAACTTTTTGGAACCGTTCTTTTTCCAACTAAGCTTTATTCCGCTGCTTGTATTTTTTACGGTAAGCTTAGGTTTCGAAACAGCGCAAACAGGCGCGGCGGTATAAACACCCGCGAGAATAGTAAGTATTAATACTGATGATAAAAGCTTTTTCATAATAAAACCTCCTTTAAATATCCTTTCACTATAGTAGTGTCGAAAAAGAGGAAAAAAGTTTCAATATTTTCTAAAAAAATTATACCACAAAGGAGTTTCTCTGATGTGCACAAAGATAAGGCACGGAAATTGTGCAAATTAACGGTGTTTTTCGCCGTTGGCGAAAGGATAACTCGGCGGTATAGTAAAACTCGGCTCGGAACGAGGTGGAACTCGTTCCCTACAGTAATAAAAAACGTCAGTATTAACGGATAGTTTCCGAAAATACTGACGTAAATTAAACTATAACCTAAATCCTACATCCTAAATCCTATTTAATTCTAACCTTAACAACCTTATTAATCGTTTTAGCCTTATATTTACTGTTGCCCTTAACGTAAATTTTCAGCTTAATCTTATAGGTCTTTTTAGCGTACTTACCTTTCTTAAAGGAAATTGCGCCTGTTTTAGCGTTAACTTTAATCTTCTTGAATATCTTTTGATCCGTTCCCTTTTTAACCTTGGTAACTGTTACCGCTCCCTGAGCTTTCTTTATAGTAAGAGGCTTAACGGTTTTCCCCGACTTTTTAAGCGTCTTAGCCTTTAAAGTCTTTTTCTTAGCCGTTACCTTAACAGGATTCGCTTTCTTGGTTGAGCTTACGCTCGGTGTCTTGGACTCGGTAGGTTCTGTCACCGTAGTAGACGGAGCAGTCGGATTAATAACCTCGCTCGGCTCTGTAGCGGCGGTAGAAACGGGGTCGGGTCCAGGAGATGTTGTAGTAATCGGGTTATCGGGATTTGTACCGCTCGAGGGCTCATACGGGTCGGTAGACGAAGTAGGATTAGTCGGGATATCGGATGAGCCTGTACCGCTCGGTATAGTCGGATCGTATGTATTCGGGGCTGTTGTGCCCGAGGGATCAACGGCGGTTGAGGACGGTTGCTCGGTCGGCTTCGGAATAGTTGTCGGAGGTTCAGTCACCTCGACAGGCTCGTCGCCGATAGTAAGCTTAGACTGCGCCTTAGCGGTTTTACCGTTTTTAGAAGTAACGGTAACGCCTATATCATAGGTCGCCTTTTCGGTCGGCTTCCAGATAAATGTATCGGAGCTTGAGTTTAAAACTTCCTCGCCGTTAACGGTGAATGTATAATTTGCGGCTTCGCCGTTATACGGAACGGCTTTCAGCATAATTTCAGAGCCTACACCCTGGGTTCCCGCTTTATCGGCTCCGAAGTTAACCTCGAAAGGAGCTTCGTTAACTACAGTATCGGAAAGCAGCGCGCCTATACGGGCAAGCGGTACGGAAATCTCGTCGATATCCTCTTTCTCGTGGGAGGTTGAGGGATCGTAGCTGTATTCAACATCAGCGTTATCCTGCATTGTCGTATCATAAGGCAGGCAGTCCATACCCGATGTGCCGTAGGTCAGAATCTGCATAGCGCCGATTCCGTTTTTCTCGATATAATCTTTATCAATACCTAAATTAGCGAGAGGAATAGCGGTTTCGTAGATAAAGCCGTGCTCGTTCTTATAGCCTAAATCGAAGAAATCTACCCAGTCGGAGGTATCGAGCAGGCTGTCGCCTACGGTATGGGAGCCTTTAGCGCCGCCTACGCCTATCATCTCATCAGAGAGAGTTCCGTAATCGTGGGCGATTTTAAAGCCGTTGCGGTTATCCTGTTTCTCGAACGAGGTTACACCTATCGGGATAGCCGTATCGTAGTTGAACATATAGTTATCGTTGGCTTGGTCGTATTTATCGGCTTTGAATATTGACGCGCCGCCGTTGGAGTTGTTGGTATCAAAGGCGATAAGAGTATCGACGTTGGTCTTGAATTTAACTCCGCCGTCCTTGGCTGTACCGCCTGTACATCCCCATACGAACGGGTTGGTGAACTCGGCGCCAGTTTTTGTATCGGTTCCCCACGCGGTGCCGTCGGCGTGGATTTCGGGGTTAACGCTGAGCGCTATATAAATCGGGATTGAGTTTCTCCACGGACGCGCTTCCTGAGACGCGGCGAAATTATCGGACGGCGATACAACGTAGGTTGTGTTAGCCATTTCCCACATAAAGTAGAGATTGTCATTATCCCAAGCGGCGTAGAGAGCGTAATCATCCCACGGCTGTTCGTGCATAGCGGAAGGCATATATACTCTCGGGTCATCATTAGCGACGCCCTGAGCGATAATCATAGAGCTATCCCACTCGGAGGGATCGCCGTCGATTGTAATAGTCTTGTTTTTACCGAGCTGCATATTCGGGTTAGTATCGTATTTACCCGCGACAGCATTGGAGGTATGTCCGTCTGAGGGTGAGGAGAATGTGGTTTTTGACGGAGTGAATGTCTTTTTATATGTATAGGTCTTGGTAACGGTTTCACCCGCGGAGGAGGTTGCGGTAAGGGTAAGCTTTATTTCCTTATTGCCGATAGCTCCCTGTCCTACGGAAACCGTAGTATCGCCTGTGTACTCGAACACAGTACCGCCGTCAACCTGGTATGTACCCTTAACGGCGTTTTTAAGACCAATTTTTACGTTCAATGTATCGGTAGCGAAAGAGGTTTTATCCGCTGTATAAGCAAAGCCCGCGGGTTTTGAGTCAGGAGTTCCGTAATCAACCCATTCGCCGTCGGCGGTAAGGAACTTACACTCGCCAGTCTTAATACGCAGTCCGCTGCTTTTCGGGAACTGCTCCTTTTCATCATCCTCTTTACCGTTGTTTACGATAATATTCTCGTCGGAGAATTTAGAGGAAAACGCGTAGTAATAAAGTCCGTTATCATCTTTCTGCATTTTCTCACCGGGCCACTCGGCGTTTTCCTTAGCGCCGTAAGCGTAGAGATATACTTCATCCCAGTTGAATTTAGAGTTATCGAAATAAACGAGTGATGACGCGGAGGGTGAAGATGTCTTTTTGTAAGTATAGGTTTCGGAAACGGCTTCCGCTCCCTCACCCGCTGATAACGCGAGAGTTATTGTATCTCCGATATTCGCGTCAGCGCCGAGAGTTACTTTCGTTCCGTTAGTATACTCGACCGCGGAACCGCTGTTAATCTGATATTTACCCTTATCTGCTTTTGTTACGCCGAGGGTAACGTCAATGCTGTTCATAAAGTCGCAGCCCTTTGGTGACGCGGATACGCTTACAGTATCGGATACGCCCTCGAACTTACTAACATCAACGTTGTTACAGAAATTACCGTAACCGTTGTTACTTCCAGTAGAGAGAACCTTAACGATATATCCGTCACCCGGGAAATCTATATCAACGGTCTGGTGTTTACCTGTCTGACCGTCGTCAATAAGGAACTTACTGAACGAAGCTTTGCAGGTATAGCTGTAGATATTTCCGCTGACGTGAGTCATCTCGTAATCATACAGCGAGGATGGCGTCGGAGAGCCTTCCCAGTAATAGATATAGATTGTATCTTCCCAGCTGTCGGGTTTTTCAAAATAAATCGTGTCGCCTGACGCGGCGTTTACTGCCGTTGATACTATCGTTACCATCGAGATTATTAAAAGCAACGATAATACAACGCTTAAAAGCTTTCTTGTTAATTTCAAAACAATCACCTCTGTATATAATTATACATCATTATTTTATTACTGTTTAAAACGGCTGTCAATTTGCAGAATTACAAATAATTACTGAAAAATTTTGTTAAAAACATAATACCAATCAGCATTATAACAAAAAATCTTGCAAAATTTTTGTATAAATATTATAATAAAAATATGAGAACTATTGAGATTAAAGAGAATGACGGCGGTCAGAGGCTTGATAAGTTTTTATCCAAGCGCTTTAAGACTATGCCGAAGTCATTGATGTACAAGTACATAAGAACTAAATATATAAAGCTCAACGGTAAAAAATGCGATAAAGCGGATTTTTTAAAGGCGGGCGATGTGCTTACGCTCTATATCAAGGACGAGTTCTTCGAGGATAATCCCGAAAAGAACTACGAGTTTTTAAAGGCTCCCGACAAGCTCGATATCGTATACGAGGACGAGAACATCTTACTCATAGATAAAAAGCAGGGCGTTATCGTTCACCAGGACAAGAGCTATCACTTCGACAGCCTTGTTATGAGGGTTCAGCATTATCTTTACAAAAAGGGAGAATATAACCCCGAGGAAGAAAAAGCATTCTCCCCCGCCCTCGTTAACCGCATTGACCGTAACACGGGCGGGATTGTTATCGCGGCTAAAAACGCGGAGAGCCTAAGAATCCTTAACGAGAAAATGCGCACAAGGGAAATTGAGAAATACTATCTGTGCAAGCTCTGCGGTAAACCCAAACACGACCACGGTTTTTTAGAAGACTACCTTATTAAAAACAACAGTACCAATACCGTTAAGGTTTACAAAAAGCCCGTTGAGGGAGCTAAGGTTATTAAGACCGAGTATACCGTGCTAGAGTCGGACGGTAAAACCACGCTTGCGGAGATTCATCTTCACACGGGCAGAACTCACCAGATAAGGGCGCATATGGCGTTTATCGGTCATCCGCTCGTCGGCGACAGAAAGTACGGTAAGAATAAGAAGAATTTTATAAACGGTAAATACCAGGCGCTCTACGCGTATAAATTGAAATTCGCATTTAAATCCGACGCGGGAAAGCTTAACTATCTTAGCAATAAAGAGTTTAAAGTAAAAAATGTTATATTCAAATGATAAGGCGTGACACATTGGTGCCACGCCTTAGTTTTCGTATTATTCATAATCAACCGTAATCGGTTCGCCTAAATATTTAACGTTCGATAACGCTTTATAGGGAGTTACGGAGTAGGAAAGTATCTTTATCTTCAACGATACCTCGTCCTTGTCGGGAAGTAAATCGACGAGGGCGTTGCCGTTATTAAAGATATTATTATCCATACAGAAATGCTCGGGAGTATCGGAGATAAGGTTCATACCCTTTTCATCCTCTCTGTATACCCGATAGCAGATATTATCGCCCGCGAAGTTCCAGTTAAGCATATTATAGCTTTCAAACTTATTAACGGTTAAATCGTCAAGAGTAATAGGTTCTTTTACGTTGGTAAAATCAGTATCCGAATCACCCTTAAAGGAATAGAACAAGTCCTCTCCGTCGTTGCGGTAGTTCGAGTAAACCTTAGCGGCTACGTTATCCTTACTTACCGAAACAGCAGCTTTATCCACGGCGGTGTTAAGGTAGTTGTTGGAAACTTCGAGACTTTTTTCTTTCTCTTTAGTCATATCGTTGGTACCGTTAAGGCAGATGCACTCGGCTTTCGGAGAATTAATGCTGTTGTTCTGGATAACGGTATTATCGGAGCCGTAGTTTACACGCACGCCGTTAAGCGTGGTATTGTTGATATTATTCTGTAACATTTCGGTTGCGGAGCTCTCGCGAATTAGCACGCCGTATTCTCCGCAATCGCTTATATCGTTGCTGTCAATTTTTGTAGCGGAGGCTTGCTTCAGCATTATACCGCTCTTATTCGGGTTCGTAATCGTATTATTCGTAAGCGTGGTATTAACGCTTTCCGAATAAACGCAGAGTGAGTTATTACCGATTTTATCGAGAGTGTTTTTATCAACCGTAGTGGTGTCGGAGGTTTTTACGGAAATTCCCATATCGTCGGTCTTGCTTACCGTATTACTCTTAACGGAGGAATTAGCGGATGAACGCACGTAAATTCCCGAGGACGCGAACGCCGATACGGTATTTGAATTTACCTTTACGTTTTTATTGCCGAAGCCTGCCGCGGTTTTGGTAAGCAGTATACCAACCGCTCCCTCGACCTTACCGTTCTTAACGGTATTGAGTGTAACCTTAACTTTCTCGCTTCCCTTAACCTCAATTCCGTTGGAGGTATCGCAAAGCGAGCCCGATGCGTTGATGTTATTGCCAGAGATTACGGAGTTAACAGCGTAATTAGCCTGGATACCGACGGCGATATTGCCTTTTATGGTATTCGCTTTATTATCGCCCTTCTCGTTAACGCCGATATTAACGTTATAAATCTTATATGTTCCAGCCTTAACGCCTGTCACCTTGTCCTTTACGGCGTGGTACTCGCCCATTACACGAATACCCGTAGGTCTTACGTAGGTGTTATCCTTTTTTCTCACGGTAATTTTATTATCGTAGATATAAAGCTTAGAATCCTTAACGTATTTTACGCTCTCTTTACAGGTCAGGTTCTTGCTGTTCGTAAAGTTATAGCCGCTTCCTATGGTCATATTTCTCATATCAACGCCGAGACCGACATAATCCATAGTGTTGCTGTAAATCTTGGAGTTTGTCCAGTAAACGCCGTAAACGGTAATTCCGCCGATATTTCTGAAATAATTATGGTGTACGCTGATATTGTCGAAGGGCTCGCCTAAAACGGCGTGGTGGCTTCCGATAGCCCTGAACTTATTCTTAAAGTCGCAATAGCTTAGAGTAATGTTCTTGGTCGTAGTATTGTCGTATTGTTTGAACTCAGGCATAGCGGGAGATGTAGTTACATCAAGCTGGATAGACTCGCGGCCGCCGTCGTTTTCAAAGGTATTAACCGCCTTATCGTTATAAAACGAGCATTTGGTAATTGTAGCGCCGTCAACACCGCCGAGCTCAATATCGTGGCAGTTGTAGTTATTTCTGAATTTACAATTCTTTACGGTAAGATTCTTACAATGTCCGAATCTTAAAGTTGAATGCTGGATTCTCCAGTTGGAAGTACCCGCCTGGGAGTACGGTACAGCGGCGTCCCACGTACCGCCGTCAATAGTGATATTTGACGAGCCGTTGTAGCCTGATGCCGCGGAAGTCTTTCCGTTATAACCGTTTCTAAGCAGGTTTCCGTAGTACTTAAAGGTACAGCCGCTTGCCTTTAAAATCGTATTGCTGTAGATTTTCAGCGTACGGTCAAGGCTGTAGTTGCCCTTAGATACGGTAACGGTAGCGGGCTTCGAAGCGGTTGCCTTTTTACGGGCGACGTTTAAAGCCTCGTTTAAGGCGCGGGAGAAATTATGGCCGTATTTTTTCGCCTTAAATTTCTTAGTGTATTTTCCGCACTTCACGGTAGCGGTGCCCTTGGAGTTGGTATAGGACGCCGCCTGAGATACCGATACCGTAAACAAGCCTACGATATACAGCATTATTATTAAAAATGATGTAAATTTTAAAACTGTCTTTTTCATATATGTTCCTAACTTTTCACTTGATAATAGCTGCTCTATGCCGCTATTTCATACACATAAACGCGCACATAGTTCCGCGCTGTCCGTTAGTCGCGCGATGCGACCACAAAAGCTCGCTGTTGCATTTCGTGCAGACATCGCTTACCGAAATATTACTTTCAGGAACGCCCGCGTTTATTAATATCTGTTTATTCGTTTCGAGTAAATCTATCATAAATTTATTATTCTCTACAGGAAATATAAATTTTGAGCTGTCGAGCTCTTTAAGCGCGTAGAACTGCTCGGCGCAGTTTTCGTCAACCTCGTAACAGCATTTCGAGATCGCGGGTCCTACCGCGCAGACAATATCCTCGGGGTTACAGTTAAACTGTTCTATCATTTTTTTAATAACCTTTTCCCCAATTTTCCCGACAGTACCGCGCCAGCCCGCGTGAGCCAAAGCGATTACCTTTTTATTTTTATCGACAAAAAACAGCGGAGTGCAGTCGGCGTAATAAGTAACCAGGGTTACGTTTTTCTCATTCGTAACGAGAGCGTCCACGCTGTCTAAATCGCGCGGCTTAGTAATACCTACGCCGCAGTCGTCACGGGTAACAACCCTTACGAAAGTGTTATGGTCCTGAGCGGAAGCGACCAAGGTATCGAAATCAAGCCCGATACTATCGCAGATTCTATAATAGTTTTCCACAACATGCTCGGGATTATCACCGCGGTTAAAGGCTAAATTCATTGAGGAAAATATTCCCTCGCTTACTCCGCCGAGACGGGTTGAAAAACCGTGGGTTATAAAATCTATATTCTCGAGAGATTTATACGTAAGATACGGAACCGTATCATAATTATTTAAATTTAAAACATTGCTTTCAAAAATCACATATACCACCAAATATATTTTATAACAAATTTAATCAACTTGCAAGTTACAATTATCTATGATAAAATATTATTCACAGAACGTGACAACTATATGAAAATAACAGGGTGATAAAATGAAAAAATTATTCGGCAACAATATCGTTCCCGACTGCGGGTACTGCGATAATTACAATACTGACGGCGAACAGAATTTTTGCGAGGCAAAAAAAGAGATAAAAAACGGAAAATGCCGTAAGTTTTTATATAATCCCACGCTCAGAACGCCTAAGGGCGAGGCTGAAATGATGGAGTTTAATAAAGAAGATTTTGAGATATAAAAAAAGCGGGATAAACCCGCTTATTTAATTGAAAGTTGACAGTTGATAGTGGATAGTTTTGGTCGCGAATATAAAATGATATAATAATAACCTTTTGTTCCCGACTGTATTAATATTGCTATTTTTATACAATCGGGATACAAAGGTTATAAAAATCATTCTTGCTGTCTGCACGACAATAATTATCAATTATCAACTATCCATTATCAACTAGTGTAGCAATCAGCTATTTTTTTAAGATTTCTTTTCGCGAATTTGATATGGCGGGTAACGGTTGAGGGGCTTACATTAAGCTCGAGGGCTATATCCTTCATCTTCTTTCCGTTTAAATAATACTCGCATATACAGTATCTCTGCCTGTCGGTCAGCTCCCCAATCGCTTTTTTTAAGATTTTTTTCATCCTCACAATATCGTTATCGTTGTTCTCGCGGTAATCGAAGTCATAATACGGGATATTCCTCTGCGCCTTTTCGTGCAGGGGAACTTTTTTATGCCGCATTAGTTTTCTCCTTGGCGCGGGATTTCATCATTTTAGCCGTATTGATTAAATCGTAATAGATATATCTGTACGACGCGATTATTGAGTTAAGGTTTTCTTCATTTTTTTCATCTCCGTTTTTCAATAGGTTTTCATACTTTCTGATAGTTTTTAAAAGTTTTTCGGCATCCGTTAAATATTCCTTTGCCCATTCGTTATAGTCCATAAAAGTTCCTTTCGCTAAATTATTTCCACTGCAAGATTATCGGGGCTTTAACCTTACATATTAATTATAGCAGAACTTTTGTTCTATTTCAAGAAAATTTAGAATATTTGTTCGATTTTATTGGAAAGTCCAAAAGTCAGGACTTTGGTTACAGGAATAAGAAAAAAATGAATACATTTGTATTCGTTTGAGGTATTAAATAAAAACGGCAACTTGTTATCGAAATCAAGATTTCGACAAGTTCCCTACCTCTCATCCGTCACACTTTTGTGTGACACCTTCTCCCAAGGGAGAAGGCATATTTTGAATACATTTGTATTCATTTTGGTACGGGTGTTCGATTAAATGAATACATTTGTATTTATTTTAGCAACCTACAATATTAATACGGTCGGGAAAATAACGTTGATAATACATCAACCTATCTTCCCGACCGAAATTCTCAATTCTCAATTCTCCATTCTCAATTATAAAAAATATCGGGTTGACCGAGATGGTCAACCCGAATTTTTAATTTATCCTAAGGTAAATTACAGTATTAGAGTAAGCTTGAGAGATCGCCGATTGTACCAGCGAGCTGGTTGATATTATCAACCTTCTGTGTTGTAGCGCCGTTCGATGTTTCTGTTGAAGCACAGAGAACGTCAGCCTTTGTTAAATCCTCTACTGTAATTACAGGAGACTTATATAATTCTTTCATTTTTATCTCCTCCCTTAAGTCGCGTCGGCTGATGAAGTACAGCCTGTGTAATTATAACTATAAGCAGCATACTTAGCGTAGTAAGTCTTGCCGTCCTTCTTATAGAAGAAGCGAGCAGCAATCTTACTATTGTCGTCAACGTTGTTAACAGCGCAAGTTACATACTTATAAGGTGTATTTGCATCGGGATCGCCGTAAGCTTCGTTTCCGCATACGTTGTTGTATGTATCCTTAGCGGAGATAGTCTTTTCGCCGTTACCCCAGTAAGCTCTAAGGTTATCGAAGTTGGTATTTTGTGTAGTTTTACCTGTGCCAACTCTAGCGAGTACGAAACCGTAATCGTCAGCGTCCTGAACTAAATCAGTATCAAGAACAGCTACGAAACGGATATTCTTCTCGCCTTCCTGGCTGCTTGTGTCTTCGCCTACTACAGTTTTCTTCTGTACGCCAAGGAGTGTACCCTTGAGGTATTTTGATGTGATACCAAACTCGTTTCCATCCTGAGCCTTAGCTGCAGCAGCAGTAATCATATCAGGAACGAGCGGGTTATTGAGAACGAGAGACTGTGTACCGTTGCCATTGTCTTTCCAAACAAAGTTTTCGGGAGCAGCCTGATCGAAAGTAGACTTCTTAGTAACTTTGATTTTGTCAGGAGCAGTATCAATTACGTTCTGAGCAGTCTGATCCATAACGATATCGCCGTTCATTGTTCCGCTTTCGAGTGTAAGTGAGAAGCCGTTCTTAGGATCGCTCTTGGAAGCGTAAACCTCAACGTTACCGTTAATTTCACTATCGCCTGTAACTGTTACGTTAACGGAAGGATAGCTAGAATAACGACATACGTCGAACGCAAAGCTGCCGGTTGTCGGGTTAGCGTTGATAGTAGTATCCTTGATAACTGTGTTACCGTTGTTGTTGGACAGAGTATAAGCGCCGTTGTAGCTTGTGTTATTAAGTGTCAGCGTCATATTATCAAGAGTAAGGTCGCAATAGTTCTGAACGAGCATCTTAGCTTTTTCGGAATAGATAGTACCATCCTTGAAAGTAACCTTATTATTCTTAAGAAGCTGGAACGCGAGTGTCTCTGTTCCTGTGGAACCAACGAGATCGCCGTCGATTGTGTAAGTATGACCGTCGAAGTCAACAGTAAGACCTGTAGCAAATTTGCCTTCGGGAGTTACTTTAATACCGTTGCCTGCACAATCAGCGAGTACTTTAATTGTGTTGCCGTCAACTGCAGCAGCAAAAGCTTCTTCGAGAGTAGCGTAAGGTGTATCACCAATCTTAGCTACAACCTTAGCAAGAGTCTGATCGTCTGTGCCAACCCACATGTAACCTTCGGGAGCAGCCTGATTGAAAGTAGAAGCCTTAGTAATTTCTGCTTTATCAGGAGTTGCGTCCATTGCAGTCTTAGCACTATTTGTAAGTTTGATGTCGCCGTTCAGCTCACCGCTTTCGAGTGTAAGCGAGAAGCCGTCCTTAGCGTCGCTATTTGAAGCGTAAACCTCAACGTTACCGTTAATATCACTATCGCCTGTAACTGTTACGTTAACGGAAGGATAGCTTGAATAACGGCATACGTCGAACGCAAAGCTACCTGTAGTAGGATTAGCGTTGATTGTAGTATCCTTAATAACTGTGTTACCGTTATTATTGGAAAGAGTGTATGCTCCGTTATAGCTGGTGTTATTAAGTGTAAGAACCATGTTGTCAACTGTAAGGTCACAATAGTTCTGAACAAGCATCTTAGCCTTTTCAGAATAGATAGTACCGTTCTTGAATGTAACTTTATTATCCTTGAGAAGCTGGAACGCCTGTGTCTGTGTTCCTGTAGAACCAACTAAGCTGCCGTCTACTGTGTAAGTGAAACCGTTGAAGTCAACTGTAAGACCTGTAGCAAACTTGCCCTGAGGAGCTTTAAGTCCGTTGCCCGCGGAATTAGCGAGAAGTTTGATTGTTGCGCCGTCCTGAGCAGCATTCCAAGCATCCTCTAAAGTAGCGAATTTAGCTGCGCCAATTTCAGCTACGGGTGTAACTGTTTCAAAAGTAGTTGTATCGGTAGTAAACTGGGAACCAGGATCAGCATCAATTGCATCCTGTACAGCACTGCTGATTTTAACCTCACCAGCCATTGTACCGCTTTCGAGATTAAGGGATAAACCGTCTTTTACGTCGTTACCTGAAGCAGTAACCTCAACATTACCGTTGATTTTGCTATCGCCAGTAACAGTTACGCTAACGGAAGGATAGCTAGAATAACGACATACGTCGAACGCATAACCACCAGCGGGGTTAGCGTTGATTGTAGTATCGTCGATAACTACGTTGCCGTTATTGTTGGACAGTGTATAACCGTAAGCGTAGTTGGGGTTATTAAGAGTAAGAGTCATGTTGTCGAGTGTAAGATTGCTGTAGTTCTGCACAAGGAACTTAGCCTTTTCAGAATAGATAGTACCGTTCTTAAAGGTGATATTATTGTCCTTAAGAAGCTGGAAAGCCTGTGTTTCTGTTCCTGAAGAACCAACTAAGTTACCTGTTACGCTATAA
Source organism: Ruminococcaceae bacterium UBA2854 (assembly GCA_002350765.1). Classification (GTDB taxonomy): domain Bacteria; phylum Bacillota; class Clostridia; order Oscillospirales; family Acutalibacteraceae; genus Ruminococcoides. Next base: position 28,774 of record DEFK01000030.1, read on the forward strand.
GTTTTACCGTTAAAGTCAACTGTAAGACCCTGTGTGTACTTGCCCTGAGGAGCTATGAGTCCGTTACCTTCGGAATCAGCGAGAAGTGTAATTGTGTCTCCGTCCTGAGCAGCATTCCAAGCAGCCTCAAAAGACTCGTAATTAGTTGTACCAATCTTAGCTACATTTGCAGCTGAAGCAGTAGTAACAGCCATTACGGAAACCATAGAAACAACCATCAGTACCGCAAGAACGATTGATGTAATTTTCTTAGTCATTCTCATAGGAATATCATTCCTTTCATAAATTTTTTCCTAGATTTTTAATTCATCGGATATTTGCACCCGCAATATCTGACCGTGAGATTCCATTGTGAAAAATCATACCGCTTGCTATTAAAAGCAGGGCGGGGCTCTACCCCTATCCGATATACATTGTATATTACGCGTCGATATACAATGCGTTATGGACACATTTGTATCCACAGATGCATTTTATCATAAAACTTTAAGATTTGCAAGCTGTTTTTGTGTAAATTCACTATTGCTCACATATAAAAAATACCGCCTTTTTCGGGCGGTTTATTGACATTTTAGACAAAACAGCCCCGCAGTAACAGCGTTGAGCTGTTGGCTACGGGGTTATTTCACCTTTATATTAATCATCATCGTCGGGGATTTCGGGCGGAGCGTTTTCGAACGTCCTCTTTTTAATCGTCACACCGTCGAATTTAAGGCGCATTGATATTTTACCGTTAAAGACCTTACGGCATTTAGGACAGCGGAATTTAGCGACGAAGTTTTTATTCTTAACCTTAAAATGCGTAAGCTGTTCTACCCTAATACCGCAATCCTCGCAGATAAAATAAAGCTGAGATTTGTCGATAAGCGGATTATTTATATCGGTAATAAGCTTATTCTTGAACGTAATCTTGCGGTAAAACTCGTCGTCGGCTTCCGAGATATAACTAATAAACTTCTTCTTGTCGTAGAGCTTTTTAAGACATTTCAGGCTGAGCTTCGCGTCGGTATAGGCGCGGTGGAGCTCTCCCTCACTGCTTTCTATACCGAGCATTTCGGCGCAGTTGAGAAGTCCGAGCTGGGCGGCGGGATTATGAACGTCGAGCATATACTCACAGTATTCCTGCAAATTGCAATAGCTCTTTAAGAACGGAATCTCGCTGTCGCCCGTATAGTAGCTGAAATTATCCATAAGGGTTAAAATATCGGACGTACCCCACGTCAGTATAACGCTGTCGGCGGAAAACTCCCGAAATTTATCGGTCGCCGCCTTAAAGCTCAAGCCTTTCTCGAAAAGCTCGTCGTTGCTTATATGCGTAAGCGATGCGATATGGCTGCTGAGTTTCTTGCCGATTTCGGGCTTTACGAGCATAGAAAATGTATCTATCTCGTTAAGATTTTCGTCTACCTTAACCGCTCCGATTTCGATTATTTCGTTAACATAGTGGTGGACTTTCTTGCTGTAGGAGCCGTTCCACTCTAAATCAAGTATAACAATATTCATTATTTACTTCTTTCTGAACTGGCTTTTCATTCTCTGCTCTTTTGATAAAATTGTTTTTCTCATTCTTATATGGTTGGGAGTTACCTCGACAAGCTCGTCGTCCGCGATAAACTCGAGGCACTGCTCGAGGGATAAAATAGTCGGCGGAGTGAGCTTTAAGGCGTCGTCCGAGCCTGACGCACGGGTGTTTGTAATATGCTTTTTCTTACATACGTTTACGACAATATCGCCAGCCTTCGGCGATTCGCCGACAATCATTCCCTCGTATACGGGAACTCCCGGTCCTATAAAGAGACGGCCTCTTTCCTGTACCTGGAACAATCCGTAGGCTACGCTGTCGCCTGTTTCATAAGCTACGAGCGAGCCCTGGTGGCGGGTTATGATCTCGCCCTTAAACGGAGCGTAGGAATCGAAAACGTGGTTCATAATACCGTTGCCGTTCGTATCGGTTAAGAACTCGGGACGATAGCCCATAAGTCCGCGCGACGGGATTTTAAACTCGATATGAGTAATACCGCTTTCGCGCGTGCCCATATTCACGAGCTCCGCTTTACGGGAGCCGAGCTTCTCCATAACCGCGCCGACGTAGTTGTCGGGAACCTCTATCATAAGATACTCTATCGGCTCGCATAAAACGCCGTCGATTGTCTTTGTGATAACCTGCGGACGCGATACCTGGAATTCGTAATTTTCGCGGCGCATAGTTTCTATTAATATAGAAAGGTGTAATTCGCCTCGACCGCTTACCTTAAAGGTATCCGCGGAGTCGGTTTCCTCTACACGCAGAGCGATATTGGTTTCTATTTCCTTAAATAATCTTTCGCGGATATTACGCGAGGTTACGTACTTACCGTCCTGTCCCGCGAAAGGAGAGTTGTTTACGATAAAGTTCATACTTACCGTGGGCTCGTCTATCTTTACGAAGGGAAGCGGGTCGATATTTTCGGTATCACAGATAGTCTCGCCGATATTTATATCGCCGATACCGCTTACACAGACGATATCGCCGTATGTCGCGGTTTCGCTCTCGACACGCTTCAAGCCCTCGAACTGGTAGAGCTTAGCAACCTTTACGTTGGTTGTAGTGCCGTCGCTGTGGCAAAGAACAGCCTGCTGGCCGTTTTTAACCGTACCGCGTTCAACACGTCCGACGCCGATACGTCCGATAAACTGGTCGTAGTCGATGTTGGATAAGAGAAGCTGTAAGCCGCCGTCGGGATCTCCCTCGGGAGCGGGGATCTCATTTATGATCGCGTTAAACAGCGGAGTCATATCCTCGCCTGTCTGCGACGGGTCTTCTGTAGCGTAGCCGTCCTTTGCGGACGCGTATACTACGGGGAAATCGAGCTGATCCTCGTCAGCGCCGAGCTCGATAAAGAGGTCGAGAACCTCATCTACTACCTCCTCGGGACGAGCTCCGGGGCGGTCGATTTTATTAAGCACGACTAAAGGCTTTTTGCCTAAGCCGAGCGCCTTTTTAAGTACGAATCGAGTCTGAGGCATACAGCCCTCGAACGCGTCTACTAAAAGCACAACGCCGTCTACCATCATTAAGATACGCTCTACCTCACCGCCGAAATCGGCGTGTCCTGGGGTATCTACTATATTGATCTTTGTGCCGTTATACATTACGGCTGTGTTTTTTGAAAGTATCGTTATACCGCGCTCACGCTCGAGGTCGTTGGAGTCCATTACACGCTCGTTTACTTCCTCATTCTCACGGAACACGCCGCTCTGCTTTAAGAGCTGGTCTACAAGCGTGGTTTTTCCGTGGTCAACGTGGGCTATTATCGCTATATTTCTTAAATTCTCTCTTGTGCTCATATTATCATTCCTTTTACCCAAAATAACCTAATTTTAAATTATATCACTTTATAATTCAAATTTCAACTTTAACTTATAACAAATTTGTGTTAAAATAGTCGCGGTGAAATAAATGGGTAAAAAAGAGTTTATAAAAAGGTTAATACTGTTTACGATAGGGCTGTTCTTTTCGGGACTCGGAATAGCGTTCTCAAAGCACGCTGATTTAGGAATTTCGACGGTATCGTCGATAGCGAATGTACTAAGCGTTAAGTTCGACTTTATTTCGTTCGGGATGTGGTCTACGATTTCAAACTGCGCCTTTGTGCTCGGGCAAATTATAATTCTAAGAAAGAATTTTAAACTGTTCCAGTTAATGCAGATCCCGATGTCGTTCCTGTTCGGGATATTCACGGATATAGGGCTCTACATCGTATCGTTTATTCCGACGCCGAATTACGCTGTAAGAATGGCGCTCACGATCGCGGGAATATTTATCCTCGCTTTCGGAATCGCTCTCGCGGTAGTCGCGAATGTGCTTTTTAACTCGGGAGAAGGACTTGTAAAGGCGATTTCAGACGTAAGCGGTAAGAATTTCGGAAAGGTTAAGGTAGGATTCGATATTGCCTGCGTCGCAATTGCCGCCGTACTTTCTATGATATTCTTCGGTGAAATTATCGGGATCAGAGAAGGAACGCTCTTAGCGGCGGTATTTACCGGATTTATCGTGAATTTCTTTACAAAATACATAAGTAAACCCTTGAATAAGATTTTAACGTAACGGTTCGATAATTCGAGCCGTTTTTAAATTGCTTTCCAAAGGCGTGATTGGCTGCGGCGGCTCGCAATTATCACATTATTAAAATCGCTTTATTCAAGCCACGCCGTTTATGAAGCTTTCCAAAAGAATTAAACGTTTCCAAAGGCGTGATTGGGAGCGGCAACTTGCCGATTTTTATTATAATTCTATATTAGATTTACTTTATAATGAATTTGTGATAAAATTAACAAGAATGGATGAATACTATTTATATGTAATAATTCAGGAGGTAAATAAATGGGATTAACAATTGCGCAAAAGATTATTAAAAACCATATCGTTGACGGCGAAATGAAGGTCGGTCAGGATATAGGACTTAAAATCGACCAGACATTAACGCAGGACGCTACGGGTACTATGGCGTACCTCGAGTTCGAGGCTATCGGTGTTCCGAGAGTTAAGACCGAGAAAAGCGTCGCTTACATCGACCATAACACCTTACAGACGGGATTCGAGAATGCGGACGACCACCGCTTTATCCAGTCAGTTTGTAAAAAACACGGAATTTATTTCTCAAGACCCGGTAACGGAATTTGCCACCAGGTACATTTAGAGCGTTTCGGCAAGCCCGGTAAGACCTTAATCGGTTCGGACAGCCATACTCCGACAGGCGGCGGTATCGGTATGCTCGCTATCGGCGCGGGCGGACTTGACGTAGCCGTAGCTATGGGCGGCGGCGCGTACTATATCACAATGCCTAAGATGGTAAAGGTTAACCTTACGGGTAAGTTACGCCCCTGGGTAAGCGCTAAGGATATTATCCTAAAGGTGCTCGAGGTTATGTCCGTTAAGGGCGGCGTAGGTAAAATCGTTGAATACGCGGGCGAAGGCGTTAAGACCTTGTCAGTTCCCGAGAGAGCTACCATTACTAATATGGGCGCTGAGCTCGGAGCGACAACCTCTATCTTCCCCTCCGACGAAATTACAAGAGAGTTCTTAAAGGCTCAGGGACGCGAGGAGGATTATACAGAGCTTAAATCTGACGCTGACGCTGAGTATGACGAGATTATAGATATCAACTTAGACGAGCTTAAGCCTTTAGCCGCTTGTCCTCATTCTCCCGATAACATCAAGACAATCGAGGAGCTTTCGGGCAACGAGATAAACCAGGTATGTATCGGCTCTTGCACAAACTCATCCTACAGAGATATGATGAAGGTTGCGGCTATCTTAAAGGGTAAGACCGTAGCCGACGGCGTAAGCCTCGCTATCGCACCGGGTAGTAAGCAGGTACTTAATATGCTCGCTTTAAACGGCGCTTTAGGCGATATGATTGCCGCCGGCGCGAGAATTTTAGAGAGCGCTTGCGGTCCCTGTATCGGTATGGGACAGTCGCCGAACTCAGGCGGTATTTCGCTTAGAACATTCAACCGTAACTTTGAGGGACGTTCGGGTACAGCTGACGGACAGATTTACCTTGTATCCCCCGAAACCGCGGCGGCTTCCGCTTTAACAGGTGTATTTACCGACCCGACTACTCTCGGCGCTGACGTTGAAATCGAGATGCCCGAGAAATTCTTAATTAACGACAATATGGTAATTGAGCCCGCTTCCGTTGAGGAAATGGACAGCGTAGAGGTATTAAGAGGCCCGAATATCAAGCCTTATCCCAAGACCTCTCCCCTTTCCGACAGCATTGAAGCTTCATGCAGCTTAAAGGTCGGCGATAATATTACCACAGACCATATTATGCCCGCGGGCGCGAAGATTCTTCCACTCCGTTCAAATATCCCGAAAATCTCCCAGCACTGCTTTACGGTATGCGATAAGGACTTCCCAGAGAGAGCTAAGGCGCTCGGCAGCAGTATCGTAGTAGGCGGAGAAAACTACGGCCAGGGTTCGTCACGTGAACACGCGGCTCTCGCTCCCTTATACCTCGGAGTTAAGGCTGTGCTCGTAAAGAGCTTCGCAAGAATCCACAGAGCTAACCTTATTAACGCGGGTATCATTCCGCTGACATTCGTTGACGCTTCGGACTACGATAAATTCAACCTCGGCGACCAGCTCGAGCTCCCGAACGTAAAACAGGAAATTATGAACGGCGAGAACATCACGGTTGTTAATAAGACAAACGGCGAGACAGTAAAGGCTGTTTGCGAGCTCACCGACAGAACCAAGGCGATTATTATCGCGGGCGGTTTACTTGACTATACAAAGGAGAACAGCTGATGAGTAAAATACAGATGAAAACTCCGCTCGTTGAGATGGACGGAGACGAGATGACAAGAGTTATATGGCAGCAGGTTAAGGACATCCTTATCAAGCCGTATGTAGATTTAAAAACAGAGTATTACGACTTAGGTCTTAAAAATCGAGAAGCTACTAAAGACCAGATTACAATCGACAGCGCCGAGGCTACAAAGAAGTACGGCGTAGCGGTTAAGTGCGCTACTATTACTCCTAACGCCGCGAGAATGCCCGAGTATAATCTTTCCGAAATGTGGAAAAGTCCTAACGGTACTATCAGAGCGGCATTAGACGGTACGGTTTTCAGAGCGCCGATTCTCGTAAAGGGCGTTACTCCCTATATTCCGACCTGGACTAAGCCGATTACAATCGCGCGTCACGCTTACGGCGACGTATATAAGAATGTTGAAATGACGGTAAAGGGCGGCTCTAAGGCTGAGCTTCTCGTTACCAATCCCGACGGCTCTACCGAAACAGCCCTTATCCACGAGTTCAAGGGCGACGGTATTATCCAGGGACTCCATAACCTCGACAAGAGTATCGGCTCGTTCGCGAGAGCTTGCTTTAACTACGCGCTCGATACAAAGCAGGACGTATGGTTCTCCTCTAAGGATACAATCAGCAAGAAGTACGACCACCGCTTTAAGGATATTTTCTCCGAAATCTTCGAGAATGAGTACAAGGAGAAATTCGAAGCGGCGGGAATCGAGTATTTCTATACTCTTATCGACGACGCTGTGGCAAGAGTTATCCGCTCGAACGGCGGCTATATCTGGGCTTGTAAGAACTACGACGGCGACGTTATGAGCGATATGGTGGCGACTGCCTACGGCTCGCTCGCGATGATGACCTCCGTACTCGTATCTCCCGACGGCGTTTACGAATACGAAGCGGCTCACGGTACGGTACAGCGTCATTACTACAAATACTTAAAGGGTGAGGAAACCTCTACAAACTCCGTCGCTACACTCTTCGCGTGGACAGGCGCGTTCAGAAAGCGCGGCGAGCTCGATAATCTCCCCGAGCTTATGGACTTCGCGGACAAGCTCGAAAAGGCTATTATCGACACTATCGAGAGCGGAATTATGACGGGCGACCTCTACCTCATCTCTAAGCTCGAGAACAAGAAAAAGGTTAATACAACCGAATTCTTGGAAGCTGTTAATGAGACACTGAAAAAACTTTTATAATAACCATAATCCCGAGCGGTATTCTTGCCGCTCGGGTAACAGGAACGAATTAAAATGAATAATAGGATATCAAAATCGGTAATCAGAAGATTACCGAGATATTACAGATTTTTATGCGAGCTTGAAGCTCAGGACGTTGACAGGGTGAGCTCGGGAAGGCTCGCGGAAATTATGAGAACTACAGCTTCTCAGGTAAGACAGGATCTAAACTGCTTCGGCGGTTTCGGACACCAGGGTTACGGCTATCCTGTCACAAAATTAAAAAACGAGATAATTAATATACTCGGACTTAACAACCGATTTAAAGCTATTCTTATAGGAGCGGGCCATATCGGTACTGCAATAGCCGCTCATATGGAATTTAATAAAGTCGGTTTTAATTTAATCGGTATCTTCGACAACAACAAGGAGATTTTCGGCAGTGAGATCAACAATCTTAAAATCACCGATGAAGCTAAAATAGAAGAATTCTGTAAAGAAAACGAAGTTACCGCGGCTTTCCTCTGTATTCCCAAGGAAGCCGCTCCCGATATGGTAAAAAGACTATACAACTCGGGAGTGCATAACTTCTGGAACTTTACACACTACGATATAAAGGGCGACTACCCCGACGTAATTGTTGAAAACGCGCATCTCAGCGATATGATGATGACCTTATGCTATAGAATAAACGAGGATAATAATGAGCAAACCAATTAGCAAATACCTAAGCAGAAAAATTAAGTTTATATCGGTTTTCGCTATGTTCGCGATTGTTTTCGTACACTCGTATAACTACGGCAACGGCACGCTTACATCCGACACCTTTATCAGCCACTACGAAGCGGCTGAGATGTTCGAGTATTTCTTCTCGAACGGATTGTTCGCGTTCGCTATCCCTACATTCTTTATTATCTCGGGATTTCTGCTTTTCATAAAATACGAAAATACCGTTCAGGGATATTTCGATAAAATGAAGCATAGGATTTTCCCGCTGCTTGTACCCTATGTGCTTTGGGCGATATTATCGGGACTTACGGTTACGATACTTACAAACTTCGAGCCTGTTAATCAGGTTGATTATATTAAAAGCAACGCGGTGGGCTTCAACAAATTCTATCTCTATTTAATCAACCCTCCCGCTTACCAGCTCTGGTTTTTAAGACAGGTTATGCTGCTTACGGTACTAGCGCCCGTAATCTTCGCGCTTATAAAGTACACGAGGGCATTTATACTTATACCTTTCGGCTTACTGTGGGTATTTAATATTGATTTTATTGTCAGGTCGGACGCGCTGTTCTTCTTCGGTATCGGAGCGGCGTTCGCGATTCTCGGTAAATGGCGTAACTTCACCAAACCCGATAACAAGGTATCGGCGGTAATATTCGCGCTGCTTTGGTTAGGATTAAGCTTTTTACAGATGTATCTCGCGGTATTTACGAGAAACCCGATAATACTTAATATCGTGCATAAATTGACCGTGCTCGCGGGTATCGCGGGAATGTGGCTTGTATTTGACTTTATTGTCAGATTTTTAGTTACCAAAAAAGGCTTGCTCTTAGCTTCGGCGCATCTGTTCTTTGTATTCGCCCTGCACGAGCCGCTCTTAAAAATAAGCTACCAGATGGCTATTATTCCCGACAGCACAGACGGAAGCCACTTTATACTTTATATCTGCCTGCCGATTTCGGTTATAGCGGTATGTATGATATTAAGTATGGTATTGAGAAAAATATTAAGACCTGTTCACAATCTGCTTACAGGCGGAAGGAACAGCTAAAGAGTTAAGAGTTAAAAGGTAAAAGTTAAAAGTTAAATACTAACGTCGGTATTAACGGATTCAATCCCGAATACCGACGTTATTTTTACAAAAAATATTATTGACAATTCTTAAAATTACGGATATAATGAAAGTAAGAAAGTAAGAATTTCTAACCAAGGAGATGATAATATGTTAGCGGAACTAAGAACAAAATCACAGATTACTTTACCTAAATCGGTTGTAAAATCGTTAGGACTTAATGAGGGCGATATGCTGGAAATAACCGAAAAAGACGGTATTATTCAAATTACCCCTGTTGTAGTTTATCCGAAAAAATATGTCGACGAGCTAAAAAGCGAAGTAGCTCAATTAAAGAAAAAAATCGAATCGGGAGAACAGGCTGTATATTCAGATGTAGATTCGTTATTACAAGGTTTAGAGGAAGATAATGAAGCTTAAAATAACATATACTAAAAAATTCAGCAAGCATTACTCAAATCTTGACAATAAAGAAAAAGAGCTTTTTAAAGAAAAGCTCAATACATTTATTGATAACCCGCGTCACCCTTCGTTGAGAACGAAAAAAATTCAAGGCTCGGACGGTTTATGGGAATTCAGCGTTAATATGGATATTAGGGTAATCTGGTTTAAAGAGAATAACGAACTGGTTATTCTTGTTGACATCGGACACCACGATATACTTAATAAGTTCTAAATTGGCGATCTGCTCCAAATTACAATTTTGAATCGGCGTTGTTAATACAAGACAATTTCTTATAAACAACAGGCGTAATGTCAACTGACATTACGCCTAACTTTTACCTATTAATTCTTAACTCTTAACTATTAAACCTCGGGACCTGCTTCTAGGAGCTTCTTACCAGCCTCGTTAGAAGTGTACTTCTTAAAGTTCTTAACGAATCTCTCGGCGAGGTCCTTAGCCTTAGCGTCCCACTCGGAAGCGTCAGCGTAGGTATCTCTAGGATCGAGGATGCCGCTGTCAACACCGGGGAGCTCTGTAGGAACTTCAAAATTGAAGTAAGGAATTGTTTTTGTCGGAGCGTTCTTAATATCTCCGCCTAAGATAGCGTCTATAATTCCGCGTGTATCCTTGATTGTAATTCTCTTACCTGTGCCGTTCCAGCCTGTGTTTACGAGGTACGCCTTAGCGCCGCTCTTCTCCATTCTCTTAACGAGCTCCTCAGCGTACTTAGTCGGATGGAGCTCTAAGAAAGCCTGACCGAAGCAAGCTGAGAATGTGGGAGTAGGCTCGGTAATTCCGCGCTCTGTACCCGCAAGCTTAGCTGTAAAGCCTGAGAGGAAGTAATACTGAGTCTGCTCGGGAGTAAGGATCGATACGGGAGGAAGCACTCCGAACGCGTCGGCTGAAAGGAAGATTACGTTCTCAGCCGCGGGACCCGCTGACTTTTTATTTACATTTTTAACAATCTTTTCGATATGCTCGATAGGATAAGATACACGAGTATTCTCGGTAACGCTCTTGTCGTCGAAGTCGATAGTACCGTCGTCGGCAACAGTTACGTTCTCTAAGAGAGCGTCTCTCTTAATAGCGTTATAGATATCGGGCTCGCTTTCCTTATCAAGACCGATTACCTTAGCGTAGCAGCCGCCCTCGAAGTTAAATACTCCGTTGTCGTCCCAGCCGTGCTCGTCGTCGCCGATTAAAAGACGCTTGGGGTCGGTTGAGAGAGTTGTCTTACCTGTACCTGAAAGTCCGAAGAAGATAGCGGTGTTCTTACCTTCCATATCCGTGTTGGCGGAGCAGTGCATTGAAGCGATGCCCTGGAGCGGTAAATAGTAGTTCATCATCGAGAACATACCCTTCTTCATCTCGCCGCCGTACCATGTGTTAAGGATAACTTGCTCGCGGCTCTTTACGTTAAAGAGTACGGCTGTCTCGGAATTAAGTCCGAGCTCCTTATAATTATCGACCTTAGCCTTGGAAGCGTTATAGATAGTAAAATCGGGAACAAAGTTCGCCTGCTCCTCAGCAGTGGGCTTAATAAACATATTCTCTACAAAGTGAGCCTGCCATGCAACTTCCATAATGAAGCGTACAGCCATACGGGTATCCTCGTTAGCTCCGCAGAAAGCGTCTACTACATAAAGCTTCTTACCCGAAAGCTCCTCGATAGCAATTTTCTTACAAGCTTCCCATGTTTCCTCGGAAGCGGGATGGTTATCGTTCGGGTACTCGGGTGTAGTCCACCAAACGGTATCCTTGGATTTATCATCCATAACGATAAATTTATCTTTAGGAGAACGGCCTGTGTAAATACCTGTCATAACATTTACGGCGCCGAGCTCAGTTTCCTGACCTTTATCAAAACCCTCTAAAGCGGGATCCATTTCGTCTTTATAGAGAGCCTCGTAAGAAGGGTTATAGATAATCTCCTTAACGTCTTTAATTCCATACTTAGTTAAATCAATATTAGCCATAAAATTACCTCTTTCTAAGTTAATAATTTAACACTTTAATAATACCACATTTTTCGGTCTATTGTCAATATTGACGAACATATAAATAAATGGTCGCATACAAAGTTTTTTCAGCAAATAATTGCAAAATTATTTAAAATAGTATATTATATAATAGACTTTTCTGAAAGGCAGTAGATTATGGAAGAACAAAATTACAACGCCAAGTGCGTAAAATGCGGATATATCTTTGAAGCGGATGAGAGTAAAACCGAAAACAAGTGTCCCCTATGCGGTACTTTAAACGACACAAAAGAGGCTACTTCGGGCTTCAAGGAAAAATTCAAGGATTATCTCCCCGAAAAAAAGAGTAAAAAAAGAACTATTATAGATTTACTACTTATCGGCGCGGCGTTCGCGGCGTTTATAATCGTACTTTACCTGTTGGTCGGACTTATACTCGGAGTCGCGAATGTACAATTATAGAATATTATACCTTTTCAACTTCCGCGAAATGTGGTAGAATATTAACATCAAACATAAAGGAGAGTATTATTATGGCTTCAAATTTAACAAAAAAAATAGAAGAAATAGAAGATACTAAATTAAAATCCGGCGAGCTGTTTATGTACGGACACTGCGAGACTAACGGCGACATTAACGCGGGCGTATGCTGTGAGGAGGCTGACTTAGAGGCTATCGAGAGCACGCTCCAGTACATTATGCTTCAGACAGCTAAGGTTCTTTACGATAGCAATCCCGAAATCACTAAGGGAGATGTTGCGGAAATTCTCTTTACGGATTTATTCGGAAGCATTAACCTTTTCGTGCAGGATCTCGACCGTAATAAGAGCGAGGATGAGGTTCGTGACGAGGCTGCCGATTTACTTACGGACACCTTCGAGGAATTCGATTTCTACGGAGATTTTGAGTAATTTAATATAAGACAAAAATCAGGGGCTGTCGCACTAAGCCCCA
>DEFK01000033.1 GCA_002350765.1 Ruminococcaceae bacterium UBA2854
TCATTTTGCGACAGCCCCTTTGTCCACTCTTCTATTTTATCTCCATTGACCATAAACGCCTTTTTGCTTATTTCGGCTAGGGGGGAGTCGCTGTAGCTGTCGGAGTAGAACTCGTCTATCTCTGTTCCGTAAAGCTCGTTAAAGAGCCGTACCTTTTCCTCTCCGTGACAGTTTATCCCCGAGTATTTACCCGTATGTATGTCTACCTGCGAGGCAATCAGATTCTTTATCCCGAGGCGCTCGCAAATCGGCTTTAAGAGAAACTCGGACGATGCCGAAATTATAATATCGTCGTCCTTTTTCTGCTTTAAATACCACTCTTTTATATTCTTCTCGTGAGTATCCCAGAATGTTTTTACATCCTTTTCGGGATCGATCTTGGTTAAAAAGCGGTACATTTTTTCTTTCATTTCGGTTTTGGTACCTTTTTTAAAAAGGTAGAACTTTAAAACCGCCGTTAAAAGCGACGGCGAATATTTTATTATCGACGGGTGTTTTCTTAGGCTGAAAAGATAAAAGTCAGCCGTGGAATCGCCCTTATAAATTGTGTTGTCAAAATCATATACATTCATTTTTTTAATTGTCCGCGTCAAACGTGGACGTTCCTATTTAGAAATTCATATCCCCCGTACCGTCTAGCCGCTATGAAGCTTTGGATACATTGGATAGGTTCTGCGATTAATTATATCGCAAAATCTTTGCTTTGTAAACATTTAGAAATTTTTAACCCTTGTTGAATTTTTGATTTTATGCTATAATTTTATTATAATGGGGAAGTTTATGGAGCGATAAAGGTGTTCGGATATATTAAGATTTATAAAAGTGAATTGCTCGTGCGCGAGTACGAGGCGTATAAATCCGTATACTGCGGACTGTGTAAAAAAATGGGTAAGGATTACTCGTTTTTATCACGTATGCTTTTAAGCTACGACTGCACCTTCTACGCTATGTTTTTAATGGCGGTGAATCGCAGCTGCGAGGGCTTCGAGAACGGACGGTGCCGTTTTAATCCGCTGAAAAAATGCTCGTTCTGTCTTTGTAAAGACGACGCTTTGTCCAAGGCGGCGGCGGTCAACGTGACTTTGTCCTATTACAAGCTCGTAGACGATATAAACGACAGCGATTTTTTTAAGGGGATAGGGCTTAGAATTATAAAGCCGTTTTTATCGCGCTGGCGTAAAAAGGCGATGAGAAGATTTCCCGAAATTGATAAGCTCGCTGACGAAATGCTCGAGGCGCAGTTCAAAGCCGAGAAGAACCCCGATTGTACCCTCGATATGGCGGCTCATCCGACAGCGGAGTTTTTAGCTTCTCTGCTCGTTTCCGACGGCGTCGGAAATGACGCGCGCGTTTATCGGCAAATCGGCTACGGCCTCGGCAGATTTATATACCTTGCTGACGCCGCTGACGATTACGAAAAAGATATTAAAACAGGTAATTTCAACCCCTTTAAATCGTACAATGACAATAGAGCGGAGGTTATAAAAAACAACCTTTCCTCGGCTCTGGCTATGACGTTCGACGCGTATAATCTGCTCGATTTAGTCGATTTTAAAGGGATAATAGATAATGTGATTCTAAAAGGACTGCCGACGGTTCAGTCCGAAATTCTTAGAAAATTTGAGGTAAATGATGAAAAATCCGTATGAGGTGCTCGGCGTATCTCCGAGCGCGAGCGAAAGTGAAATAAAGGCGGCTTACAGAGAGCTCGCTAAAAAATACCATCCCGATAAGTATACCGACAGCCCCCTCGCCGATGTCGCCGAGGAGAAGATGAAAGAGGTTAACGAGGCTTACGACGAGATAATGAACGCTAAGAAAGGCGGCGGCTCGTCCTCGTCATCGGGTACTTACACGAATACTTCGTCCGCGTATTACAACGTGCGTGTGCTTATTCAGCAGAACAGGCTCGACGAGGCGGAGCGTATTCTCGACAGCGAAACTGGACCCGACCATTCGGCGGAATGGTATTTCCTAAGAGGAATGTGTTATTTCCGCAGAGGATGGACGCAGCAGGCGGCGCAGTATTTCCAGCGCGCTAACCAGATGGAGCCCAATAACGCCGAATACAGACAGGCTTTAGAAAATATAACACGACAGCAGAGCTACGGCTTCGGCGGTTACAATACCGCGGGTGCTCCCCAGGGCAACGGTTGCGGCGCGTGCGATATTTGCGCGGGATTAATGTGCCTTGAATGTCTTTGCAGTTGTTGCCGCTGATGCCTATGAAAAAATCATTCCGCGTAGCCTTTTGCGGGCTTATAAGCGCGCTCGCGCTTGTGCTTATGTTATTAACATCAATAATTCCTGTCGGCACATACGCTTTTCCGTGCCTGGCGGGAATACTTTTAGTGGCTGTCGTTATAGAGTTCGGAGAGAAATGGGCGCTCGGCGCCTATGCCGCGGTATCGCTTTTATCGCTGTTTTTAGCGGGGGATAAGGAAGCTGTGGTTTACTTTATCGCCTTTTTGGGATATTACCCGATAGTTAAAAGCTATATTGAACGCCTGCGCTCAACGGCGCTCCGGTACGTTATAAAATACGCTGTTTTCACCGTTTGTATAATAGGCGCGTTTCTCGTGTGTAAATTCATCCTAGCCATTCCCGACGAGGAGTTCACCTTCTTCGGCTTTTATATTCCGTGGGCGCTTTTAGCCGCGGCGGAGCTTACTTTTATTGTATATGATAAAGCCGTTACAGCCGTTGTCTACAGATACGTAACCTCAATCAGAAACAAGATTTTTAAAACTAAATATTGATATAAAATAAAACTGACATTATTATTACAGTATTTTAATTTGAACTTATAATTCTTTTATGATAAAATAAAATCGGGTTAGATTATGGAAGTTGGTGAAGGTATGAGAAAATTTAGGAAAATATCAGTTTTATTGGCGTTGCTTATTCTGGTTACGTCCGTTACGATTATCCCCGCGGAGGCGGCTTCGGGAGTTAAGGCTTCCGTGAACGTTAAAACGCTTAATATAAGGAAGAAAGCGTCTACGTCCTCGTCGATAATCACAACGCTTAAAAAGAATACTACCCTTACGATCCTGAGCCCGAAAAAGTACAATACCAATTGGTATAAGGTTCAGCTTAATTCAGGCAAGAAGGGCTACGCTCATAAAAGCTATATAACCGTTAAGAAAAACCAGCTGCTTATCTGCGCGAGCGGAACAGGCTATAAGGGCTATTCGCTGACGGTAAAGAATATAATAAATACTACAAAAAAGACAATAAAATGGACAAGCTCCGATAAGAGTATAGCTACTGCGGAATCGGGCGGAAAGATTTCTTTCCATAAAACAGGCTCGGTTAAAATCACCGCTAAGGCTGGTACAAAAACCTCGAGCTGTAATCTAACCGTAAAAAACGCCGAGGTTAAATTCGATAAGGACAGCTATTCTGTCTTTACGACCGACGCTAAGGTTATAAAGGCGAATTGCCCGAAATCGGTTACATATTCGAGCTCGGATAAAAGCGTCGCGGAGGTTAACTCCTCCTCGGGCGCGATTACTCCTAAAAAGGCGGGTACCGTTAAAATCACCGCCGAGAGTAAATCGGGCTCAAAGGACAGCTATACGCTTACGATAAATAAGCGTGAGCTCGCCGTTAGTTGTACCGACAGCACATTGTACGTCGGTTGCAGAGCGCTTGTAAAAGCCGCGGGCGGCGGTCCTTATACATACAAGAGCTCCGATACCAAGATCGCGACGGTAAGTTCCTCGGGAGTTGTCACCGCTAAATCTAAGGGAACGGCTAAGATTACGGTTTCCAACAGCGACGCGAGCATTACAAAATCAATAAAGGTTAAAAGCGGCTCAGCCGTTAATATCTCCCTCGACAGCGACTGGGTAAGGAAGAATATGACTCTCCTTATAAAGTCGAAAACAAGCGGAGTTAGCTGGAAGTCCACCGACACCTCCGTCGCTACGGTTAAAAACGGCTATGTCCTCGCTAAAAAGCAGGGAAAAACAATTATAAGAGCCTATACCTCCAAGGGCGCTAACGACTGTATCGTTACGGTAAAAGCGGCTGAACCCGTTAGGTTTGTATATACCTCGCAGAATTCCGCGCTTTTAAACCACACTATTAATCTTTACGCGCTGACGGATAAAACCCGCCACGACGTAAAATTTAAGATAGTAGAGCCCGATAATAAAACATACTGGATAACCAAGACGAAAAAATCTACCGATGATTCGCTGTATCTTTGGACGGCGAGCAGAAAGTTTACCAAAACGGGCTTTTATAAAATAATCGGTTACGCGAGAACATCCTCGAGTGCCGATTGGAAAACTACCGCTAGCGGAGAAGGTAGGTTCTTCGTTACAAAAACCGAGAGCTTTACCACCTGCTATAAGGGCGAAAGGCTTATAACCACTAAGGTGCTCGAGCATATCGCCGAGTACGAGGGCTACGCCTCCAAGGTTTACGACGATCCGCTTGTAGCCGATACACCGACGGTAGGTTACGGACGAGTTGTATATTCGGGAAGTAAGTTTTATAACGGACTTACGAAACGGGAAGCTTTTGCCTACCTCGTGAACGATATCAACAATTCCTCGTATACTTCGCGTATAAATAATATATTAAAGGATAAAGCTATAAAGTTTAACCAGAACCACTTTGACGCGCTTGTAGATTTTTCGTATAATCTCGGCGTATACTTTATAACGAACCACGACGAGCTTCTTTCTACCCTGACCTCAACCTACGGAAAGGATTCGTACAAGAATACGGGCTATATCAACAAAACGACGGCGCCGCTTAGAAAAAGCGCTGACGGAAGCTCGAAGAAGCTGAAAAACGTAAAGGCGGGTACGATAGTATCCTTAGTAAGTACCAAGGTGTACAATTCCTCGTGGTACCACGTAAAGCTGTCGAACGGTACGAAGGGTTATATGAAAACAGGCTATATCACCCGCCGTTCAAGCGACAGCTCGGTAAGAAACCTTAAAAACGTAGCGGTAAAAACCTACGCTAAGCGTTTTCTTAAATACCACCACGCGAGCGGAATATGCTATAAGGGGCTTTTATACCGCAGGCTTGACGAGCTCGAGATTTTCTTCTTTAACGAATACGACAACGACGGAAAGAAAAATTCCTACGGTATAAGCTTTACCTGTCCGAATAATTCGAGCTTTCATCTTTAATAAGAAAAAACAATTCTAAATATACAGTTCCCCGCATATTTTTCATTAGGACAAGTTTCCTAGGAAAATATGAAAGAGGGATTGTATGAAAAGAGTTATATTTACTCTGAGAAGAAAAAATCCGTACCGCGGGCTGCCGAGTATTCATCTGCCCGATACGGAAGAAATAAGGTCGTTTTTAAGGCGCGGAGGAAGTATAATCTTCTTCCTGTCGGCGCTTATCGCCGGGCTTATAGCGGGAACGCTTTCCGTAAACGGCTTCAGCGAAAAAGCCTTGAACTCGCTCGACTTTTTGTTTATGACAAATCTGCCCGAAAAGCTGAAGGGCGGTATAACAGGCGCGTTTTTCGCGAGCTTCGCTTCGGATTTTCTGTTTTTAGGCGCGGCGGTTTTCTTAGCTTTAAGCTTAACGGGTGTTGTGTTTTTGCCCGCGACCGCGTTCTTTAAGGGCTTCGGAACGGGAGTAAGCGCGGCGTACCTTATAAGCAATTACGGAATAAAGGGAGTTTTATTCTACTTTTGCGTGATACTCCCGGGTGTATTTATTTTCGGGATGATACTTGTAAACGAGCTGTCGGCGGGATTGTCTATATATAAAAAAGTATTTTTAAATCTGTTTCGCGGGAGGAACTATCCGCTTAAAGGCGCTTTTAAAATGTTTATGAAAAAGAGCTTGAAAAATCTAATGTTTACTTTCGGCGTTTCCGTTTTGGACGCGGTATTATGGTTTCTTTTCGCGGGATTATTTAATTTTTAGGAGAATATAAGGAAAATGGAAAAGGATAAACTGGGTATAACCAGATTTTTTACGGGATATGTAAAGAATTTTCATAAAATTATTTTGACGAATCTGCTTTTCGCGGTACCGCTGTTATTATTCTCGGCGCTGTTTTACTATATAAACACCCTCGTCAAAATGGAAATCGCCTTTATTACCTTAGCGCCCGTTATATTTGTTTTCCCGTTCTTTTCGGGAGTGACGCTTATCACGCGTAATATCGTAAAAGAGGAAGAAAAAATTCCCGTTTTTAAGCTGTTTATAAAAGGCTTTAAAGAGAACTTCGGCAAGTTTTTTGCCCACGGTATTATCCTTTACCTGGCGATTTTTTTCTGTTATTCCTCGATCGCGCTGTACTTTAACAACGCGCAGACGAACGGAATTTTTTATTTCCCGTTCGGTATAGCGGTTATAATCGCCGTAGCGATGCTTTTTATTTTCTACAATATACCCGTTATGACGGTAACATTTGATTTATCGCTGAAAAATATCTATAAAAACTCCGCGCTTATGGCGTTCGGCGAGATAAAAAACAACTTCTTTTCGACAGTAGGTCTTTTCGTACTGTTCTTAGCGGGAGCCACATTATTCCTCGTGGCTCAGGGAGGAGCGGCAAGGCTCGCGGTGCTGATAATATACAGCGTTTTAATAGTTCCCGCTTCGGCGTCCTATATTATGAATTTTTATGTTTATAAGGATATGGAGCTTGTTATTTCGGGAGGACAGGGAAGATCCGACGAGATTAAAAAGAAAATCGCCGAAAAGGAAAACTCCGATAATAAGGCGGAGGAAGCCCTCGACTTTTCCGCGCTTGACCTGGACGAAAGAAAAGACGGCGACGAATACCTCTACTTTAACGGAAAGATGATAAAACGGCGTGTGCTTATAGAAATGAAGAAGAAAGCTGAGGAAGAAAATGAGCAAAAAGAAGAAGCGTAAAAATAAAAAAAGCCTTCCTTCAAAAAAGAAGAAAAGCTATAAATCTCTTATAATCACTCTCGCGGTTGTATTGATTCTCGGCGCTGTTATAGCGGTATCGTGTATAATTACCTACAATAGCTCGCCCGAAAGCGCGGGGATCGTAAAGACATTTACCTGCTCGAAGGCGTATAACGCGAGCGGCGACGAGGTAGAGCTCGGAGAGGTTTATAATCTCCGCTACGATAATTATCAGGGCTCGATGACCTTGAACAACGATTATACATTCACTTTCTGGATGACGCCCGGCGCTAAGGACGACGGGCTCCACGGCGGCAGCTATACCTATGATAAAGACAAGGATATAATAAACGCGACGTTCGGAAACGGCGAAAAGGTTAAATTTAAAGTCGCCCGTAATCCTGACGGACAAGTAAACCATATCGAAATACCTTACCAAGGGTATAAGGTATATATGAGCTGAATAATACGGGGTTGGATAAATTCCAACCCCGTTAATATTTTATTATTTTTCTTTAGTTTCGAGAGTCCACTCCGCGGCGTAGTCTTCGGAAACATTCTTTTTGTCGGTTTTAACCGTCATATGAGCGCTGTCGGAGAACTCATAAGTCCATTTACGCTCTTTCTTCTGACCTTCCAAAACAACGGTTGAATGTACAATACCGGGATTCTTTTTATCGGCTTTAAGAGTAAATGTACCATCATAGCTCTTACCGCTGATTTTACCGCTGAATGTACCGTTGTCGTTGAAATCAATTGTATCGCCTGACTTTTCGTTAATCCACTTGTAGCTGGTTACGAAGCTCGCGTACTGACCTGTGTCGGTTTTGGGAGTAACCGCAACTGACTCGGGAGGTCTTGTCTCAACAGTTCCCGAAGAACATCCGCAGCTTGCGAAAGCGGCAACCGTCGCGGTGATTAACGCGGCGCATAAAATTTTCTTTATCATTTTTATCAGCCTTTCTGTTAGCAAAATAATTTTACAGCTTATTCTATCACATATCGACAGTTTTTACAATACTTTTCCCGAATTTTTTAATTATCTTCGTCAAGAGTGGACGTTCCTATTTAAAGTCCATATCCACGAACGTTTAATTAACACCTGTCATCTTGAGCGGAGCGTAGCGGAGTCGAAAGATCTTATACCTTTAAGATCCTTCGATGTCAGTATTGGAGATTTGTGAAATGTTTGCGAAAAAAACAACTCGGGAAAACCGAGCTGTTTTTTTAAACTATATTATAATGCTTTTTCCTGTCATTTCCTCGGGCTGAGGAATATCCATAATTTTAAGCATCGTAGGAGCGATATCCGCGAGAACGCCGCCCTCTCTGAGCTTACAGTCGTAACCGATTACGCAGAACGGAACGGGGTTTGTGGTATGAGCGGTGAACGGCTTTCCGTCATCGTCAACCATCTTGTCCGCGTTGCCGTGGTCGGCGGTAATAATAGCTACGCCGCCCATTTCGGCGATAGCGTCCGTTACCTTGCCTACACATTCGTCCACAGCCTCAACCGCCTGAACAGCCGCGTCAAATACGCCTGTATGACCTACCATATCGCAGTTAGCGAAGTTCAGGATTATCATATCGTATTTGCCTGACTTAATAGCGGGAATGAGCTTTTCCGTAACCTCGGGAGCGCTCATTTCGGGTTGCAGGTCATATGTAGCTACCGCGGGAGATTTAACGAGGATTCTGTCCTCTTTGTCGTACTGCTTTTCAACGCCGCCGTTAAAGAAGAAAGTAACGTGGGCGTATTTCTCGGTTTCCGCGATTCTAAGCTGGTTCATACCGAGGCTCGAGATATACTCGCCTAAGGTATTGACTAAGCTCTGCGGCTTAAACGCTACCTCTACATTAGGCATAGTAGCGTCGTACTGAGTCATACATACGTAATTTAAGGGGAAGAAGCCGTTTTCTCTTTCGAAGCCGTTGAAATCTGGATCGACGAGCGTGCGTGTGATCTCACGAGCTCTGTCGGGACGGAAGTTAAAGAAGATAACGCTGTCGTTAGCCTTAATGGTATCTCCGCCTTTTACTACGATAGGAACGACGAACTCGTCCGTTACGCCGTTGTCGTAGCTGTCCTGAATAGCCTGTACGGGACAGTCAGCGTCAACACCCTTGCCGTAAACGAGCGCGCTGTACGCTTTCTGTACACGCTCCCAGCGGTTATCTCTGTCCATAGCGTAGTATCTGCCGTGAACAGTAGCTATCTTACCTACGCCGATTTCTTTCATCTTCTCAACAGCGTCAGCCACATATTCCTTAGCGGATGAGGGAGGTACGTCACGTCCGTCTAAGAAAGCGTGAACGTAAACCTTTTCAAGTCCCTTTTTCTTAGCAAGCTCCAGAATTCCGTAAAGGTGCTCGATATGGCTGTGAACTCCGCCCGGGGACATAAGTCCCATAAGGTGGAGAGAGCTGTCGTTTTTAAGCGCCGAGTCCATAGCGTTAACTATAGCCTCGTTATCTTTAAGCTTATCTTCCTCAATAGTTTTTGTGATTCTTGTAAGTTCCTGGTAAACTATTCTGCCCGCGCCGATATTTGTGTGACCTACCTCGCTGTTGCCCATCTGACCGTCGGGGAGACCTACGTCCATTCCCGAAGCGCCGATTTGAGTAATCGGGTTGTTGTTAAACAGTCTGTCTAAGTTAGGTTTATTAGCGGCGGCGATAGCGTTGCCCTCGGGAGGAGCTATACCGAAACCGTCGAGTATCATAAGTATAAGAGGTTTTTTCATTTCAATTATCCTCCTTTTATTTTACTGATCACTGACCACTTGCCACTGATCACTGTTAAGATTGCTTTAAGCAATCTTAACCTTTTGTAGCAGCGTCGATAATAGCGCCGAACTTAGCCGCTACGAGAGAAGCTCCGCCGATAAGACCGCCGTCAACGTTCTCCTTGGAGAGAAGCTCAGCGGCGTTAGCGTCGTTCATAGAACCGCCGTACTGGATTGTGATAGCCTGAGCGGTTTCCTCGTCGTACTTCTTAGCGAGTTCCTTACGGATAAACGCGCAAACTTCCTCAGCCTGGTCGGCTGTAGCTGTTTTACCTGTGCCGATAGCCCATACAGGCTCGTAAGCGATAACGCACTTCTTAGCGTCCTCAGCGTTAACGTCATAGAGGTCGAGCTTGATCTGACGAGCGATAACTTCTTCCGTAATATCGCACTCACGCTCCCAAAGTAACTCTCCTACGCAAACGATGGGCTTTAAGCCCGCCGCTAAAGCGGCCTTTGTTCTCTTGTTAACAGTTTCGTCGGTCTCGCCGAAATACTGACGGCGCTCGCTGTGGCCGAGTACAACGTACTCAACGCCGACTTCTTTAAGCATACCTGTTGAGATTTCGCCTGTGAAAGCTCCGCTCTCAGCCCAGTGGCAGTTCTCAGCGCCTACTTTTACGTTAGTGCCCTTAACTGTCTCAACAGCTGTAGCTAAATCAACATAAGGTACGCAAGCGATAACCTCACAGCCCGCGTCCTTAGCTACGGGGATAATCTCCTCTAAAAGCGCCTTAGCCTCAGAGGGAGTTTTATTCATTTTCCAGTTACCGGCGATAATCGCCTTTCTTTTATCTTTGTTCATAATTTTTGTTTTTCCACGTCAAGCGTGTACGTTCCTTTCTAAAAAATCATATCCCTCGTTCCATTACAGGTCTATCAAGTTTTGGATGCTTGGGATACGTTCATCTTCTTTGTTTCACTACTCAAAATTCCCTGTTTTGTGATCTGAAAACGGAGAACTGATTACTGTGAACTGACCGATTATTTATCCGCGATTACATCAATACCGGGGAGAACCTTGCCCTCGAGGTATTCGAGAGAAGCGCCGCCGCCTGTTGAAATATGGCTCATCTTATCGGAGTAACCGAGCTGGATAACCGCAGCCGCGCTGTCGCCGCCGCCGATGATTGTAGTAGCGTCTGTCTCAGCTAAAGCCTCAGCTACAGCGATTGTGCCCTTAGCGAGAGTCGGGTTCTCAAATACGCCCATAGGTCCGTTCCATACAACTGTCTTAGCGGACTTAACAGCGTCAGCAAAGAGAGCCTGTGTCTTTTCGCCGATATCGAGACCTTCCATATCAGCGGGGATCTTATCAGCGTCAACCGTGTTTACGTCGATAGGTCCGTCGATAGGATCGGGGAAGCCTGCCGCGATAACTGTGTCGATGGGGAGAAGAAGCTTTTTGCCGAGCGACTCAGCCTTGTCCATCATTTCCTTACAATAGTCGAGCTTAGTATCGTCAACTAATGACTTACCGATTTCGTAACCCTTAGCTTTAAGGAATGTATAAGCCATACCGCCGCCGATGATAAGTGTATCGCACTTCTCGAGGAGGTTGGAGATTACGTTTAATTTATCCGCAACCTTAGCTCCGCCTAAGATAGCTACGAAAGGTCTTACGGGATTCTCTACCGCGTTTCCGAGGTAGTCGATTTCTTTCTGCATTAAGTAGCCGACAGCTGTGTCCTTAATGTGGTTTGTAACACCCGCTGTGGAGCAGTGAGCTCTGTGAGCTGAGCCGAAAGCGTCCATTACGAATACCTCGGCGAGTGAAGCGAGCTCGCCTGAGAACGGCTCTAAATTCTTGGTTTCTTCTTTTCTGAAACGTGTATTCTGGAGAAGAACAACGTCGCCGTCCTTCATCTCGGCAACCGCTTTCTTAGCGTTTTCGCCTACAACCTCGTCGTCGTCAGCAAATACAACGTCCTTGCCTAAAAGCTCGGAGAGTCTTTTCGCTACGGGAGCGAGCGAGAACTTCTCCTCGGGACCGTTCTTCGGCTTACCGAGATGTGAGCATAAAATAAGCTGTCCGCCGTCGGCGATAAGCTTTTTAATTGTCGGTAAAGCGGCTGTAATTCTGTTATCGTTAGTGATAACGCCGTCTTTAAGAGGAACGTTAAAGTCAACTCTTACGAGAACTTTTTTGCCCTTTACGTTAATGTCGTCTACTGTAACCTTGTTAAGTTTCATAGCAATCTTTCCTTTCTTTTTGAACAGCGTATATTTACGCTTATAGTCACTTTACATTATATATCAAAAACCGTTAATTAGCAATAGTATAAAAGAAATAATTTAGGTAAAACAGATAATATTTAAGTAAGGGCTAAGGATAAAGTGGTAAGTGGTAAGGGGTAAGGGGTAAGTGAATGTCGGGCAGACAGAATAGTTTTAAAAATAACGTTTTGTTCCCGACCGACACTTACCCCTTCCCCCTTACCCCTAAATCCTAAATCCTAAATCCTAAACCCTAAACCCTAAATCCTAAATCCTAAACCCTAAACCCTAAATCCTAACCCCTTTATATAATTATAAAAAAAGATTGTTTTTAACTATAGGTTGTGCTATAATATTTATGTATGTAAAATTTCAGAAAGGAAATAAAGATTATGGATGTAAAAAAGCTCGAGAGCCGTAATACATCGCTCGATATTATACGAGTAGTAGCGGTATTTCTCGTGAACTCGGTACATTTTTTCCTTTATAACGGTTTCTATACCGAAACCGTACAGGGAGTACCGTATTTTGTTATGACCGTAATGCGCGTGCTGTTTACGGCGTGTGTTCCTTTGTTTATGATACTCACGGGTTATTTGATGAGCCAAAAAACCCTGAGTAAAAGCTATTATAAGGGAATACGAAAAACGCTTATCGTTTACGCGCTGGCGACTGTAGCATGTATTGCGGTTAAAATCTTATTGTTCCACGACAGTGCTTATTCCAACTTTACGCTCGGCCAGGGCATTATGGAGTTCTTGAACTTTAAGGGCGCTACCTATTCGTGGTATATTGAGTTTTATATCGGACTGTTCCTTATCGCTCCGTTCCTGAATCTGATGTATAACGGACTGAAAACACAGCGTCAGAAGCAGGTTCTTGTATTTACGTTCTTCGCGATAGCGGTTCTTCCGAGTATCTTTAACTCTAATGTTTTCTCCAATCCCCAGTGGTGGGCCACTCCGACAGTAACCGAGGAGTATGAAAAAATTATGCCCGCCTGGTGGACAATGACTTACCCCGTCGCTTATTATTTAGTCGGCGCGTATCTAAGAGAATACGGCTTCAAGATGAAAACCCGTACACTGTTAATCGGGTTCTCCGTAGTTCTCTTACTCTTCAGCGCGCATAACTATTACCGCTTCTACGGTTCTACCTTTAAGTACGGAACTCTCCTTAACTGGAACTGCTTCGAGGCGTATGTTATAAGCTGCGGCTTGTTTATCCTGCTTTTGAGGATACCGACTAAGGGTATGCCGAACGGTCTTAAATGGCTGTTCTGGAAGGTTTCCGACTTAGCGCTCGGAATTTACCTGTTGTCGTTTATATTCGACCATATTATTTACTACGATTACCTGAATAAATATGTTTCGAATCTGGACGACAAGCTCCCGTATTATTTTATAACTGTTCCGATTGTATTCGTACTTTCGGCGCTGGCGTCTATTGTAGTAAACTTCCTCGCGTCGTACGTTATCGAGCTGTACGAATCTATTGTTAAGTTTATTAAGAAACAGCGCGCGAGAGATGATAAGGAAAAATGGCGCGATATTATGTTCTTCGCGTTCTTAGTCGCGGCGGTAATTTTCGCGATTTGGAAATGCTTCTACGGCTTCGGCGGAAATGACGAGGCGTTCTATCTTACCGTTCCGCAGCGGCTATTGCAGGGCGACGCTCTGTTTACGCAGGAATGGCATTTATCCCAGATGTCGTCAATTTTCCTCCTCCCGTTCTTAGGAATCTACCATATGTTCGCGGGCTCTTTCGAGGGCGTTATATTAGCCGCGAGAGTATACTATGTAATTCTCCACGCGGTTGTCGCGTCGGTTGTATATTGGAGACTCAGAAAATACGGATACGTTGTGGTATTCGCTTCGCTGTTCTTCTTTATCTATTCCCCGTACGATATTATGGCGTACAGCTACAACACAATGGCGATTGATTTCGTTGTGCTTTCGGGCGTTATACTCGGCACTACTAAATTCGAAAGCAAAATCGCGCTTATCCTCGGAGGATTATTCTTCGCGGCTTCGGTACTTTGCAGTCCGTATCTCGCTATCGGCTACGCGATTTATATAGTTTGCGTATTAGCTCATCTGGCGCTGAAGAAAAAAGATATGAAATGCGCCTTAAAGAGCGAGCTGTTCTCGTTGAAATCCTGTCTGTGGATTACTGTCGGAATAGCGGCGTTGGCTGTTGTATTCCTGATATTCGTGCTCACAAGAACAGGCTTCGGCGATATTATGAACGTGCTTCCGAAGCTCCTGTCCGATCCCGAGCATCCGCAGATTTCAATGTTCGATAAGATAGGAAAATACTTCCAGTATACCGTATCGTTCCATCCGCAGTTTATCTATGCCGTTCTCGCTTACGGTATTACGGCGCTGGTTATGCTCTTCGACAAGAAGCGCAGACTTCACAGAAGTATGTACCTTATCGTAACAACGGCGATAGTTCTCTTTACCTACGCGCTTCTTTACCCGACTCTTACGGTTTCGAGCTACAACTACATTATGTACCCGATGCTGTTCGTCGGAATTACCTCGTATGTATTGTGCGAAGAAAAGCCGAGAGAGCTCTTTGTAAGCCTCTTCTGCTTAGGTATCCTTTACTCGTTCGCGGTATGTATGTCCTCGAACCAGTATTTCTACGTTATCTCGATGGCTATGTGTACGGCTAATGTCGCGAGCTTCGTATTCCTCGCGAGACTTATCAAGGAAATGCGCGAGAGCGAGGATAACCTCGATTACGCTAAGCTGTATAAGTATTCCGCGCTTACACTCGTTGTGATTACTATCGTTCTCCAGGGCTATTTCCAGCTTACCGTAAAGGCTAATCACTGCTTCTGGGAGACTTCTAAGCCCGACCAGCTCAAGTCGGAAATTAAGAAAGGCCCCGCTAAGGGTATTAACACGAACACCGAGAGAGCCGATAAGTATAATTCAATCTACAACGATTTAAAGAGTTATAAGGGTAAAACACCCGCTAATTTCCTTTCGTTGTCGGGAGAAACCTGGATTTATCTCGCTATGGATAAATTCCCGTACGCTACCTATTCCGCTTGGATAGGGGACGAGAATATCGTTCCGTTCGACAGCGTGGTTTCGAGACTAAAAGAGTATTATTCGGTTAACCCCGATAAAACTCCGAAGTATGTTTATATCCCGAAGGATACGAAATGGGAAACCGAAAGCTACGTAAAAGAGCTTCAGGCGCAGGGTTATGCTCTCGACCAAAACAATGTAAGCTATAAGCTTCAGAAATAATTAATAGGGCCGGCTCAAAAGTCAATTTGAGCCGGCCCTAAGTGATAAGCGGAAAGTGATAAGTGGTAAGCCGCTTTCAAAGAAAACAGACATTAAAACAATAAGTGGAAATTTATCTGAAGTTGTTTTTTAGATTTCTGTTTTGTTTTAGATTTCTTCCCACTTCCTACTTCTCACTTACCACTGGGATTATCGCAATAGACAGATAGGGGGCAGCTATTTTAGTTTTTAGCTGCCCTCTTTATTATTCGCTCCATTTATGCCTGTGTAATTCTCCGTGGGTAAGAAGCTCGGGGTAATCCCATTGTCTTAACACCTCGTATGCCGCGATTGCGACGGAGTTCGAGAGGTTAAGGCTTCTCGCTTCTTCTATCATCGGTATCCTTACCGTGTTCTCCTTATTCTTAACGAGAAGACTTTCGGGAAGACCTCGCGTTTCCTTGCCAAAAACTAGATAACAGTTGTCCTCGTACTCTGCGTCGGTATGACGGTTTAAGGCTTTTGTTGAAAAATAGTAATATTTTCCACCCTTTGTTTTTTCAAAAAAATCGTCTAAATTTTCATAATATGTAATATCGAGCAAATTCCAGTAATCAAGCCCCGCGCGTTTTAAATGCTTATCGCTTACAGAAAATCCCAGCGGCTTTACAAGATGAAGCCGCGCGCCCGTAGCGGCGCAGGTTCTCGCTACATTTCCCGTATTCGCGGGAATTTCAGGCTCGACCATTACAATATTTAAAGTTGCCAAAACTTATCACCTCTAAATATATTTTAACCGCAAATAATAATTTTGCAAGTCAATTCTGAAAAAATTTGATTGCAAAACTATTCGGAGGTGATATTATGCAGAAAGGTCAGATTGCCAATGTTATAAAAGGCGTCGCGGGCGGTATGATCGCGGGAGTCGCTGTCGGAATGGCGGGTAAGGCTATGATAGACAGCAAACCGAAAATGAAGAAAAAGGCTAATAAGGCTATAAATACAATCGAGCAGTTTGTAGATACGGCGCATTATATATTCAAGTAATAATTAAGGCAGGTTCAAAATAAGTTTGAGCCTGCCTGTATCATTTATTCATAAGAAATATCTAAATCAACATTTCCTTTTATACCTTTTACCTCGCCGTCTTTAGCGTATTGGCATATTTTAAAAGTATTATTCGGGGTTTCGGGATTGTATTTATAATCCGCGAGCCAGATATTATAACCCTTAAAATCCTCTTTTTTAAGAATACTGTCCTCGCCGATATAAACCATAGGCTCGTATCCGAGCTTTTTAACGGTATTCATAAAAACCTTCGCGTATTTTACGCTGTCGCTGTAGCTTACGCTGTCTATCCTCGAGGTATCGCCCTTAATATGCTCGACATCATAAGCGACAGGAAGGCTTATTTTTATATCTCCTAAAGAATTTTTTACGAACTTCGCTTCTTCCTTGGCTTCGGCGGCTGAGGTTGCCTGGCTGAAAAAGTACACGCCTGTTTTAATCCCGACAGCCTGAGCTTTTTTAAGATTGTAAAGCGCGGTTGTATCCTGATAAATCTGTCCGCTTTCGCCGTATCCGCGACCGCCTATTCGAATCATAGCGAAGTCGATATTATCCTTTTTAACCTTTTTCCAGTTTATTTTACCGTTAAAGGAGCTTACGTCTATGCCTTTTAACGCGGTAGGTTCAGGTTTTCGCGTAGTTATTGCCGCGGTAGTTACAGGTTTATTCGCGGTTTTATCGGCTTTATCGGCGCAGGAAACCGCTGATAAAGCGAAGATTATAAGTAAAAATAAAAGCAAAAGTTTTTTCATATTATCTCACCCGCCTAAATGTTACCATATTTTTTTATTTTAGTAAACAAAATTCTTGTTTACTGTTGATTAAATTGACAATTTGAAGTATAATATAGTCTATCCTTATAATGAGGGGGTGTAGGCTTTGGAAAAACAAATGAGTAAAGAAGAACTGCTGAAAGCGATTGACGACAGCAAGACTATCGCGCAGCTTTTTACACTTGTTAAGGAACAGAATATTAATATGCGTATGCACACTCTCCACAGCGCGAGTAATATTAAACCGAAACGCCTTGAAATCCGCAATTTCCCGCCTAACACCTCGCATTTCGACCGTCTAAAGGCGGCGGTTAAGCTTACGGTTGAGAATACAAAATAACTATCGGAAGGACATTTTTACGGTCTTTCCGATTTTTTCTTGCTATTTTGAGTTTTTCTTATTATAATGTAATGGAAAGGTGGTTTTAAAATGAAACGATTAATAGCAGTTTTATTGGCTTCGATTTTGATTATAAGCGCTGTTCCCGCTTTCGCGTTCTCCGACGGAGAATATAAAAACGGCGACGTTAATATGGATAACAGCCTTAACGTAAAGGACGCTACGATGATCCAGCGTTCAGTCGCAAGGCTTGTTGAGCTCGATAATACGCAGAAAAAGCTGGCTGATTTTAACTTGGACGGCTCCGTTAACGTAAAGGACGCTACGTTGATTCAGAAGGTCGTAGCAAAGCTTGAGGAAGCTCCCGTTGAGGATACAACTCCCGCCGAAAGTACACCCGCTGAAACTACTGCTCCCGCGTCGGAAGGCTCTACGGAAACTACCGCGGCTCCCGAAACAACTACAGCTGCTACGGAACCCGTTTCCGAGGTTGCTACCGCGCCTAATCCGAGCGTTGACAGTAACGTAACTGTGTATTTTACTAACAACAAGAAATGGAATAAGGTTTATTTCTTCCTCTACAATACGGCGACAGCCGACGGCCCGAAGGAATGGCCCGGAATACAGATTACAAAGTATACTACGAATTCCAACAACGAAAAGGTTTATTCCTCTACCGTAGACGTTAGTAAATATGATAGAATTATATTTAACGACGGCGGCAGTAACCAGACCGTCAATGTCCCCGTAAACCGCGCAAGCTCGGGATTCTTTATCTACGAAAACTCACAGCATACCCAGAAAGAAAAGCTCGTCGGCACTTACGCCTATAAGGGTGCCGATAAGGGTACCCTGAAGGAGCTGAGCTTCGACTATACTATGGGATATAAGAAGAAGGTATGGATATGGACTCCCGCGGATTACGATAAAAATTCAAAGGATCCTTATAAAACAATTTATATGCCCGACGGTCAGAATATCTTTGACTTCAATAACGTTGCGTGGGGCGGCTGGGAAGTATCTGACGCGGTAGAGTCGCTTATGGATAACGGCGGACGCGGTATGATTCTTGTCGGCATTGAGTCTACAGGCTCAAAACGCGATACCGAGCTTACTCCAAACCTCGGCGATATCCAGGAAGGCGTCGGAAACCAGTATAAGAACGGTAAGGGTAAGGAGTTCTCCGACTTCGTAGTAAATACCGTTATGCCTTACGTTCGAGAGAATTATAATTCCTCAACCGCCAGAAAGGATAATATCGTAGCTGGCTCGAGCTCTGGCGGAATCGAAGCGTTCTATATCGGTATGGAGCATTACGATAAATTCAGCGCGATCGGCGCGTTCTCGCCCGCGTTTATTCTGTTCGGTGACGATGTATGGAATTCGTATCTCTCGAAGTTCGATTTAAGCTCCGAGGATATGCCGAAGCTTTATCTCTACGACGGCAAAGTAGGTCTTGAGGATACTCTTTATCCGTATATCGTGGATATGAATAACCGTCTTGTTAAGGGCGGATACGATAAGGATAAGATTAAGTTCGTTATCGAAAAGCCCGCCGAGCATAACGAGGCGTGGTGGAGAATAGTATTCCCCGAGTTTTTAGACTGGGGAGTAATAAGTAATTGAGAATTGAGAATGGAGAATTGAGAATTTATTGACTTGGAGATAAAAATGATATTTAATAATGTATTGGAAGCGGTAGGACAAACTCCGCTTATAAGACTAAACAGAATGGTAGACGACGACAGCGCCGATATACTCGTAAAATTCGAGGCGCTTAACGTCGGCGGTTCTATAAAAACCCGAACCGCGCTGAATATGATAACCCAGGCTGAAAATCAAGGGCTTATCAATAAGGACAGCATAATTGTTGAACCCACAAGCGGAAACCAGGGTATAGGACTTGCGCTTGTCGGAGCGGTAAAGGGCTATAGAACGATTATAATTATGCCCGACTCCGTAAGCGAGGAGCGCCGTAAGCTTATCCGCCATTACGGCGCGGAGGTTAAGCTTATCCACGATGCGGGCGATATAGGCGCGTGTATAGACGAGTGCCTGAAAACGGCGCTGAGAATGCGCGATAAGGACAAGCGTGTCTTTGTTACCCAGCAGTTCGAGAATATAAATAACGTAAAAGCGCATAAAAAATATACCGCGCTCGAGATTATGCAGCAGTGCGCCGACCCGATCGACGGCTTCTGCTCGGGAATAGGTACGGGCGGTACAATTACGGGTATCGGCGAGGTGCTTAAAGCGCAGTATCCCGATATCGAAATCTGGGCGGTTGAGCCCGAAAACGCCGCTATTTTAGCGGGCGGTACAATCGGTACACACCTGCAAATGGGAATCGGCGACGGTATTATCCCCGATATCCTGAACCGCGATATTTACGATAATATATATGTTGTAACCGACGAGGAAGCTCTCGATACCGCTAAACGCTTAGCGAGAGAAGAAGGCTTAATGTGCGGAATCTCCGCGGGTACAAATGTAGCGGCGGCTCTTAAGCTCGCTAAAAAGCTCGGTAAAGGAAAAACGGTAGTAACCGTACTCCCCGATACCGCCGAGAGATATTTCTCGACACCATTGTTTGAGGAATAAGCTTTTTAGTTAATAGGTAAAAGTTAATAGGTAAGAGTTAATAGGTAAGAGTTAATGGTCGAGAAGATAGCGTTATAGATTATCAACGCTGTTTTCCCGACCATTTATTATAGGATTTAGGGTTTAGGATGTAGGATTTAGGGAATGTCGGGCAGATAGAATAGTTAGAAAAAAACACTTTTGTTCCCGACTGTATAAATAAGAATACGGTCGGGTGACAGTGGTTAATTTCAAAACCATTCTGTCTGCCCGACCGAAACTTTTACCTTTTATCTATTAACTTTTATCTTACTTTATCTTCCTCGCTTCGATATAGAAGCGTTTATCCGCCGCGTGACCCATAGAGAAGGTCTTTCTCGGAAGCGAGCCGTCAGCCGCGATAGCGGGGAAGAGCTCGGATTTTTTCATACCGTCGAATAAAAATCCTAAGGTGTTAGGCGCTTTACATAGTGTACGAACAGTTTCGCTTCCGTGGATATAGTCCACTCTCGCGTTAGGATGCGCCTGGATATAGCGGTCGATGTATGTCTGTAATGTGCCGATAGGCAGCTTAGCGGTCGATTTAACCTCGATGAAACCGCTCTTTTTAGTCGATACATACTCGAACCATTGAGTGCCGTCGCCGCCCATATGGTCGGTGTAGATTTTAAAATGCTCAATAAACTCGACAGGGTCTACATTAAAGAGTACGCGGTAAATCGGCTCGAACTCAATACTCTTATCGTGGATATTTACAAGCTCAACGAGCGCGTATCTCTGCTTAGGATCTTTGGAAAGGTTGTAACATTCCTTAGCGGTCGCGAGCGAATGGTTGCCGTCGCCTACCGCGAAGAGCATACCGTCCTTCTTGCCTTTTAAGAGCTTGTCGAGCGAATTCTGGACTTTATTAATTGACTTCTTATCCAAAAACCAGCCCTTAACAACTCCGCCGCCCTTCATAAGCCTGAAATCATAAGCGGGCTTGTAGTCGTCTTTATTCTTGCTTAGCGGTTCGATAACCGAAAGCTCGGGATCGTCCACTAAAAGCATAATGTGCGGCATTTCTAAAGAAGCGTTCTTTCTGATTTCAATACGGGGAGGAAGTCTGTCGATTACGGTTGCTTCCGTAGCTCTGATAAGCGCGTCCGTACCGCTCGTGTACTCGTATTCCTCCAGGTCGATAAGACCGACAACGCCTCGGCGTACAGTATGGTTAGATTCACGCTCGACGTAAATCATACTGTCCTTAAACTCGTCGAACACATCCGACTCAAGGTATTCCTCCATCGTTTCGTTGATGTCGTCAATACGCTCTTGGTTGTTCTTTTTCAGATACACTTCGGGGAGAATGATGTTTAAAGCGGAGGGATAACCCTCAACCATTCTCTCAACATCCATCCAGTAGTCACGCTCGGAAGTATACTGGTCGCAGGCAACTACCGCCCATTTTTCAAAATTATCCTTTGGTAAAAGAATATCAGCAGGAAAAAAATGACTCATATCGCACCTCGGTTTTATCAATCAAAAATTCCATCCATCCTTTTAATTCTACCATATTCCGACAATTTTTGACTATCATAAAGGAATTAAAATCAATAAGTAATACAGTTTAATAAGCGAAAAAAGGGGTTCGACTCTGTTTTGAGCCGAACCCTTAATGATTTTATATAAATTAGTAAATGATAACGGGCATACCTACGTAGGCTTTGGAGTAGATCTTAGCTACCGCTGATGTAGGTGTATTTACGCAACCGTGCGAGCCTCTTGACGAATTCTTATAAAGCTCTCCGCCGAAGTTAGGCTGCCAGCTCGCGTCGTGGATACCCTGACCGTCGCCTGTAAATCCGAGCCAGTAACTTACCGTTACGTTCCAGGAGCTTCCGCCGTATGAGCCGCTGAGGGTAGCGGGGGACTTTTTGCTGAGAACGCAGTGGTAACCGGGAGTAGTTCTTCTGGAGTTGTAAGCGTAACCTGTGATTACGGGAGTCTTGCAGTAAAGCTTGTTGTTTACGTACATAAACATCTGCTGGGTTTCAATACAAACCTCAACCCATGTTCCCGAAACACTCTTGCCGTAAGCTGTGTTGGAAGCGGTTACGTTGAAGGTCTTGGCTGAGCCGTAAACCTTCTGTCCGCCTGCTGTCTTATAAGAACGGAGACGGAAAGTATATGTCTTGTTGGTCTTTAACTTACCTGTGAGGTAGTTTGTGTAGGAGGTGTTAGCCTTAACGAGCCATTTGCCGTTAGACTTCTTAACCGCGATTTCGTAACCCGAAGCGCCGCTTGTGGGCTTCCAGCTGAACAATCCGCGCTTTAAGTAGGTCTTGACCGTAACGCCGTTAACACCGTTTACCGCGGTAGTGGTTTTAAGAGCCTTGAACGCGCCCTTGTAATCCTTACCCTTAACGGTTCTTATACCTCTTACTTTATACTTATAGGTTTTACCTGTAGTAACCTTGCTGTCTACGAAAGCTCTTGATTTTGTAGTAGTAAGCTTAGTGTACTTTGTCTTAGCTTCTTTTCTGTAAACCTCGTATTTGTTAGCCTTAGCGACCTTGCTCCACGCGATTTTAATCTTAGTGGTAGTAGCTTTTTTGTTAATAAGCTTCTTGGGAGCAGCGGGGCTTACAACAGCCGTAACTGTTTTACCTGTACTCTGGTTGGAAACGGAGTTGGATGTTCTCTTAACCTTAACCTTGTACTTGTAAATATAGCCTGATTTAAGGCCTGTGTTCTCGATAGCTGTGGTAGTTTTCTTAGCTGTCTTAATGGTTTTGTAAGCGGAGAATTTGCCGTCGGAGCCCTCGTCGGAGCGCTGGATAACGTAGTTTGTAGCGTCGGCTTTCTTTGACCACTTAATTGTTATGGAGTTTGTAGTTCTCTTAGAAACCTTAACCTTGGATACGTTAGTCGGCTTAGTCATAGTGGAAACAGTTTTAGAGGCGCTTGTTTTTGTGATATTGCCCTCTGTTCTCTTAGCTACGATTTTATACTTATAAACCTTACCCGCTGTAATGTTGGCGGTATTTTTATAAGCTGTGATGTCCATGTTATCAATAGTCTTGATTACGGAGTAGCCGCCCATTTTGCCGTTTGACTTTTCGTCGGCTCTGCTGATAACATAGCTTGTGGCGTCTTTAACCTTGTCCCATCTGATGATAATATAATCAGCGGCGGTTTCCTTAACCTTAAAGTTCTCGGGAGCGTTGGGAGTTACAACATATGGTACCGTAGTAACGGGCTGAGTTGTTTCGGGAGCCGTTGTTTCGGGAACAGTTGTATCAGGCTCTGTAGGATCGGGAACTAAAACGGGTTCATCGCTTACAGCCGTCGCGGTTGTTTCAGCCGCGTTAGCCGCTGTTACAGCGAACGGGATCATTGAAGCGATAATTACCGCTGAAAGTAAAAGTGATACGAATTTCTTCATATGTATATCTTCCTTTCTTTTGATTATTGAGTGTGAATACAATATAGTATTACATACTTGTAATCTTAATTTTACCGCTTATTTGTGCGATTTACAAGCCTTTTTTATAAGATTTTTTATTTTTGGAAATAGTGTACAAATAATTGTAAATAGGGTGTTTATAATTAATACTTATATGCAACAAAAAAGCTCGAAAAACGCGATAAAACGCCGTTTGTACATTAAGGTTGCTATTTTTGGAAAAATCAACTATAATATAATTATCTATGGAGGAATATATGGAACTGAAAATCGGAGACAAAATCGAAATGAAAAAGCCACATCCCTGCGGCAGTAAGGAGTTTACGCTGTTAAGGATAGGAATGGATTTTAAAATCCGTTGCGAGGGCTGCGGACGCGAGGTTATGGCGCCGAGAAAAAAGATAGAGAAAAACATAAAGAAGGTAATACAGAGTGTTTGAGAAAATAGAAATTTTTGATAAACGTTACAGCGAACTGAATAAGAAAATATACGAGCCGAGTATCGCCGCGAACGTGGATGAATACCAGAAGATTATGAAGGAAATCCGCGAGCTCGAGCCCGTTGTAATGAAGTACCGAGAGTATAAAGAAGCCCTTTCGACAATCGACGACAGTATGGAGATTTTAAACGACTCCTCTATGGACGCCGATATGAAGGAGCTCGCCCAGCTCGAGCTTGACGAGGCTAAAAAGTCGGTCGAGAGTATTTCCGACGAATTAAAGATTTTACTGCTTCCCAAGGACCCTAACGACGACAGAAACGTAATCGTTGAGATCCGCGGAGGCGCGGGCGGTGAGGAAAGCGCGCTGTTTTCGGCGGTGCTTTACCGTATGTACACTATGTACGCCGAGACTAAGGGCTTTAAAACCGAGCTGATTAACGCTAACGAAACCGAGCTCGGCGGTTTTAAGGAAGTTTCGTTTATGATAAACGGCGACGGCGCTTACAGCCGATTTAAGTACGAGAGCGGCGTCCACCGCGTACAGCGTGTTCCAGAAACCGAAAGCCAGGGCCGTATCCATACCTCGACTACGACAGTAGCAGTGCTCCCCGAAGCCGATGAGGTTGAGATGGAAATTAACCCCAAGGATTTAAAGATAGATACCTTCCGAAGCTCAGGCGCTGGCGGACAGCATATCAATAAAACTTCTTCGGCAATTCGAATTACCCATCTTCCTACGGGTATGGTTGTAGAGTGCCAGGACGAGAGAAGCCAGTATAAAAATAAAGATAAAGCGATGAAGGTTTTAAAATCGCGTCTGCTTCAGGAAAAACAGCAGGCTCAGGACAGCGCTATTTCCGCCGAGAGAAAATCTCAGGTAGGAAGCGGCGACCGAAGCGAGCGTATAAGAACCTATAACTATCCCCAGGGACGTCTTACCGACCACCGTATCGGGCTTACGCTCTATAAGCTCGAGGATATTTTAAACGGTGATTTGGACGAGGTTATAGACTCGCTTGTAGCCGCTGACAGAGCGGAAAAGCTAAAGGCTAGTATGGAAAGCTGATTTGATGAATACATTATTACTGAAAGATAATGAAAACGATATAAAAACCGCGGGAAAGATTCTTGCGGACGGCGGACTTGTAGCGATACCTACGGAAACGGTCTACGGCTTAGCGGCTAACGCCCTTGACGGCGAGGCTGTGAGCAAAATTTTTAAAGCCAAAGGCCGTCCTATGGATAACCCGCTGATAGTTCATATAGCCGATTTCGGCGATATAGAGAAGTTCTCGCTTGTATCAAGAATCCCCGAAAAGGCGAAAATGCTCGCCGATAAATTCTGGAGCGGGCCGCTTACGATTATTATGCCAAAGGGTAAAGCCATACCCGATGAGGTCAGCGCGGGGCTCGACACCGTCGCGGTAAGATTCCCCTCGCATAAAACCGCCCAGGCTG
This sequence comes from Ruminococcaceae bacterium UBA2854, assembly GCA_002350765.1. Classification (GTDB taxonomy): domain Bacteria; phylum Bacillota; class Clostridia; order Oscillospirales; family Acutalibacteraceae; genus Ruminococcoides. The sequence continues at coordinate 25,232 of DEFK01000033.1, forward strand.
TTATTAAAGCCGCGGGATGTCCTTTAGCGGCTCCGTCGGCGAATATCTCGGGTTCTCCTAGTCCGACGAGCGCTAACCACGTTCTTTCAGATATGGACGGAAAAATTGACGCTGTGCTCGACGGCGGCGAGTGTTCGGTAGGCGTTGAAAGTACGGTCATTACTCTTGTTCCCGAAAAGCCGAGACTGCTTCGACCCGGCGGAATAACCGTAGAGGAAATCGAGGACGTGATAGGGGAGATTGATGTTGACGACGCTGTTTTAAATCAGCTTAAAGCGGGCGAAAAGGCGTCCTCCCCCGGTATGAAATACAAACATTATTCGCCTAAGGCGAGGGTGATCCTCGTTACGGCTGACGATAAGAGCTTTATAGAATTTGTAAACAGTAAAAAGAACGAAGCTGTCGCCGCGCTTTGCTATGACGGCGACGAGGAGCTTATCGGCGTAAAAAGCTATCCTCTCGGTAAGAAGGATGACTACGACGCCCAGGCTCGCTTGCTTTTTAAACAGCTTCGTGAGATTGATAAAAATCCCGTGATAAAAACTGTGTACGCGCGATGTCCCAAGCCTGACGGTGTGGGAATGGCGGTATATAACCGTCTTGTACGCGCGGCGGGATTTGAGGTGATTAACCTTGAGAAAATATAAGCTTGTAGGACTTACGGGCAGAACGGGCTCTGGTAAGAGCGCGGCTCGTGAGGTTTTTAAAAATAACGGCTATGAAATTATCGACGCCGACGCGCTCGCGCGTGAGGTAATCGGCGATAAAATACTGCAAAGCGATATCGCCGCGTACTTTGGCGCCGACTTGTTAAATAACGGCGCTGTAGACCGTAAGAAGCTCTCCAAAAGAGCGTTCAAGGACAGCGAAAGCGTTAAAACGCTTAACGCGGTTTTTCACCCGAGGATAACCCATTTGTTTATAGAAAAGCTTAACGCCTTCGCTCGAAGCGGCGCTGATAAGATTCTGTTCGACGCTCCCCAGCTTTTTGAGGCGAAGCTTGATATAATCTGCGATATAACCTTAGCATTTATATCCGAGGACGAAAAGCGGATTAAAAGGATAACCGAGCGTGACGGTATAACCGAGGAAATGGCAAAAAGCCGCCTGGAAATCCAGTTACCCGACAGCTTCTTTATTGAAAACTGCGATTATTATATAGAAAACAATTCAACGGTTGAAAAACTGCAATCCGATTTAGAGGAGCTTATCTCCCGTATTTGAGGTGCATTTTGGCAAAAGGCAGAAGATATAAGCGGAAATCCCACCGCCTGAGAAATTTTATACTTTTTCTGTTATTTATCGCTGTTATAGGCGGCGGTATACTGTTTCTGTCGGGTAATTTACATAAAGCCGATAATATGCTGAAAAAAAGTGTATATCCTATTAAGTACAGCGAGTATGTTGATAAAGCCGCCGAGGACTACGGGCTCGACAGAGGGCTTATTTACGCGATGATACGTACCGAGTCAAAGTTCAACCCGAATTGCGAGAGCAGCGTCGGCGCTGTGGGATTGATGCAGATGATGCCCGAAAGCTTCAGGTGGGTGCAGAAGCTGAGAGGAACGTCGCTTGATGATGAACAGCTTAGCGACCCCGCCGTTAATATCGACTACGGGTGTTATTTATTGAAGTATTTTTTAAAGCATTACGGAAACGAGCGCTGCGCCATAGCGGCGTATAACGCGGGATTTGTTGTGACGGACTGGCTTAAAGACAGCCGCTACAGCTCGGACGGCAAGACGCTTAAAGAGATTCCGTATCCCGAAACGGAAAAATATGTAAAGAAAGTAGAACATTCTAAAGATGTGTATAATGAACTGTATTTCAGCTAGAATTTAAACGGAGGTAAAATTATGGCAGATAAAAAAGTAAAGGATATAAAGGAAGAGCTGTTTATGCCCGCTAAAAAGGGTATAGCGACAATTTCCGAGGACGAGATTAAAAAGGCTGACGAGTTCTGCGTTGGATATAAGGAGTTTCTCGACAACTCTCCCGTAGAGCGCGAGGCTGTGGTTTATTCGCGTAAGCTTGCCGAGGAAAACGGCTTTGCGGAATTTGAGCAGGATAAGGAATATAAGGCGGGGGATAAGGTGTATTTTATCAACCGCGATAAGGCTATAGCCTTAGCCGTTATCGGTAAAAACGGTACCAAAAACGGCGTTAAGCTTTCTATCGCTCATATCGACTCCCCGAGAGTGGATTTAAAGCCCAACCCGCTCTACGAGGACAACAACCTCGCGTACTTTAAAACTCACTATTACGGCGGTATTAAAAAGTACCAGTGGACTGTAATGCCCTTAGCCTTACACGGAACGGTGGTTAAGCTCGACGGCTCCAAGGTCGATATTAAGGTCGGCGTTGACGAGGCTGAGCCCTGCTTCTGTATTACCGATTTACTCCCGCATCTCGCGCGCGAGCAGGCTCAGAAGAAGCTCGCTCAGGCGATAGAGGGCGAGAACTTAAATGTGCTAATCGGCTCACGCCCGCTTTCCTGCGATGACGACGAGAGCGATTTGGTAAAGCTAAACGTTATGAAGATTTTAAACGATAAATACGGTATCCGCGAGGGCGATTTCCTGTCGGCTGAGCTGTGCCTTGTACCCGCCCAGAAAAGCCGCGACGTCGGCTTTGACCGCGGTTTGATCGGCGGTTACGGTCACGACGACAAGGTCTGCGCTTATCCCGCGTTAATGGCGGCGATTGACTGCGATATCCCCGAAAGCACCTGTATAACCTACCTTACCGATAAGGAGGAAACAGGCTCCGACGGCAATACGGGTATGCAGAGCGACTTTTTAAGATACTTTATTTATGACTTGGCTAAAGCCGAGGGCGAGGAGGGCTATAGAGTTCTCTCCAAGAGCAAGTGTCTCTCCGCTGACGTTAACGCGGCGTTCGACCCGATTTACGCGAGCGCTTACGAGGCGAAAAACTCGAGCTATATTAACCAGGGCGTAATTATTTCCAAGTATACGGGCCACGGCGGTAAGTACGATACCTCCGACGCTTCCGCGGAGTATATGGGCGAAATCCGTTCTATGCTCGAGGAGAATAAGATTATGTGGCAGGTAGGCGAATTAGGCAAGGTCGATATCGGCGGCGGCGGTACTATCGCGAAATACGTTGCTAATATGAACGTTGACGTTGTTGATTTAGGCGTTCCCGTGCTCTCAATGCACGCTCCGTTCGAGCTTGTCAGCAAGGTTGACGTATACGAAGCATACCGCGCTTTTCTTTCTTTTTTCAATAAACCTTAAAAAACACTTGCATTTTTTTTGATAAAGTGTTATTATATACGGGCGGAAAAAATTCCGCTCAAAATGCGCCGGTAGCTCAGCTGGATAGAGTGCGCGGCTACGAACCGCGAGATCGGGGGTTCGAGTCCCTTCCGGCGTGCCAAAAAAAGTAACGAGTCCATTGGACTCGTTATTTTTTTTGGCACGCCGATAAGAAGGGACTCGAAAGGCCGTTAAGAAAACAGTCCAGTGGACTGTTTTTAGGCCGTTGCGTTGCAGAAACCTTTCCCAAAAACGTGGACACAAGGTTCGAGATTGAAGTTCTATCATAGATGATGGTACTTCCGGCGTGCCACAGCGAAGCTGAATTAGCCGATAGGAAGGGGTACGGCAGTCGCCCAGCCCCCCCTCAATCCCCTTATCAGGGGGCAGAAACTCGAAGCCGAGCGTTAAAAAAACGTTCCAGGGGAACGTTTTTAGCGAGGAGCGTTGCAGAACCTATAGCTATGCCTAACAAAGCAAGGTTCGAGATGTAAGGCTTTTGAAAGATGAAACGAACTTGTAGCGCGCCACTTCCAATATATCACACCCATCCGGGTGCCTGTTGTTTTATGCGCTGCAAGGGACTCGAAGCCAATCTCGCCAAAATATAGTCGTTGCGCGTCGCGGATAAAACCGCTCCTTCAACTCCTTATTTTGCCGAGCGCTTTTGCTCCCTTCATCCGCCACAGGCGGCGGTCGCAACGCTACCGCAAAATGTTAAAATCTAAACAAATAGAGATGTTAGAATGAAATCAATTATATATCGCAAGTGTTGCTTGACAGGCGCAAGTAAAATATTCTTTACTTTTTGTGGGGTGTTAATTATAATTAGCTTATGAATTAAGAGGAGGGAAGACATAATGACAGTTGGCGAAAGGATAAAAACTTACAGGAAAGCCGGCAATATGTCTCAGGAGCAATTAGCTGAAAAAATGATGGTTAGCAGGCAAACAATAAGTCTTTGGGAGAAAAATCAAACGTATCCTACCATTGAAAATTTAATAAGATTAAAGGATGTTTTTGGAGTAAGTGTTGATGATCTATTAGGAGAAAAAAGAAATGAAGATACGAATGAGGAATGTTTAGAAACACTCAAGTTTAATTATTCTCCGGAGGAGTTTAAAAGAATAATAAATCTATCAAGCCGAAGTAGTTTGTTAAGAGATATAGCGGCTATTGTATTATTAACTCTTTTAATTATACTGGTAATCATAACAAAGGCAAACGAAGTTATTAAAGGCATTGCAGTATTAGCTATTGCTTGTATACTAATTGCCTGCATTAAGTACTTGGTTGATTTGAATATAACAAAAAGAAGAGCGGAGGAAAGAATTTCCTCAAATACATTTGAGTATAGAATATACAAGGATTATATGCTTCTCAATATATTAAAAAATAATGAAATTCATCTTAGTAAAAGAATTGCTTATAAGACAATATCAAATGTTAAAGATTTAGGGGATTATATTATTTTTGTTTATGAAGGTCAGCTGTATGTTATAAGAAAATCTCAGTTACAAGATTCTTCGGTTTTAAAAAGTGTCTTTCTTTTTGCTCCGGTTGAACGCGTTAATTCGACAAAGTATAAAACAATCTCAATACTATTTGTGATTTTATCAATAACATCCTTTTTTGTCGGATTAATGGTGTGTATCATGAATGTATCGCCAAGTTCAAAACTTGACAATAATATGTGGATGATGTTGTTGTTTTTACCTGTGCCGATAGGCTCATTTGTATATGGACTGTTTCTGAAAGCGAAGGGATATAAATACATGAAGAATATAGTTGTTGGTTTGGTTATATCATTTTTAATTATGTTGTGCTCAACCTCTGTTATACAAGTTGGATGACTGATATAATATAGCATTTTACGAGTGTTTTCAACGCGAAAAAAATGGAAGCAGTTGAATCAAATGTACAGAAATTTACAGGTAAATAAACAGAACGACTGTAAAAATATGGATTGCTTAAATGTGGCGTATCAAGAATTGTTATACAAAAACTCCCGCGTATTTTAAAATCGGTTCAAATTTTACCGCGGGCAAGTTGCGAGAGCCTTACTCATCGACCGCATAATATTTCGTATCAAAATTGCGGTACAAACCCAAAAAAATAACGAGTCCAATGGACTCGTTATTTTTTGGCACGCCGAAAAGAAGGGGTACGGCAGTCGCCCAGACCCCCTCAATCCCCCTATCAGGGGGCAGAAACTCGAAGCCAAGACCTTTAAAAACCTCGCTAAAGGAAAGAACTATACAGTAAGATTCAGAGTTATAAAGAAACTCAGCAATAAGACTTACAAGAGCAAATTGTCAGGGGAAAAGAGGATACGATTGTTTGAATAAGGGTTTATCCCTGAAAATATTACCCTGTCAGCTCACGGCAGGGAATGAATAATATGTGAGCTGAAAGGGAATGTGTTTATATGACAGAAAGCATTATAGTTGTAAACTTCAAGGCTAAATTCAAGAAGAAGTAATCCGCGGAATCATAAAAAGCATTAACTGAAAACGCCGTAACAGATGGATCTCCTCCGAAATTAAACAAAATGTTCCTTAGCCCATATTGACATAGCGGTTATATATTGATATAATAGCTGTGCCAAAAATTGAAAGGAGTTAATACTATGGTTGAAAACAAGAATGTTGCGTTATGCATTGTACTTAGTATTGTTACCTGCGGTATTTACGGAATCGTTTGGTTTATCTCTCTTAACGATGATGTTAATAGAGTTTCCAATGAACCTAACCCGACTTCGGGCGGAATAGCGTTCTTGTTAACGCTCGTAACATGCGGTATTTACGGTTTTTACTGGGCTTATAAACAGGGCGAAAAGCTTGACAGAGCAGAAAACAATAATTCAAGCAGTGGAGTTTTATATCTTGTTCTGACATTTTTCGGTCTCGGCATAGTTGCTTACGCACTTATGCAGGATAGACTTAATAAGAGCTTTTCTTCCACACAGCAGGGTTAATAACAGAATGCTTTAAAAGAGTAAAGTCTGCGGTTTTTTTGACCGCAGACTTTATTTTTTTATTATAAACAATGGCTTAGGTCGATTTTTGTGTAATAGGACGATTAAAATTACAAATGATGTTTTGATATTGTGAAATAATTTTTAGTGTAATATAATGGTAATAAATATACACATTTTTGTGTGAAAGGAAGTTTTGAAATGAAAAAAGTATTGGCGGTGATGTTGTGCCTCGCTATAATAACGGGTTGCGTTATAAGCGCCTCTCCCGTAAGCGCCGCGTCGCCTAAAAAGACCACGGGCTATAACCAGACTAATCCACCGAAAAACGCCGACGATTTTTCGTGGGATAACGCGTCGGTGTATTTTCTCTTAACCGACCGTTTTAAAAACGGAAATACCTCTAACGACCATTCCTACGGTCGAGCTACCGACTCGAGCGGTAACGCGCTCTCGGGCTGGGAAACTAACCCTGGTACGTTCCACGGCGGAGATTTCGCGGGTATTACCCAGAAAATCAACGAGGGCTATTTTGACAATTTAGGTGTAAACGCTATCTGGCTTTCCGCTCCTTACGAGCAGATCCATGGCTACGTTACTCCGGGCGAGCCTAACGATTTCAGCCACTATTCCTACCACGGCTACTATGTTCTCGACTATACCGAGTCCGACGCGAACTTCGGTACAAAACAGGAGTTCCAGACTATGGTAGATACCGCGCATAAACACGGTATCCGCGTCGTTATGGATATAGTTATGAACCACGCGGGCTATAATAACATTAAGGATATGGTGGATTATAATTTCGGTAAATTTAAGGATAAAAGCACCGCTACGTCCTTTATCTATAAGCTGACGGGCGTAAACAGCCTGCACGATTATATCGACTACGATTCGGGAACCTCCGAATGGGGTAACTGGTGGGGACCTGACTGGATTCGAAGCGGACTTCCGGGCTATTCCGAGGAGGACGGCTCCGATTTAACAAGATGTCTTTCGGGACTTCCCGATTTTAAAACCGAGTCAACTAAGAGCGTAAGTATTCCCCCGATACTAAAGAATAAATGGACTAGAGAGGGTACTTATAATTCGAAGATCGGTAAATACGGAAGCTCCGATACCGTATCCAATTATATTACGAAATGGCTCGCCGAGTGGGTATCGACCTACGGCGTGGACGGTTTCAGATGCGATACTGCTAAGCACGTTGACTTAGGCTCGTGGAAAAAGCTTAAAACAGCCTGCGTTTCCGCTTTAAAACAATGGCGTCAGAATAACCCGTCTAAGGACGGCGCTAAATGGACTGACGATTTCTGGATGACGGGCGAATGTTGGGACTGGAAAGGTCTCGACGGCGGCGATTACTATACCGCGGGCGGCTTCGACTCGATGATCAACTTCGGGTTCTCGGGCTCGGGCGTTCCGGGTATCTCGAATATCAACGGTACATACCAGGGCTACGCCAACGCGCTTAATACTAAACCAGGCCATAATGTTCTTACATATATTTCTTCTCATGACTCTAACCTAGCGCGCGGCGACCTTATCTACCAGGGCTCGGCGTTCCAGCTGTTACCCGGCGCTATCCAGATTTTCTACGGCGATGAGACTAACCGTCCGACTGTCGCGGGAATGGGATTTGACGGCCACGGCGGTTCGGGACATTCGCTGAGAAGCAGTATGAACTGGGACAGCATAGACCAAAGCGTGCTGAAGCATTGGCAGAAGGTCGGTAAATTCAGGAGTAAGCATATCTGTATCGGCGCGGGCGACCACCAGCAGATCACACCCTATAACGCCGAAACGGGTTATACCTTCTCGCGTTCTTACGACAGGGGAGATTTAGCCGACAGCGTTATCGCGGTAATCGGCGCTCCGAAAAATAAAAGAATCCCCGTAAACGTTTCCTCGATTTGGGGTAATAAAACTAAGCTGACTAACTTCTACGACGGCTCTACCGCTACCGTTACCAACGGCGTCGCCGAGTTCGACTCGGGCGAAAACGGTACGATTCTTATCGAAGGTCCTCAGTCTACTATCCGTGTAAAGCTAATGGGCGACTATTCCTTCTATGACAGCGAAACGATTACCGTTAAGCTAAAGGGCGCGACCTCCGCTACCGTTAAGGTAGAGGGCGGAAGCTCGTTTACCGTACAGGACGGCTCGACCTTTAAGATAGGCGACGGAATCGCGGTAGGTACGGTGTTCTCGGTCGATGTAACGGCGAGAAACGGCGACGAGCTGCTCGAAACTTCGTTTAAGTTCAAGAAAAAAGATCCTAACGCCGTAACGCGCGTTTTCTTCGATAACTCGGGCTATAACTGGAGCGACGTAAAAGCGTATATATATGACGAAAGCGGTAGCGAGGTTAAGGCTAATTCAGCCTGGCCGGGAAAGGCGATGAATTTTGATTCAAGCTTGAATCTCTATACAATCGACGTTGACGACGGTCTCGAAAACGGTAAGGTTATATTTATCGGCTCGGGCGGACGTTATCCGCAGGGCGAGGGCGCTCCCGGGCTGGATATCGCCGAGACGAATATGATTTTGATGGCGGGCAATAAATGGGAGCCCTATTCGGGACAAACTCCTACTAAACCCGCGCCTCCCGATCCGAACACAATGACGACGATTTACTTCGATAATTCGAGCGCCAACTTCGCGACGCCTTACGTTTATTATTGGAGTAAGGCTACCGACAGCGGTGAAGCCGCCTGGCCCGGTAAGGCGATGACGAAGTACAAGGATAATGTATGGAAATGTACGTTCTCTAAACAGTACGATATGTGTATTTTCAGCAACAACGGCGGTAATCAGACGGGCAACCTCGATATACCGGGCAGTAACCAGATTTTCAACGGTTCGTCCTGGAGCAATTACGCTGACGCGGAGGTCGCTACAGCGGCGCCGACTAACGCCCAGCCCGTTACTAATACTCCCGTTGTATCGGGCGGAGATATACTTATCGGCGATACAAACCGTGACGGCATAATAAATATCAAGGACGTAACGCGCGTACAGAAGCATATCGCGTTCCTGCTTGTTATGGAGGATTACGAGATAGAGGCTGCTGACTGCGACGGAAGCGGTTCCGTATCTATTAAGGACGCGACGATGATTCAGCAGTATATCGCGAAGAATTACAGTCTCTGCGGAAAATGCGCGCAGGTTATTAAGAACAGCTCATCTAATACTCCCGTAAACCCGCCTGTCGTTACAAACCCGATACAGACTGACCCGCCGATTAATCAGCCCACCGAGGCGGTTAAGAATTACGTTTATTTCAGAAACTCCAACTGGGGAGTTGTGAAGGCGTATTTCTGGTCGGACGAGAACAAACAGATGATGTCCTGGCCGGGTAACGATATGGAGAAGGTTGCCGACGGCGTTTACGGAGCTCAGATCCCCGACGGCGCTACTATGGTAATATTTACCAACGGCGGCGACCAGACTAAGGACTTGCAGATCCCCGGAGTTAATATGATATTCGACGGCGTGGACTGGACGAATTATAATTAAAATTGTTTGATAATAATAAAAAGGTCGGAAGCAATTGTTTCCGACCTTTTACTCTTATTTAACGTAAAAACCGCCGTTGAGCAAGCTTTATAATACATAAAACTTTCCCAAAGGCGGCTAAGGCTGTCGGGGCTCGAAAAATGAGCGCACCTTGTTTTAATCTAACGTAAAAACCGCCGTTGAGCAAGCTTTATGATACATAAAACTTTCCCAAAGGCGGCTAAGGCTGTCGGGGCTCCCGACTAGTCTGTGAATTCAAAATCGTCTTTATGAGCTTCTTTAAAAATCTCGTATATCTTCTGTACTGTGTCCTCGTCTTCAATTCCGATATAACTCTCGTTTTCGTCGTCAACCGACTCGATTTTAAGGATAATAACGCCCTCGGCGTCCTCGTCGTTCTCGATAAGAACTACATATTCCTCGCCGTCATACGCGATTGTGTCGAGATACTCGAACTCTGTTGTAACGCCGTCATCGTCTGTAAGCTCGACGATTATAACGTCCTCCTCATAATTTTCGTTGTTTAATTCTGCCATTATGATCACTCCTTATTTGCTGTAGAGATAGTTTACAATATTTTTAAATAAAAATCAAGTTAAAAAATTGTTTCAAAATTTCCGCTTTTATTGTATAATGGTTTTATTCTATTTTTTAAGGCGGTAATTATGAAACGGATTTTTCCGATAATTATGATATTAATAACGCTTTCGGGCTGCGCCATAGGCGCTTCCACATATACCGAGAGCTTTTTCGCTATGGATACATATATGACGATTACCGTAAACGGTAAGGACGCGGAAAATGCCGTTAAATCCGCCGAGACTGAGATTAAAAGGCTCGATAAAAAGCTCTCCGCCCATAATAAAGAAAGCGAGATTTATAAGCTGAATGAAAACGGCTCGGCTGAGTTGTCCGAGGACAGCGCCGACCTTATTAAAAAATCGCTTGGCTACTATAAGCTGACGGGCGGCGCGTTTAATTTCGCTATGCTTGACGTAACGAGATTGTGGGGATTTCCCGATAAAAACTACCGTTTGCCTGAAAAAAGCGAGCTTGAAAAAGCGCTTAAAACCGCTAAGCCCGATAAGGTTAAGGTAAACGGTAAAAAAGTTTCGTTAGGATTAAAGGGAATGTCGCTCGACCTCGGCGCAGTCGCAAAGGGCTATACTTCGCAGAAGATAACCGATAACCTGAAAAAGCGTGGAATAGACAGCGCGCTGTTGAACCTCGGCGGTAATGTACAGGTTCTCGGAACTAAGCCCGACGGAAGTCTTTGGACTGTCGCCGTGGAGAATCCCGATAAGGATAAGGGATATCTTGGCACGCTGATAATAAAGGATAAGGCGATCGTAACCTCGGGCGGGTATGAGCGCTGTTTTAAGAAAAACGGTAAAACCTACCACCATATCCTAAACCCCGAAAACGGCTATCCCGCCGAAAGCGGGCTTGTTTCCGCGACAGCGGTTTGCGAAAACGGCGCTCTAGCGGACGCTTTGTCAACCGCGCTTTTCGTTATGGGTAAGGGTAAAGCCGAGCGCTTCTGGGCGGACTCAAAAGAAAGCTTCGATATAATATTATATACAGATAAAAAAGAGTTGATAATATCCGAAGGGCTTGAGAGCAGCTTTTCTTCGGATATGAAGTATAGAGTTATAAAAAGGTCTGACTATGAATAAAAGAGATTTTATCGCTATAGGGCTTGTCGCGGTTTTATCCGTTATGGGATTTATTCTGTTCGGATTAACTCAGAAAAACGGCGATACGGTTAGAATATCCGTAAATTCCAAGCTTTACGGCACGTACCCTCTTAGCGATAATAGGGAGATAAAAATTAAAAATCAAAACGGCGTTAATACCGTTAAAATCGAGAACGGAAAGGTATATATAAGCGACGCCGACTGTAAGGATAAATCCTGCGTAAATCAGGGCAAAATCGACAGCGGTTCGATAGTCTGTCTGCCTCATAAGCTCGTTGTTGAAGTAACCGCCGACAGCGCGCCTGACGCGGTAGCCCGATAGAAAGTGGTAAGTGGTAAGTGATAAGTAATAATAGTATAAGTAAAAAAATATCCGCGATTGCGGTTTTTACCTCTCTCGCGCTAATATTCGGATATATTGAGGCGGTTATTCCGTTAAACTTCGGTATCCCCGGGGTAAAACTTGGGCTTGCGAATATCGTAACCGTGACGGCGCTTTATTATTTCGGAGTAAAAGAAGCCGTCGGAATCTCTTTAATCAGGGTGCTGTTAATCGGACTGCTGTTCGGTAACGCGATGTCGCTTATTTACAGCCTTTCGGGAGCGGCGTTTAGCTTAGCTGTAATGATACTCTGTAAAAAGCTAAAGCTCTCGACAATCGGCGTGAGCGCTATGGGCGGAGTTTTCCACAACATAGGACAGCTTATAGCCGCGGCTGTAATGCTGAATACCTCGGCGCTTTTGTATTATTATCCCGTTTTATTTATTTCGGGACTTGTAACGGGAATTGTAATCGGCGTTGTTTCCGACCAAATTATAAAGAGAATCAGAAAAAGAGCGGATTAACCGCTCTTTTTTATAAGTATGTTTCGTCGACAAATTTTTTGAACTATGGTATAATTGTATCGTTGCCGCCCCCAGACAGGCAAAGAAAGGGGGTTGTGGTATGAATTTCATCGTTAATTTTCTACTATCCATTATGGCAAATATAGTTGCCTACTATATTTGCAAATGGTTGGATGGATAGTCCGCTTTACGGCAATCTGCCTCGGGAAATAAGTTTCGCCCGGCAAAAAAGGAGACAAGAACCCCCGTGAGCTGCCACTCACGGGGGTTTGTTGTAGCATGAATATTTCATCGTTAATATTTTTGCCTATATATATTATATCCGATTTTCGTAAAAAATCAAGTGTTTTTACGAATCGAAAAGATAAATTTAAAACTTGAAGCTCATTATAGTATTTTTTAAACAACATATTCTCTTAACTTGCGATACATTCCCTCGTCTATAATCGCCTCGATTTCTATTCCTTCGGCGGTGAAGTTTTCGCTGATAAGCGTCGCTTTTTCCCTTATCTCGTTCGAAACCGAGCCCATGGAAAAGGGGAGAATAAGTTTTACTTTTTTTATCCTCACGGGCAGGTTGTTGTCTATCGCTTCTAAAAGCTTGTCTACGCCCTTACCGATTTTAGCGCTGATGTGAACGTTTTTATCGTTGTCCGCGCCGATTTCGAGCGGGCTTAGTTTATCGCATTTGTTGAATACATTTATTATCGGCGTGTCGCCGCAGCCGAGCTCTGTAAGCAGGTCGGCAGTGACCTTCATATGAACCGAAGCTTCGTTTGAGCTCGCGTCGCATACGTTGAGGATAATATCCGAAAGCGCCGCTTCCTCCAAGGTCGATTTAAACGCCTCTACCAACCCGTGCGGCAGCCTTCTTACAAGTCCAACCGTATCTATCATCATAACCGTAACTCCGCTCGGGAGCTTTAACGCGCGCGAGGTCGGGTCGAGTGTAGCGAAAAGCTTGTCCTGAGCCAGTACGCCCGCGTCTGTGAGGTAGTTCATAAGCGTGCTTTTGCCCGCGTTTGTGTAGCCGACTATCGCGACGGTTATTACGCCGTCTTTATCCCTGCGCTCTCTGAGACGCTGACGGTGGTTTTCAACGTCCTTGAGCTGGTCTTTAAGGGTTTCCATACGGCGGTGAATGTGACGTCTGTCGGTTTCGAGCTTCGTTTCACCGGGACCTCTTGTGCCGATACCGCCGCCTAAACGCGACAGTTCAACGCCCTTACCCGTAAGTCTCGGCAGAAGGTATTTTAACTGGGCGAGCTCAACCTGAAGCTTACCCTCCTTGGACTTAGCTCTAAGCGCGAAAATATCGAGAATTAAAGTCGTCCTGTCTATAACCCTTACGCCGCATTCACGCTCCAAGGTTTTAATCTGGGTAGGGCTTAGCTCGCTGTCCGCGATAATAAGGTCTATATCGTAGCTTTCGCAGTTCTCTTTTATCTCAATAAGCTTTCCCGAGCCGACGAAGGTCGCGCTTTCTACCTTGTCGAGCTTTTGCAGTACGGTTAAAACAGGCTCGGCGCCCGCGCTTTCGCATAGCTCCCAAAGCTCGTTTAAGCTCGCTTCGGCGTCAAACTTGCCTGTATCTACCGATATTAGCAGCGCTCGGTCGGCTTTTTGTTTTGTTTCAATTAAATCCATAAATTAACCTCGTAAAACAGTTGAATAAATTCTATATTAGTAGTATAATATAATTTAAGCTATTTGTAAACCGAATTAAGAGGTTGAGTATGAATAAAGAATATGATGTCGTTATTATCGGCGCGGGTGTAGCGGGACTATACGCCGCTTTACAATTTGACGAGGATGTAAGCGTTTTGGTTGTATCGAAACGCGAGCTTACCCTGTCCAATTCCTCGCTCGCTCAGGGCGGAGTAGCCGCCGTGCTCGATAAAGACAAGGATAATTTTAAACTGCATATTGCCGATACGCTTATCGCGGGAAAGTTTAAGAATAATCTTTCCGCCGTTGAAAAGCTCGTAAGCGAAGGTCCGTCGGACGTTATGAAGCTAAAGGAAATAGGCGTTGACTTCGATAAGGAGGAGACGGGCGAGCTGAAGAAAACCTTAGAGGCGGGACATTCGAGAAACCGTATCGTCCACCATAAGGACTCGACGGGCAAGGCGATTGTCGATACGCTGATAAACGCGGTTAAGGCGAAGCCTAATATTTCTATAAAAGAGAATACATACGTGTTCGAGATTGATAAGGTCGAGAACGGATTCTGGGTAGGACTTCTCGAGGAGAATGATGTTACGCAGGTCGGAACGAGATTTGTGCTTATCGCGACAGGCGGTATAGGACGCGTATACCAGTATACTACCAACTCCGCCGTAGCAACGGGCGACGGTATAGCGCTCGCGCATATGCTCGGCGCCGAGATAAAGCATTTATCGCGTATCCAGTTCCACCCGACTGCCTTTGCCGCCGAGAACGAGCGGGAGCGTTTCCTTATTTCCGAAGCTGTACGCGGTGAGGGAGCGGTGTATCTTAATTGTAAGGGAGAACGTTTCGCCTTTAAATATGACGAGCGCGGAGAATTAGCGCCGAGGGATGTTGTGTCCGACGCCGTTATCCGCGAGTCGATTGCTACAGGTTCCGAAAAATTCTACCTTGATATTACCCATAAGGATCCCGAGTTTATAAAACAGCGTTTCCCGATGATTTACGCCCGCTGTCTCGAGGAGGGTATTGATATGACTAAGGATAAAATACCCGTTTTCCCGTGTCAGCATTACCTTATGGGCGGTATTCAAATCGGCTCTAATGGCCAGACGACTGTCGAGGGACTTTACGCCGCGGGCGAATGTACCCATACGGGCGTACACGGCGCTAACCGATTAGCGAGCAACTCTTTATTAGAGGCGCTTGTTTATTCGAGGAGCGCGGCTGAGAATATGATGGAAAAGCTGAAAAAATTCGACGGTAAACCGCTTGGAAAAGCGCCGTCGCTTCCCGATAAAGAGGGAAATAAGCTGCCTGTCGGTATAAGAACCGAAATAAGAAGGATTATGCAGGATACTTATTTTGTGATCCCGAAGCCCGAGAAATACCAGGAAAGCTTCGTTGAGGTCGATAAGATTGTAAACGACCTTATTACAGGTAACTATGAGCTGACCGCGGACTTTATCGAGGCGCGCTCGATAGCGATTGTCGCGGGAATAATACTTGACGAATTAAGAGAGGGAATTAACTTATGACGCTTAATAAAATATATGTTGACAGACTTATCGAAAACGCGCTGTTAGAGGACATAAACTATGTGGACGCGGCGACAGATTACCTTATCCCCGAAGACCAGCAGGGCTCGGCTCAGTTTATAGCTAAAGCCGACGGCGTGCTTGCGGGTATGGAAATCGCGCTGAGAGTTTTCGAGATTTTACAGCCCGACTTTAAAGCGGAGGTCTTTAAAAAGGACGGCGATTATCTTAAAAAGGGCGATATTATAGCTAAAATCAGCGGTAACACAAGAACGCTTTTAAAGGGCGAGAGAACCGCTCTTAATCTTCTCCAGCATATGAGCGGAGTAGCTACTGCGACGAATAAGGCGGTTAAGCTTGTTGAAGGTACGAACGCGTCTATAGCCGATACGAGAAAAACTCTCCCCGGGCTTCGACCGCTCGAAAAATACGCAGTAACCGTCGGCGGCGGTAAGAACCACCGCTATAATCTTTCCGACTGCGCTATGCTAAAGGACAACCACGTTGACGCGGGCGGCGGTATCACGAACGCTGTAAATAAGCTTAGAGAAAAGCTCGGACATACCGTAAAAATAGAGCTCGAGGTTCGCGACCTAGACGAGCTTAAAGAGGCTTTATCGGTTGACGTTGATATTATTATGCTCGATAATATGAGCTGTGAGGATATGAAAAAGGCGGTTGAGATAACCGCGGGTAAAGCGAAGCTCGAGGCTTCGGGCGGTATTACCGACGAAACCCTGCGCGCTGTTGCGGAAACAGGCGTTGATATTATCTCTATGGGCGCTGTAACTCATTCTGTTAAGGCGTTTGATATATCCTTAAAGATTATAAAGTAGTTGACAACCGCTGATAAAAGAGGTATCATATATTTACAATACAATACAGGGGTGCTTATGCAAGTCATAGGCTGAGATTATACCCTAGACCTGATTCGGATAATGCCGACGTAGGGAGTATGTCTATACAGTAACTTTACGCCGCGCGTCAGCGCGGCGATATTTTTTAAAGGAGAATGATTTATGAACGCGAGTGTGGCGATTCAGACTTTACCTGAATCTAAAAACGACGACGAGTTGATCCGTATTGTAGACGAGGTTATCGACTATATAAAGAGTACGGGATTAAACTACTATGTAGGACCGTTTGAAACGACTATCGAAGGCGACTACGACGAGCTTATGGACATTGTAAAGGAATGTCAGCATATTGCGATCAAAGCGGGAGCTCCGTCAGTATCCGCTTATATTAAAGTTGTTTATAAACCCGAGGGAGATGTGCTGACAATTGAAAAGAAAGTTACAAAGCATCACAAGTAAGCTCTTACCCTTAGCAACGGTTTTAGCAATACTTTTAATCTGGCAGTATGTAACGGGTACGGAGATTATTCCGCCGTTTTTACTTCCGTCGCCTATTGATGTTATAAACGCTTTTACGTCTGATTTTCCGCTGCTTATGAGCAACAGTATGGTTACGCTGACGGAAATGCTTATAGGACTTATCGTGGGAATTGTATTCGGCTTCTTTATGGCGGTGATTATGGATAGATTCAGCGCGCTTTATAAGGCGTTCTATCCTTTAGTCGTTATAACCCAGACTATCCCCACCGTAGCTATAGCGCCGCTTCTTGTCTTATGGTTCGGTTACGAAATGCTTCCCAAGGTTATACTTATCGTTATAATAGTATTTTTCCCGATAACCGTAAGCCTGCTTGAGGGATTCCGTTCGGCGGATAAGGATACAATCAAGCTTATGCGCTCGATGGGAGCTAACAGATTGCAGATATTCAGACACGTAAAATTCCCCTGCGCGCTTCCGCAGTTTTTCTCCAGCCTGAAAATTTCCGTATCGTACGCTGTAGTCGGCGCGGTAATATCGGAATGGCTGGGCGGATTTAACGGACTGGGAGTTTATATGACAAGAGTGAGAAAAGCTTATGCTTTTGATAAAATGTTCGCGGTAATATTCCTTGTATCGGCTATAAGCCTGATCCTTATGTGGCTGGTAGGAATTTTACAGAAGAAATGTATGCCGTGGAAAGAAAAGGAGAATAAAATATGAAAAAATTATTAGCATTGGTTTTAGCTTTAACGCTTATGGTATCAGCTTTAGCGGGCTGTACCGCCGATAAAAAAGCTGAAAGCGCAAACACTGAAAAAACAAAAATCACATTTGTACTCGACTGGACGCCTAATACAAACCATACGGGACTTTATGTCGCTAAGGAAAAAGGTTACTTCGATAAAGCGGGACTTGACGTAGAAATAGTTCAGCCTCCCGAGGATGGCGCCGAGGCGCTTGTAGGTTCGGGTAAGGCGCAGTTCTGCGTATCGTTCCAGGATAGTATGCTTCCTATGATTACGGGCAAGAATAAGCTGTCTTTAAAAGCCGCTGCGGCGCTTGTTCAGCACAACACTTCGGGTATCATCTCCCGAAAAGGCGAGGGTATCGACAGACCGAAGGGCCTTGAGGGCAAGAAATACGCTACCTGGGATTTACCTATAGAGAAAGCTACGATCAAGCAGGTAATGAAGGACGACGGCGGCGATTTCAGCAAGGTGAAATTAATACCGAGTACGGTTACAGACGAGGTTTCGGCGCTTAAAAGCAAGTCCGTTGACGCTATCTGGATTTTCTACGGATGGGCGGGCGTTAATGCCGAACAGTCGGGGTTAAAGACAGATTACTTCGCGTTTAGGGATATAAACAGCGTATTTGATTATTATACTCCCGTAGTTTTAGGTAATACCGATTGGATGAAGAAAAACTCCGATAAGACTAAGGCGTTCCTTTCGGCGTTAAAGGACGGCTACGAGTATTCGATCAAAAATCCCGACGACGCGGTTAACATTCTCTGTAAAGCCGCTCCCGAGCTTGATAAAAAGCTTGTTAAAGCCAGCCAGGAATATATGAATAAAGAGTATAAAGCTGAGGTTAAAAAGTGGGGTTATATTGATCCGAAGCGTTGGAACGCTTTTTATAACTGGATTAATGAGAATAAGCTTATTGATGATAAAATCCCTGAGAATACAGGATTTACCAACGACTATCTGGAGTAAATATGGTTAAACTCGAAGTAAAAGATGTATCTTTTTCTTACGACGGAAAAACAAATGTAATTGAAAATATCAACATTAAGCTCAACAAAGGAGAAATTGTCGGGCTGCTCGGCGCGAGCGGTGGCGGAAAAACAACTCTGTTTAATGTTATATCGGGCTTAATTAAGCCTCAGCGCGGCAATATCTTCCTTGACGGAGAAGATATTACGGGAAAGCACGGCAAGATGAGTTATATGCTCCAAAAGGATTTGCTTATGGAGTATAAAACCATAGAGGATAATATTGCTTTGCCGCTGATTATAAAAGGCGAAAAAAAGAATGCCGCGCGAAAAAAGGTCGGAGAATATTTTTCGGAGTTCGGACTTGAAGGTACCGAAAAGTGTTATCCCGCGGAGCTTTCGGGCGGAATGAGACAGAGAGCGGCGCTTCTCAGAACATATATGTTCTCGGATAATGTCGCGTTGCTTGATGAACCGTTTTCAGCGCTTGATACTCTTACTAAAGGCGATATGCACAAGTGGTATCTCGATGTTATGGATAAAATCCGTCTGTCCACAATTTTTATTACCCACGATATAGACGAGGCGATTCTGTTGTCAGACAGGATTTATATTCTCGGCGGTAATCCCGGCTCCATCAAAAAAGAAATAATAATCGACGAGGAAAAGCCGCGGAATAAGGACTTTAACTTAACCGAGCGTTTTCTTGAATATAAAAAAGACATAATATCTATGCTGTGATTATTTTGCGGGGCTGTCGCAAAATGAAGCG
>DEFK01000032.1 GCA_002350765.1 Ruminococcaceae bacterium UBA2854
ATGACAGGTCATCAGCAGAACCCGACTACGGGATACAACATCAAGGGTGATCCCGCGGGTAAGATTAATTTAGAGGCGCTTTGCAACTCTATCGGAATCAACAGAGTAAGAGTTGTAGATCCTTATAATCTCGAGGAATGTGACAAGGTTCTTAAAGAAGAACTCGAAGCTGACGAGCCTTCCGTAATTATTTCGAGAAGACCTTGCGTACTTCTTAAATACGTTAAGCACGAGAAGCCTCTCGTTGTAAATGAAGATAAATGTAAAAGCTGTAAGAGATGTCTTAAACTCGGATGTCCGTCAATCAGCTTTAAGAACAACAAGGCGTTTATCGACCCGACACAGTGCGTTGGCTGTAACGTATGCTCACAGCTGTGTCCGTTCGGAGCAATTGGAAAAGAGGTGCAGGATTAATGGCTACAAGTTTAATGATTGTCGGCGTAGGCGGACAGGGAAGCTTACTCGCGAGCAAGCTTTTAGGTAATATTTTAACCGCCGAGGGCTACGACGTTAAGGTTTCAGAGGTTCACGGTATGAGCCAGAGAGGCGGCAGCGTTGTTACCTACGTTAAGTTCGACAAAAACAAGGTTTACTCCCCCATTGTTACCGAGGGCGAGGCTGACTATATCATCTCTTTCGAGAAGCTCGAAGCCGCGAGATACGCCTCATTCCTCAAAAAAGGCGGAAAGATTATTGTTAACACTCAGGAAATCGACCCTATGCCCGTTATTATCGGCACAGCGAGCTATCCTAACGGAGTTTTATCCGAGCTCGAGAACAAGGATATTTTTGTAGACGATATCGACGCTCTTTCGCTCGCCGAGCAGGCAGGCTCATCAAAGGCTGTTAATATCGTATTAATGGGCAGACTTGCTAAATACCTCGGCATAGGCTACGACGAGTGGATAAACGCTATAGAAACAACAGTTAAACCAAAGTTTATTGAGCTTAATAAAAAAGCCTTTGAGCTAGGATATAATTACAGCAAATAAAGAAAGAGGTTATACCAGTGGAAAGATACTACAGTCCTGAAGTCGAAACCGCTTCAAGAGAAAAAATCAACGAAATCCAGACTAAAAATCTCATCGAGCAGGTTAAACATGTTTACGAGAATGTTCCCCTGTACAGACAGAGAATGGACGAAAAAGGCATTAAACCCGAAGATATTAAAAGCCTTGACGATTTAACTAAGCTTCCTTTTACCAGCAAGCAGGATTTAAGGGATACATATCCCTACGGAATGTTCGCTGTTCCCATGGAGGAAGTTACAAGAATCCACGCTTCCAGCGGAACTACAGGTAAACAGATCGTTGTCGGCTATACCGACGGCGACCTCGATATCTGGGAAACCTGTTGCGCGCGTCAGCTCGTCGCTACAGGCGCTACCAAGGAAGATAAAGTACACGTAAGCTACGGATACGGACTGTTTACGGGCGGACTCGGACTTCACGGTGGTTCGCAGAAATTAGGCTGTACCACTATTCCTGTTTCCTCGGGTAACACAGCAAGACAACTTACTATTATGCAGGACTTCGGTTCAACAATTCTCGGAGCTACTCCCTCATACGCTATGTATTTAGGAGAAAGCGCTAAGAAAGCGGGAATTGATACCTCAAAGCTTCCACTTAAAGTCGGTATCTTCGGCGCTGAACCCTGGACTGAGGAAATGCGTCAGAGTATCGAAAAGAGCTTAAATATCAAAGCCTACGATATTTACGGTCTTACGGAGATTTGCGGTCCCGGCGTAGCTTACGAATGTTCACAGCAAAAGGGTATGCACGTAAACGAGGACCACTTCATTATAGAAATCATCAACCCCGAAACAGGCGAGCCTGTTCCCGACGGCGAAAAGGGCGAGATCGTATTCTCCTCTATCACAAAGAAAGCGTTCCCGCTTTTAAGATTCCGCACAAAGGATATCGGCGTTATCACTCACGAAAAATGCGCCTGCGGACGTACATTCGTAAGAATGAGCAAGCCTCTCGGACGTGTTGACGATATGCTTATCGTAAGAGGCGTTAACCTCTTCCCGAGCCAAATCGAGGCTGTTCTTCTTAAAGAAAACCATTCGCCGAACTACCAGATCGTAGTTGACAGAAGCGGAAGCCTCGACAGCATAGAGGTTAATATCGAAATGAATGACGAGCACTTCTCGGATAAGCCGTCAGATATTATTAAGATGGAAAAAACTCTCGAAAACGAGTTCAAGTCAGCGCTCGGTATTAAGCCGAAGGTTAACCTTGTTTCTCCCGATACTATCCCCCGTTCCGAGGGTAAAGCGGTAAGAGTTGTAGATAAACGCCACGTTTACGACAGCAAGTAAGAAAGGATAAAACTATGATTAAACAAATTTCTATATTCGCGACAAATAAACCCGGTCAGGTTGTTAAGGTTGCCGACGCGCTCTCACAGGAAAATATAGATATCCGCGCTATGTGCGTAGCCGATACACAGGATTTCGGTATTATCCGCTTAATCGTAAATGATACAGATAAAGCTAAGAAAGCGCTCTCGAGCCATAAATGTATTGTACAAATTACAAATGTTGTCGGAATTAAAATCCCCGACAAGCCAGGTTCTACGAAACAGGCGCTTGAGCTTTTATCTAAAAAAGGCGTAAATATTGACTATATGTACGCGTTCGTTACAAAGTCCAAGGAATACGCTTATTTTGTAATGAGAGTAGAAGATCCCGAGGAAGCGGATAAGATTCTCAGCGCAAGCGGCGTTGAGTTAATTACTCAGGAAGAAATCGAGAATATTTAAGTTTTAACTTAAACACAACAAGGTCGGAAGCAAGCGCTTCCGACCTTTTCTGTTACCTGTATTCTATTGTACAACCACATTCTCGTCGCCGAGCTGGTATTTAAGCTCCTTAATCATTACGTCGTTTAAACTAACCCACATCGTTTCGGGGGCGATAAGCTTCTTCTTAGTATCGGTAAGATAGAATATTACAGGAGTTCTTCCGCCGAAGATATCAATAACTCTGAACGCTTTTTTGTAAAGCTCGGAGTCAAGATTATCAATCCTTATAAACAGCTTGGGCGGTTTATTCGGCTTTTTAGGCGCGGGTTTATTAACGTTGCGGTTATTTACAGCAGGAACGCTGTTTTTATCTACCGCGCGGATTTCGTTACATATAATTTTAGGCTCCTCGTCCTCTTTAAGACTTACGGTACCGAAAATCTCTATAACGCTTCCCTGCGCTAAAAGCGCGCCGCATTTCGAGAATACATCAGGGAAAACAATTACCTCGGCGGAGCCGTACCTGTCCTCCACCGTAACAAACGCCATCATACGGCTGTTTTTTGTTATCTGGTTTTTCAGCTTGGATACAATACATACTATATGCACGGAGCTGTTATCCTTGTACATATTGCTGTCCTGACTTATAATATCGCCGATTTTATCACATTTAACGGCATTTATATAGTCCTCGTACTCGTCAATAGGATGTCCGCTTAAATACATTCCCGCGACCTCGTTCTCCATAAACAACAATTCATCCTTGGAAAACTCATCCACGGCGGGAGGCTGAGGCTCGGATGACTGTGCGGAATTTTCCGCTCCCATTTCAAAAAACGAAAGCTGTCCGCGAAGATTATTTTTATTCTCGTAATCCAAATCCGCGAGCACATCCTTAGACATAATAAGCATCTGGCGGCGGTTCAGCCCCAGAGTATCGAGAGCGCCGCATTTAATAAGACTCTCGAGCGCCCTTATATTCATAGACTTTCCGTAAACACGCTTGCAGAAGTCGTAGAAGCTCTTATATGGCTCGAGCTTTCTGCTCTCAATAATCGCGTCTATAAACTGGCGACCTAGGTTTTTAATTGCAAGAAGTCCGTAGCGGATATCCCTGCCTGAAACGGTAAAGCCGTACGAGCTTGAATTCACATCGGGCGGTAAAACTCTTATTCCGAGGCTGTGACATTCAGCCATATACACGGCAAGCTTATTCTGATTATCAAGCACGCTTGACATAAGCGACGCCATATACTGCTTTGGATAATGACATTTCAGCCACGCTGTCTGAAAACTTATTTTAGCGTAAGCGGTGGCGTGGGATTTATTAAAGGCGTATGACGCGAAGCTTTCCATTTCGTCATAGATGGAAGTCGCGGTTTTACGGTCAATTCCTCGTCTTAAACAACCCTCGACTATAATATTGCCGTTATCGTCCGTCAAGCCCTCGATAAAGATTTTACGCTCTTTCTCCATAACGTCATGCTTTTTCTTACTCATAGCACGGCGAACTATATCGGCTCTGCCTAAGGAGTAGCCCGCGAGCTCGCGAAGAATCTGCATAACCTGCTCCTGGTACACGATACAACCGTAGGTAACATTCAGTATACTCTCGAGCATTGGATGTTTATAGCGAATATGGGAGGCGTTATGACGGCAGTCGATATAAGTCGGTATGCTGTCCATAGGACCTGGACGGTAAAGCGATATAACAGCGATTAAATCCTCGAAGCAGTCGGGTTTTAGCTGGGTTAATACATTTCTCATTCCCTGTGATTCAAACTGGAACACGCCCTCGCTTAACCCCTTAGACATCATTTTATAAACAGCCTTATCGTCATCACGGATCATATCGAGTGAAAAATCGGGTTCGATTTCCTGTATCATCTTAACCGCGTCGTCGATAACGGTAAGGTTACGAAGTCCGAGAAAATCCATTTTAAGAAGCCCGAGCTCCTCGAGGGTAGTCATGGTAAACTGGGTAACGATATTGCCGTCGTTGCTCGACAGCGGTACATAGTCCGAAACGGGCTTATCTGTAATTACAACTCCAGCGGCGTGCATAGTTGCGTGACGCGGCATTCCCTCGAGCTTTAAGGCGATATCTATTATATTCTTTGTCGAAGGGTCGGTATCGTACATATTTTTAAGCTCGGAGGATATCTTCAGCGCCTTTTCTATAGTCATATTCAGCTCGAAAGGTACGAGCTTAGCTATCTTATCAACCGCCGCATACGGAACAGCTAACGCGCGTCCTACGTCACGTATAGAACCTCTAGCCGCCATTGTACCAAACGCGATAATCTGCGCGACATGGTCGCTTCCGTATTTATCAATAACGTAATCTATAACTTCCTCACGACGCTGTTTACAGAAGTCGATATCGAAGTCGGGCATACTTACACGCTCGGGATTTAAGAAACGCTCAAAAAGAAGATTGTACTTAATAGGATCAACATCAGTTATACCGATACAATACGCGCATAACGAGCCAGCGCCCGAGCCCCTGCCAGGACCTACAGGGATACCTGAGCGTTTAGCAAACTGTACAAAATCGTTAACAATTAAATAATAATCAACAAAGCCCATCCTGTTTACAGTGGACAGCTCGTATTCAAGCCTGTCGATTAAGCTTTTATCGGGATTGTTACCGTAATGCTTATATAAGCCTTTATAACATTCTTCCTTAAAATACTCGTAGTGATCTACGCCCTCGGGTAAATCATAACGCGGGAGCTTTCTTACGCCGAACTCGAAATCAACATTACATCTGTCGGCGATAAGCTGAGTATTATCGTAGGCTTCGGGGAAATCTTTAAACAGAGAACGCATTTCTTCCTCGGATTTAAGATAGAACTCCTTGGTCTTAAACTGCATACGGTCTTCGTCATTTATGGTTTTATTGGTTTGTATACATAGAAGAATATCGTGGGTTTCAGCGTCGGATTTATTTATATAATGCGCGTCGTTCGTAACTACAAGCTCCGCTCCTATTTCCTTGGAAAGACGGATTAAATCGGGAGATATTCTTAATTCCTCGTCAAGCCCGTGATTCTGGAGTTCGATAAAAAAGTTATCTTTACCGAATATATTCTGATAATAAAGCGCCTTATCCTTAGCGCCGTTATAATCGCCGTTTAAAAGCTTTCTCGGGATTTCTCCCGCTATGCAGGCGGATAAACAGATTAAACCCTCGTGATACTTTTCGAGCAGTTCATCATCAATACGAGGCTTTACATAGAAGCCTTCGGTAAAGGATAAGGACACCATTTTAATAAGGTTTTGGTAGCCTGTGTTATTCTCGCACAGCAGAATCATATGGTAATATTCCTTATCGAACGAGGCGTTTTTATCAAATCGGCTTCGGGGAGCTACATATACCTCACAACCGATAACGGGCTTAACATTCGCTTTTTTACACGCGCGGTAAAAATCCACGGCGCCGTACATAACGCCATGGTCGGTAATCGCGAGAGCGGTCTGCCCCATTTCTTTCGCTTTTTCGGCGAGAGAATTTATACGGCACGCGCCGTCTAGCAGGCTGTATTCGCTATGGACATGTAAATGTGTAAAAGCCATACTATATCTCCACTACCTTTGTTTTTACCGTTCCGTCTTTTAATGTCAGTTTTATTTCATCGTCAATTTTTAATTCTTTTACAGAATTAATGTTTGTACTGTCTTTTTGCGCGATAGCGTATCCCCTGTTTAAAACGGAAACAGGGTTTAGAGTTTCAAGCTTAGCGCCGAGCTTTTTTACGCTGTCGGATTTTAAATTAAAAGTATCATTAATAGAAAGCTGAGCTCTTTTAGATAAATTATCAAGCTTAGAGCTTAAAAGTCCTATTCTCTTTTCGGGAGAATTAACGGACATAGCTGTTCTTATATCGGAAAGCTTTTTATTATAGAAAGAAAGCCTGTTATCAATAAGCGAGTTTATATACTGGCGCTGAGAGTTATAATAAGCGAGCAGTTCCTCCCTGTCAGGTACGGCGAGTTCAGCCGCCGCGGATGGCGTAGGCGCGCGCAGGTCAGATACAAAATCGCATATCGTAAAGTCGGTTTCGTGACCTACCGCGGAAATAACAGGGATATTGGACGCATAAATAGCGTAAGCAAGGTTCTCGTCGTTAAACGCCCATAAATCCTCGATAGAACCGCCGCCGCGTCCGATTATAATAACATCGGCGCAATCATATTCATTAAACAGATTAACAGCGTTAATAAGCTGTTCGGGAGCTCCCGCGCCTTGTACCAGTACGGGACAAAGCACAATATCAACACTCGGAAAACGTCTTGTAAGGATATTGCGGATATCCTGCACAGCCGCGCCTGTCGGAGATGTGATTACGCCGACAGTTTTCGGGAATTTAGGTATGGGCTTTTTATTCTCGGGTTTAAACAGTCCTTTTTCCTCGAGCTTCTTTTTAAGCTGTTCGAACGCGATTGTAAGCGAGCCTATTCCGTCGGGCTGCATATCCTCAACGTATATCTGATAACCGCCCGTCACCTCGTAAAGCGATACTCGGCATAAGGCAATAACCTTCATACCCTCCTCGGGCTTAAACTTTAAATTACGCGCGTTTCCCGCGAACATAACCGCGCGGACTACGGCGTTTTTATCTTTTAAAGAAAAGTAAATATGACCGCTTCGGTAGTGGTCGGTAAGATTGCTGATTTCTCCCGTAACGAAAACGCTCGATAAATGAGGATCATTATCAAGCAGAGATTTTACATAATAATTGAGTTGTGATACAGAGATGATTCTCGGTTTTGTAAACTCAGGATTTATCATAAACAGCCCTTCTGTATGTTAAATAAGCGATACCCGCGGCGTTATCCGCGGAAAATTCGGGTTCGGCGAAATAAGCGCCGTATTTATTCTCAAAGGATTTTCTTATTATTGAATTTGACATAACTCCGCCCGCGTATAAAAGCGGGAGATTGCCGTATTTTTCAAGTAATCTGTCGGTCATTTCGCTTAAAGTGTTCTCGATATACTTTAAGCAGTATGCGGCGATATATTCTTTAGAAGAATTATTCTCGTAAAGATTTTTGCATATATTCTCGATTCCGCTAAGACAACAATTCTCGCCTTTTAAAGTCGGCTTTTTAACCTTAAGCTCGCCGTCATAGCTTAGCGCGAGCTTTTCGAGCTCTTTACCGCAAGGAAAGCTTAGCCCTAGCATAACGCCTACACGGTCTATAGCCTGCCCTGCGTTCAGGTCGAGAGTTTCGGCGGCTATTTTCAGGTCGAAGCCGAAACCCTTCGGCTTAGCAAGCACAGCTTCGGTGGTACCTCCGCTTACGTGGAAAGCTAAAAACTCACGATTAAAGAGCTGTTCTGCTTTCGAGCTGTATAAAGCGGCTGAAATATGTCCTTCCTGATGCGAAAATTCGTACATAGGTATATTTAGCGTTGAGCTTATAACTCTCGCTGTATTGGCTCCTACGTTAAAGCACGGCATATACGAGCCCTCTACAGGGCGCGGTTTAACGGAAGCGCCGACCGCTTTAATATTTCGAGGATCAATATCCTTTACCAAATCAGCGTACAAAGCGTAAAGCTGAGAGGTATGATGGAATACCGCGTCAGACTGGCGAAGTCCTATCTCTCCCTCTTTAACGGGTAAAAGCTTTTTTCGTTGTATTACATTTTTATCATCATCAATCAAAGCGACTGACGTGGTATAGTTGCTGGTATCTATTCCTAAATAATACATTATGCTCTCGAAATCGCGCCAAGTACGCCGTTTACAAATTTACTTTCGTCAATTGTATATTTCTTAGCAAGCTCTACAGCTTCGTTAATCGCGACGCTTTCGGGAACGGAATCAACATATTTCATCTCATAAACCGAAAGCCTCATTATGGCAAGGCTTGTTTTGGAAATTCTGTTAATATTCCAGCCTTTCTTTAAATGGGAGGAAATACTCTCGTCGATCGCGTCAAGATTATTATAAACGCCCTCGGCTAACTGTTTAGCGTAGAGGTCGAACTCTATCTCGCGCGATTCCTCGGCAGCTTCGATAATGCTGTCGAGAGCATCCTCGTTGAAGATCTTTTCAAAAATCAGAAAAAAGCCCTGTTCTCTGGCTTTAAAGCGTGACATTTTATTATCCATAATATCCCAACTTTACATAAAATTACATCTTAATTATACCATACAACGTATAAAAAGCAAGGCTCAAAACAGAAGTTTTGAGCCTTAAAATTATTCAAATGTTTTACCGCGTTTAGCCAGATATTCCTCGGGAGTTTCGGTCTTGTACAAATCAGGTACAAGCGAATAAACATACTCAGCGTAGGTTATAGTATTTCCGTTTTCGTCTACTCTCGTAGGCTTGTCCTCGCTGTCCCAGATATAGCGGGCATACTTAAACAACTCGTCGTCAATATAGAAGCCGATTTTCTCATCAACATATTTCTGAGTGGTTAATAAATACTTACTCATAAGCTTTTTAAGCTTCGGTAAATCCTTCTTTTCGTAAACTTCCTTTAGCTTATCACGCTTATTTCGCATCTGATACCAGATATCAATACGCTCAACGCTTCTTCTTACTCTCATAAAAGTATGCCATGCTTTATTGACAGCGGGATTATGAACCTTATCCATCCAGTAATTGTATTCACGCTTACCGTCGGCAATATCGGCAAAGGATTTTTCGTCATCCTTGGTGTATTCAAGGTATTCCTCGTAAGGAATCTCTGTATCGTAGATAATCGAGGAACGGTTGGAGCCTAAAATCTCTTCCTTAACTTTATTCTTCCAGTCATTTCCGTAAACCGTGTCGAAATACTTTTCGATTTCGGCGTACACCTTGAATTTCTTTCCCTCAAATTCAACTTCGTTGACATTCGTATATAAATCAATCGGGAATTTTAAAACCTTACCCTTATCGTCCATATAAGCAAGGCAATCTTCTTTAATATCTGGATTCTTAGCGCGTACATCCTCGGGAATATATCTTGCGGATTTAAAGGGTTTAGTAGCGTTTATGTTAGCGTCCATAACGTACTTAGTCATTTCAGCCTTAGTCATCTTATTGCGTTTAAAATAACCGTGGTGAATATAGTTAGCGTTATCGAGCTTGATTCTACGCATAACGTAGCCTTTAAAGCGGTTCATATGCGTTACTCTCGTAACAAACTTAAAGAGAATAATCTTTTTAACGCTTTTCTCCTGACCGTAATTTACGAGCTGAACATATAGCTCTATACCTCTCGCTTCGTTATCGGGCTCGAACTTTCTTGTAGGTAAAATGGTAATATTGATACCGTAGCACTTTACCTTCTCGGGAGAACCGCCGTCGAAAAAGAGAGAGTTTTTATCCACATAGCGGAATTTAAGCATCTGTAAATCAGGATTGTTGTACCAGGACTCGACTACTCTGTCTTTCCTGTTCTTCTCGATATAATCTCCGAGCTTAACAGCGTCGTCAATCGGCATCATAATTCTGAAATAACACTGCTCGTTATCATATTTTTTGTGGCTCATAATATACGCGGCGTTTAAACCCGCTACTACGTAGCTTAAGTTTTCTTTCTCGCATATTTCCTTAATCTCATCCATAAGTAAGAGCTGTCTTGATTGTAAATCTGTCATTATTTTTCGCCTCTTTTCTTACGGATATCGAGGTGGAGAAGTCCGTTGTTGGAGTTTTTCATTACATCGTCGTAGTATTTATCGGCTGTTTCCTTATCGCCGTTAAAGAACGCGATATCGCCGAGTGCCTTTTTACAACGGTCGTTATCGGGATTGTCAGCTTTAATCTCATCAATAAGCTTTTTAGCTGTATCGAAATCCTTATTAATAACGTTAATCTCCATATTATAGAGCTTAACTTCCTTGGAATAAGGATATTTTTCAACAGCTTCTTTAATAAGCTCTTCGGCTTTGTCGTAGTTTTTATAAACCATCTGAGCTTTAATCTCACGAGCCTTTAAAACTACGTTCCAAAGCTTTTGCATTCTTTCGTCAAGCTCTAAGCCGTTAGCCTTATAAACCTTTAAGATTTTACTTGCCGCGGTGAAATTATTGCGGTTGTAAATCATATTATACATAGCGGCGTAGAAATTATCATTACCGATATCTATTAAATTCTCCCAGTAACGAACGCTGGGGTTAAGTTGTTTTTCGTAATAGAAGGAGAATAAATCGTCGAGCTTCGCCATTTTCTCCTTCGAGGAAGCGTCAGTCAGCGAGAGCACATCGATATTTTCTTCCTTGATTTTCTTCTCAAGCTTTAATCTGACGAGCTTGGAAATCTTGCCGTGGACTCCCTCTAAATGCTTTCCGATTCTATAGCCTTCCTCTACGAGAATCTCCTTGGCTTTATATCTTTCCTCTTTAATCTCTTTTTCGTCGAGCAGACGCATATAATCGGAAACATAATCAGCGCAGGTAATGCCCGTATGCGACATTTTAGAATGCTGCTTCTTTACGTCGGGAATAATATTCCAGTCGTCGCCGTAGTAGTAGTTCAGAAGCTCGGCGTAGTGGCCTGATATCGGGAGCTTATGCCCCTCGAAATCAGCGTAGTACACGCTGTCATAAAGATACTTAGGAGAAATTGAAGTCGGGCCGTACTTTCTGGCGGATACCGAAACATAGGTATCACAATCGTCGTAATGCTGATGGAAAAGCTGAGCCTCAATTTTCTGAAGCGTCTTTTCCCTGCCGATTCTCTTCTCCATAGCCTTGAACTTATTGTAAAGCTCCATTTCCTTATCAGTCTTGTAGCGGAAATGGCGGTAGCTTTTATTGGCAAATTCATCGTAAGCAAAGTATAAATCTATTTTCTCCTGCTTTTTAACAGGATCGCCGGGAAGCTCCAAGAAATAGAAAACGTCTATACTCTGTCCGCAGATAGGTTTCCAGAAAGCGAAGTTCGAGCTTAAACGCATACTCTCAACGTCGATAAAACGTCCGAATGTACCAGGGAAATCCCTGTCCACTCTGTTATCGCCGTACACGCGTTTTTTGGGATCGAGCTCCTTTTTACAAGCTTCAACGAACTTATAATAGTTATCCTCGGTCATATTGATATCAATATCATCATCCCACGGAATAAAGCCCTCGTGACGTACAGCGCCGAGAGTAGTACCGTAGTCGATAAAATACTCGATATCGTACTTCTTGCACATTGCGTCTATTTCAAGCAGAATATTTAACAAATATTTTTGTGTAGCATCCATATTATTCCAAATCCTTATAATTCATTACGTTTTTGTTTTAACAGCACATATCCCTCGAAGAGATCCAAATCTTCTTTAGTTGTGATTTTAATATTAGTCTGGCTTCCCTTAGAGAAATAAATCGGCTTTTTAAGCTCGTACATCATCGTGGTCGTATGAGGCTCTACACGGTCGATAGCGCCTGTTTCGATTCCCTCCTGATATAAATCGTAAACGAACTTAAACTTAAAAGCGTGGGGGGAATTCATACATACTAGAGTATCGCGATCAATATATCTTACGGATTTCTCCTCGTCATCCTTGTAGCCAGAAAGATAGATAAAGGGAATTGTAGAAATAGCGTTGCCCTTTTTCTCGCATACTTTAATAGCGTCGGATATAATATAATCCTCAACAAACGGAGAAGCTCCGAAATGGATTAAAAGGATATCGTTATCATCCACCTTATATTTTAGGTTGTTAACTCCGTTCATTACGGAGCCCTGGAAGGTGCTTCCTCCCTCTGTGATCCACTTAACCTTATCGAGGTTATATTTATTAACCATCTCTCTAAGATATTCGAGGTGGCTTTTTACGCAAACAATTTCGATAGCGTCAATCTCGGGGTGAGAATTAAACTTCTCAACCGTATACGCTAAAATAGGTTTACCGAGAATTTCAATAAACTGTTTAGGACGATCTGCGCCGACTCTGGAGCCTACTCCGCCCGCGAGTATTACAGCTATATTCATTATTACCTAACTCCCCGTTTTTATAGTAATGTAACATATATAGTACACCACTAAGTATTTTAAACTATATTTAGTAAATAATCAATTCTTTTTACAATAATGTAATAAAAAGGTGAGAGCTTTTGCCCTCACCTTTCTAAATAGTAACTATTGTAATTTTATCGAAACCAATATTGGTAATTGATTCCACCGTAGACTTAACTACAATCGGTTTCAACCTTTTTAACTCATCCTTTAAAACCGTTACAGTACAGCCGCCGTCGCTTATATACGAAAGGCAATTTGTAAAGCCTTTCGCCTTTAATGTACTCTCGATAGTATCCTGTAGTGTAAAGTTCTTTATAACCGCGGCTACGTTAGCCTGAGCCTTGGTTTTCTCGGTTTTTGACGATGAGTCAAGACCTAATACTTCGGAGGCTTTGTCGATAACCTTATCCTGGGTATTATCTCTAGTGGTTTTTGCTGACGCGAAGAACTGCTTCTGTTTATCGGTCAGAGAATCCGAAGTCGTTTTCTTAGTTGTTTTTTCGGTACTCGTTGTAGATACTGTAGCGTTTACAAATCTGCTCTCCCCGAGGGTTTTTGAAACGGTTTTCGGGGAGGCTAAGCTCCAGTTAAGATACACAGCCGCTCCCAATGCCACAACCAAAGTAGCCGCCAGGAATTGCTTTTTAAACTTTTTCATAATATTAATCCTTTCCGTCCGAAAGTTCGGACTTAATTATTCTTTACTATCAAGCTTAGTTACGCACACTCTCGCGCTCGATATATTAAGCGCTTTCGTTACAATTTCGCTGACTTTTCCAATAACAACAGGGTCATCACCTCCGAAACACGCAACAACAACTCCCCTTATTTTCGGCTCAATTTCTTTGGTTTTTGTTGAGCTGTTTTGCAGATAAACACCCTCGGCGGAGTTCTCCATTGTAATAAGCACCGAGCACTCTCCTACCCCGTCAACCTGATTCAGCATATCGTTAAGCGAGGTTTGTATCTGTTCTTTATAAGCGGTTATATCGTAGGAATTATTATCCTTGGGAATCTCTATGAATGTCGATAAGAATATCAGACCTATTCCAAGAGCGCCGCATATAATTAAAAGTCTCCTTATTTTTTCGTCATTCAGAATATTTTTCAGCTTCGTTATTTTCAAACTACGTCACCATCAATTCGGGAGTTTTTTCAAATTTATTTTCTGTTAAAGAAATAATATTATCAGCTTCGGGTATATCGCTCTTGTTAATATATATGCTGATACGCTCTATATATATTCCCTCAGGATTATCCTTGTTAAGCTTAACATTCGCGCCTTTAATCTTATACCCTTTACTCGAGAGATAGCTTTCAACGGAGCTTTCAAGTATACTCTCTGCCTTTTTATACAGAGCTTTTCCGTAGGCTTCATCAGCGGAAGCCGTTACACCTTTTTCAAGCTCAGGCAGGTCGATTTTTAAATCAAAATTCATAACGGCGTTTTTTATCGGCGCGATTAAGGAGCATAAAAGAAAAACTCCGATAATTGTATTCATTACGCGCTTAGTGTTGGATTTCGGAAGTATTACATAGATTACGGAGGACGCGATCGAAACGGCGCATATAACCGCCGCGATATAAGCAATAGAATTCATCCGAAGCCTCCCAGTATTACAACCGCCGAGCTTGAGATTATGAAAATCATAATCATACAAAGTATTATCGAAAACAGGGTTGATATAACGGTATAAACGGACTCAAGCAATACGCAGGGTTCTCTCAGGTTCAAGACCTCGCCCACAGCCTTCGCCAGCGCTAAAGTCAGCATCCAGAACAGCGCCTGGACAATAACAGGTAAATATACCGCGAGCAGAGCGACTACGGAAACTATTCCTATACCTGATTTTAAAAGTCCTACAGAACCTTGGACAGTTCTGTACGCTTCCGAGAGCGCAGAGCCGACTATCGGAACAAAGCTTGAAATGGAAAACCTTACCGCCCGAGATGACAACGTATCCGCGCCCATTGATATAACCTGTTTAAAACTTAAAACGCCTGTAAATATACTTACGGAAAAAGCTAGTATTATTTTAGTCAGCTTAGAAATGAATCTGATCATACCGCTTAGGTTAATATTCGGGGAGATTGACGAGGATATTCCGAGCGCGAGGAAGATTTTTAAAAACGGCGCGACTATTTTTGAGGCGATATTTCCCACAGCTTGACCAGTGAATATCATTACGCTGTAATAGCCCGCGCCGCTTATCGGCTGTCCCGACAGTCCTAAAGCCAGCACCATAAGCGGAACATACGCTAACATAAAATCAGAGGATGTTGTTATCACGTTGACTGTAGACGTTATAAATTCCGTCAAAGGCAATACAAGTACGCATGTTATACAGAGCGTAACGCCCAAGGATATTACGGGTTGTAAAGCGCCGTCGAGGGAATTTTTTAAACCGTATAAAATCGAATACAACAGCATAACCGAGATCACCGTGAGAAAAACCCTGAGCGGAGTTTTACCCTGAACGGATATTGCGTTCAGTATATTTTCCATAACCTTATCAGGCTTTATATTCTCGAGCGATTTATAATCAAAGCCGTCAATCCCTATATCGTTAAGCGCGGATTTAGCATCATCGGGTAGTGAATCAAACACTTCATTACTTCGGCTCTCGCTCAGAAAGTCATCATATGTATCGGCTTTAGCGGAAAACACAGATAAAAATACTACGAACAGGACGCCGATTATAAAGATAGATTTCTTCATATATTCACTCCCGTAAGGCTCAATACCGAAGTCAATATATCCTTATATAAAGGCAGAGCGGTAACAAGCGCCAATACCTTACCCGCTACGGAGATATTATTCGCAAGCGCGCGCTGTCCCGCGTCAATACATAAATCGACCGCAAACTCGCAGATAAAGCAAAGCCCGATTGCTTTTAACAGAATTTTTATATACTCGTACTTTACGGAAACAGTATCAAATATATTCTTTACCGTTTCAAATAACGAGGAAACATTCGTTAAAACAGAAACAATTATTATTACGCTTCCCGTCAGCGCTACAAGAAAGGCGATTTCAGCGTTATACCTTCTCAGCGATACGGAGATAACCGCGGTTATAATACCGATAAAACAAACAGCCGCAATACTCATAATCCGAAAAGCTGTTTAATCGTACTAAACAGCGAGCTTATCTGTGATACGATTAAAGAAAGAACTACTATTAATCCCGCTAATGTCGTAAGCATAGCCTGTTCCTCACGACCGCTTCTTACTAATAACTGGTTTAAAACAGCCACGATTATTCCTATCGCCGCTATTTTAAATATCATATCAACGTCCATATTTTTATTCCTTTACAATAAAATCAGGGCTAAGCTCAACCCCGCGAATAATCCGAGCAGTTTAGAAAGCTTAGATTTCTGTTTTAATTCTTTTAACGAATTATCTATATTGTTGTTTAAAAGTTCTCTATATAGCTTTATGTGATTCAACTGACCGTCTATATCGGTAGTTCCGAGAATTCTGCCGAACTCGTAAAATAAATTATAGTCCTCTTTTTTAAGCGCGTAACGCTTAGGCGCAGAGCTTATACAGCTTTTCCAGTATCGCTGAAAGTCAGAGCTCTCATCATTTATAAATACATTTCGCAACATATCGGGAGAGGAGTTTTTTACAATAGTAAAAATATCGGAGCAGTTATACCGCATATTCGTTTCGAGCGTAGATAAAAAATCCTTAAACGCCGATAAAAACTCAAAGCGGTTTTTAAGACGCAGGCTGTAGTAAAAGCCCGCGCCGAAACCCGTTATAACAATCAAAATCAAGCCTAAATATTTAACCATAGAGCATATCCCCGCTGATAATCCGCGATACATGTCCTATATTTTCCCTATCCTTCAAAAATACTACCGAGCTAAAGCACCTATTTTTAATC
The DNA here is from genome assembly GCA_002350765.1 of Ruminococcaceae bacterium UBA2854. Classification (GTDB taxonomy): domain Bacteria; phylum Bacillota; class Clostridia; order Oscillospirales; family Acutalibacteraceae; genus Ruminococcoides. The sequence goes on from DEFK01000032.1 coordinate 16,600, forward strand.
AGCTTGCTTAAATCGGGGTTATTTAACATTTCGTTTTTATTTCGGCAATGAGCGGAAGCTATAACCTTTACTCCGCTTTTTTGAGCGTAATTCACCGCCGCTATATCCTCGCCGCTTATTTCGTCACAGATAATAATTTCGGGCGACATACACCTTACCGCGTGCTCAAAACCCGCGCGCTTGGAGTATGACGTAAAAACATCGGATAAGCCGACATCGAACTGAGGCTCGCCCTTGTTACAGCCCGCAAGCTCCAGGCGTGTATCTATAAGCGACACCCTGTTTTTATAAGATAACAGCCGCGCTAAATCACGGAGAATTGTCGTCTTTCCGCTGCACGGAGCGCCGCATATCAAAACGCCTTTATCTAAATTAATTTTCGATAAAAGAATTTTAGCGCAATCCTTAACCTCATTCGCTATACGGATATTAAGGGAGCTTATATCACGGATATTATAAATGTCATTATTGCGGTTAACAGCAGTTCCGCATATACCCGCGCGGTTACCGCCCGAAAGGGTTATAAATCCGCCTGTAATCTCATTCTGTTTTGAGTAAACGGAGTATTCGCATATGCTGGTAAAGGTTTCTTCAATCTCGCTTTTACTCACGTTTATAAGGTTTTCGCCGATAGTATCGGTTAAGGCGTAGTCATAGTTAATAAAATAGCTTTTATACGGAGTATGGAGAATCAGAGGTTTATTAATAATAAGGTGGATTTCCTGTAGATTATCGGGAAGCTTTTTTACGTTGTTAACAGCGTTTCTAAGCGAAAACGGCAGATACGCCGTAACCGTTTTTAAATTCTTTTCGTATGTCATAGTAACTAATATGCTTGTACATAAAAAAATATACCTGCATAAAGCAGGCATTTGAAGTTCTTAGTTCTTAGTATTCAGTATAACGTCACCTTATCAGCGTATATGGCTTCATCTTACCTTGTAATCAAGGGAAGGCATTAAGATTCTTCGACTACGCTAACGCTTCGCTCAGAATGACAAAGCAAAGGCTAAGAATGACAGAAAAAACCGCCGTTGATTAAGCTTTCTTATAAAGAGAACTTTTCCAAAGGCGGCTATGGCTCCCGCGGCTCGCGGGCAAAAATATCGGGTTGACCGAAATGGTCAACCCGAATTTTTAATTCATCCTAAGGTTATTACAGAATTAGAGTAAGCTTGAGAGATCGCCGATTGTACCAGCGAGCTGGTTGATATTATCAACCTTCTGTGTTGTAGCACCGCTCGATGTTTCTGTTGAAGCACAGAGAACGTCAGCCTTTGTTAAATCCTCTACTGTAATTACAGGAGACTTATATAATTCTTTCATTGTTCGTATCTCCTTCCTTAAGTTGCATCGGCTGAAGAAGTACAGCCTGTGTAAGCGTAACTGTAAGCAGAATACTTAGCATAGTATGTTTTGCCGTCCTTCTTATAGAAGAAGCGAGCAGCAATCTTACTATTGTCGTCAACGTTGTTAACAGCGCAAGTTACATACTTATAGGATGTCGAAGTATCTTCGGGATCGCCGTAAGCAGTGTTTCCGCATACGTTGTTGTATGTACCCATAGCGGAGATTGTCTTTTCGCCGTTGCCCCAATAAGCCTTGAGGTTATTGAAATTAGTATTCTGTGTAGTTTTATTTGTACCAACCTTAGCGAGTACGAAGCCGTAATCGTCAGCATCCTGAAGCAGTTCAGTATCAAGAACAGCTACGAAACGGATATTCTTAGCGCCTTCCTGGCTACTTGTGTCTTCGCCTGCTACAGATTTCTTCTGTACGCCGAGGAGTGTACCCTTGAGGTATTTTGATGTGATACCAAACTCGTTTCCATCCTGAGCCTTAGCTGCAGCAGCAGTAATCATATCAGGAACGAGCGGGTTATTGAGAACGAGAGACTGTGTACCGTTGCCATTGTCTTTCCAAACAAAGTTTTCGGGAGCAGCCTGATCGAAAGTAGACTTCTTAGTAACTTTGATTTTGTCAGGAGCAGTATCAATTACGTTCTGAGCAGTCTGATCCATAACGATATCGCCGTTCATTGTTCCGCTTTCGAGTGTAAGTGAGAAGCCGTTCTTAGGATCGCTCTTGGAAGCGTAAACCTCAACGTTACCGTTAATTTCACTATCGCCTGTAACTGTTACGTTAACGGAAGGATAGCTAGAATAACGGCATACGTCAAACGCAAAGCTGCCTGTTGTCGGGTTAGCGTTGATAGTAGTATCCTTAATAACTGTGTTACCATTGTTGTTAGACAGTGTATAAGCTCCGTTGTAGCTTGTGTTATTAAGTGTCAGCGTCATATTGTCAAGTGTAAGATCACAATAGTTCTGAACGAGCATCTTTGCCTTTTCGGAATAGATAGTACCGTTCTTAAATGTGATAGTATTATCCTTGAGAAGCTGGAACGCCTGTGTCTGTGTTCCTGTAGAACCAACTAAGCTGCCGTCTACTGTGTAAGTATAACTGTTGAAGTCAACTGTAAGACCTGTTGTGTACTTGCCCTGAGGTGCTTTGAGACCGTTGCCCGCGGAATCAGCAAGAAGTTTGATTGTTGCGCCGTCCTGAGCAGCATTCCAAGCATCCTCTAAAGTAGCGAATTTAGCTGCGCCAATTTCAGCTACGGGAGTAACTGTTTCAAAAGCAGTTGTATCGGTAGTAAAATTGGAATCAGGATCAGCTTCAATTGCAGACTGTACAGCACTGCTGATTTTAACCTCACCAGCCATTGTACCGCTTTCGAGATTAAGGGATAAACCGTCTTTTACGTCGTTACCAGAAGCAGTAACCTCAACGTCACCGTTGATTTTGCTGTCGCCCTTAACTGTAACGTTAACTGAGGGATAGCTTGAATAACGGCATACATCGAACGCGAAGCTGCCTGCTGTCGGGTTAGCGTTGATAGTAGTATCCTTAATAACTGTGTTACCATTGTTGTTAGACAGAGTATAAGCGCCGTTGTAGCTTGTGTTATTAAGTGTCAGCGTCATATTGTCAAGTGTAAGATCACAATAGTTCTGAACGAGCATCTTTGCCTTTTCGGAATAGATAGTACCGTTCTTGAATGTAACCTTGTTGTCCTTAAGAAGCTGGAACGCAAGTGTCTCTGTTCCGGGAGAACCTACTGTCTCGCCGTCTACTGTGTAAGTCTTACCATTAAAGTCAACTGTAAGACCTGTAGCAAATTTGCCTGCGGGAGTTACTTTAATACCGTTGCCTGCGCAATCAGCGAGAAGTGTGATTGTGTCGCCGTCCTGAGCAGCCGCGAAAGCAGCCTCGAGTGTTTCGTACTTATTAGCGCCGATCTCAGCTACGTTAGTAGCAGCGCTTGCGCTTACTGCCATAACAGACACCATAGAAACTACCATCAGTACAGCGAGTACGATTGATGTAATTTTCTTTGTCATTCTCATAAGAGAATCATTCCTTTCATAAATTTTTTTCCTTAATTAAAAATCGGATTAAAACTCACAATATCTGACCACGCAAGGTCAGTTGACAGTTGAAAGTGGACAGTGGACAGTTAAAGGTCGCTTCGCTCCGATTAATAAATCGGGTTTAGAAAATCCGCCAAATACTGACCACTGATTACTGATTACTGATTTGCATATCGCTGTTATTTAAAACAGAGTTTGGACCTTTTGTCCGCATCCGATATGTATTGTATATTACGCGTCGATATACAATACTTCCACGAATATTAAGGAATATATCCGTATTGTAATCGTAACACATTTTTAATAAAATTTCGCGTACATTTGTGTTCATTTTTATATAATTTATTTGCTATAATAGGTATGTGAAAAATATTGAAATGTTAAAAATTTAATGATATAATAGGTGGTATGATGGATAAAATGAATAATAACTTAAAGAAAGAAAACATTGTAGGAAAAGCTATTAAACAAGCGCGTGAGGAAAAGCATATATCCCAGGAGGTTCTAAGCAGCTTCGCGAATATAAGCAGAACTCACCTGAGCGCTATTGAACGCGGGCTAAGAACTCCTAACTTTCAGACATTTTATAAAATCGCTTTCGCTCTGAAAATGAAGCCCAGCGAATTGCTAAAAAGAATCGAGGATGAAATAGGCGACGATATTATAGATATGTTTTAATATTTTTTACGATAAAAAAAGCACGCTTTGAGCGTGCTTTTTTCGTTATAAATATATAGTATCAGACTGCTGCTGAATTGATAATCAATTCTCAGATGCCATATTTAAAAAATCTTCTTCGGATATTATTTTTACGCCGAGGCTCTGGGCTTTAGTAAGCTTGGAGCCTGCGGATTCACCCGCTAAGACATAATCAGTCTTTTTGCTGACGGATGAGGAGGTTTTTCCTCCATTATCCTCGATAATCTTCGAGGCTTCTTTTCGTGACATTGTCGGAAGCGTGCCTGTAAGCACGAAGGTCTTGCCCTCGAAAACTCCTCCCTCTGCCCTTCTCTCGGAGGGTGTCATCTTAACGCCGAGAGCTTTCAACTCGCCGATCAGATGCTTTGTACTTTCAAGAGAGAAATACTGAACCACCGACTCAGCCATTATTTCACCGAAGCCGTCTATAGCGTTAATCTCCGCCGTCTTGGCGTTCATTACTTCCTCAATCGTCGTAAACCTTCCGCATAAAAGCTGAGCGGCTTTCAGCCCGATATGAGGTATACCGAGAGCATATACAAGGCGGTACAGCTCGTTATCCTTGGACTTTTCGAGCGCGTTAATAAGGTTTTTGGCTGACTTTTCCTTTTTATTCTCGAGAGTAAGGATATCCTCGAATTTCAGCTTATACAAATCGGCGGGAGACTTTACAAGCTGGGCGTCAACAAGCTGTTCGAGTACCGCGGGACCTAAGCCGTCAATATCCATTGCGTCACGGCTTACGAAGTGGAAAAGATGGCGCATAAGCTGTGCGGGACAATCGGTGTTGGTACAGCGGATAGCAGCCTCGCCGTCCTCGCGTGTAACGGGACTTGAGCATGACGGACAGAGCTTAGGGAACTCGAACGGTACGGCGTTTTCGGCGTGGCTTACTACCGAAAGCACCTCGGGGATAATCTCCCCCGCTTTTCTTATAAGAACCCTGTCGCCTACGCAAATACCCTTTTCGGTTATAAAATCAATATTGTGGAGCGTAGCGCGCGATACGGTTGTACCCGCTAAAAGCACGGGTTCGAAATTTCCGACGGGAGTTAACACGCCAGTACGTCCGACGTTTATTTCTACGGATAATAAAGTGGTTTCCTTTTCCTCGGGCGGATACTTGTACGCCTCAGCCCAACGTGGGAATTTAGCCGTAGAGCCGAGCTCCTCGCGCGCGTTAAAATCATCAACCTTTACGACAGCGCCGTCTATTGCGAAGCTGTATTCTCCTCGGTTTTCGCCGATATTGTTTATCTCGGTAATAACATCCTCGATATTATTAAAGCTCTTATGAAAAGCCGTAGGTATACCGAGAGATTTAATATATTCAAGCGATTGCTCGTGGTTTGTCAGGGTTTTTCCCTCAACGCGCTGAATATTAAATACGAAAATGTCGAGATTACGCTCGGCGGTAATACGGCTGTCTTTTTGCCTTAGAGAGCCCGCCGCGGCGTTTCTCGGATTTTTAAAGGGCTTTTCTTCCTTCTCCTCCTGGCGTTTCGTAAGTTCAAGAAAGCTCTCGAATGACATATACACCTCGCCTCTGACCTCTAAAAAGGCGGGAGCGTCTTTTAGCCTGTGCGGGAGGGATTTAATGGTAAGGATATTATCGGTAATATCCTCGCCCACCGTGCCGTCGCCTCTGGTTGAAGCTCGGGAGAGAACGCCGTTTCTGTACTCAACAGATACGGAAAGTCCGTCAATCTTAGGCTCGACTACGTATTTTGGCTCGGAGATAACCTCTCTTACCTTGCGGTCAAAATCACGCAGTTCATCGAATGAAAAGCTGTCGTGCAGGCTTTCCATTTTAACCTCGTGGACTACCTCGGAAAATTTCGTGCCTGCCTGACCGCCGACCTTTTGCGTCGGAGAATCGGGAGTAATAAGCTCGGGAAACTCAGCTTCTAAATCCTCGAGCTCACGGAGCATTTTATCGTAGGTAAAGTCGTCGATTTCGGGAGCGTCCTGATTATAATATAAATCGTTATGATATTTAAGTTCTTTTCGTAGCTTTTCAGCCTTTTGGATTGCTTCTAACAGCAGCATTGTATCACCCTGAATCAATTATTTACAGCGGAAGTTCCTTTTTCTCTTAGATACGTAGATTCCAAATCCGCTAAATGGAGCTTAACGGCGAGCGGATAGAGGTTGTACGCCTGGGAAATAGTATTGCTGTTCTTATCGCCGAACTCGCCCATATGCCAGCGGATAGCCATAGCCTCGTCAAGTCTTAAACGCATAAAACGCTCGATAAGAAATACTGATTTCTCTCCGTGTCCAAACGGGAAACGGTCGTCAATAGCGTAGTACGGAACCTTTTCCCAGCGGCCTGTTTCGTCGTTTTTAACATTTCGGGTGCTGACCTTATAAAACTGCGCCTTGCATAAATCGTGGAGCAGAGCGCAGATTGCGAAGCTCTCGGCGCTGTCGGTTTCCTCGTCGAAATGTTTCTCTACCATAGTATTATATACACTTACCGAGTGCATAACCAGACCGTTTTCGCAGGCGCAGTGGAAGCGTGTGCTCGCGGGAGCTGTAAAGAAGTCGGTAGTTTCTATCCAGTCAAGAAGCTTATCGCTTCCCTCGCGGGTTATATTCTCTTTAAAAATCTTAATAAATTCTTCTTTTGCTGTCATAAATTACCTCACATTAAATCTTTATTATATACGGCGCGTTCTCCGCCAACAAATCTCGGACGCGAACGCGCGCATATAACGCTCGCTTCTCCGATTTTATTATTCTCCATTTTAAGCGGTACGGCTACGCGTCTTACGTGCATACCGATAAGCGTTCCGCCGATATCTATACCAGCGTCGGCTTTTACGCCGTCTACTACTACGGGCTCATCAAAAATCTCGTAAGCTGTGGTAGCGTTACTTCCTCCAGCCTTTGGAACAGGAATTACGTTTACAATTTCAAGATTATGTTTTTCGGCGTATTCCCTCTCGACAACAAGCGCTCTTTCGAGATGCTCGCAACATTGAGCGGCTAAGAATATGCCCCTTTCTTTAAGATACGGATAAAAAGCGCTGTACATAGCTTTCGCGCAGTCAAGGTTGGAATCCGTACCGATTATCGAGCCCGTTACCACGCTTGTGGAGCAACCGAGCACGACTAAATCGCCCTCTTTTAAGGACGCTTTTTCTATCAGTTCTTTAAAAACATTGGAAGTCTGTTCTTTTATTTTTTCATACATAATTAATCACCAATTTATATTATACAATGAAATATATTAAAATAGAGTGCTTAAAAGAATAAAAAAAGAAAAGCTGTCCGATAGACGGACAGCATATATCTTTATCAGTCGGTTGTGTACGGAAGAAGCGCAACCTGACGCGCGCGCTTAATAGCTGTTGTAAGCGCTCTCTGGTGTCTTGCGCAAGTACCTGTTACACGGCGGGGTAAAATCTTACCGCGCTCGCTCATATAACGACGTAAACGAGCGATATCCTTATAATCAACGTTCTCAACCTTATCTACGCAAAAAGCGCAAACTTTTCTACGGCCTTTTCTGCCGCGGATAGGACGATCTGCCATGATTATCTCTCCTTTCAAAAATTCGTAGCTTTTCTATATATTCCTTTCGGAATTAGAATCAATTAAAACGGTAAGTCATCGTCGAGGGGCATTTCCTGGAAATCGGAAGCTGTGCCGCTCTGATAACTCGGCGCAGGCTGAGCGGGAGTCTCTACCGAAGGAGCCGCGGGGGCGTTCGAGTAAGACTGGTTGTAATTATTGTAGCTGTTAGCGTCACGGCGTTCGCCTGTAAAGCTTACATTATCGGCTACAACCTCTACAACGTAACGGTTCGTACCGTCCTTAGCCTGGTATGTGCGGGACTGGAGCTGTCCTTCAACAGCGATAAGCGAGCCCTTGCTGAAATAACGGCATACAAACTCAGCCGTCTGTCTCCAGCATACGATGTCAATAAAATCAGCCTTACGCTCTTCGCCGCTCTTAACATAGCTGCGGTCTACAGCGATTCTAAAGCTGGTAACACTAACACCCGAAGCTGTGGTTTTAAGCTCGGGATCCGCTACTAAACGTCCCATTAAAATTACTCTGTTCAACATAATACTTCATCCTTTCATTCACGATAAACGTGTGCTTTTAAATTATTCACCTTTTTTGATAATCATAGAACGGATAACGCCGTCTGTGATTTTAAAGATACGGTCAAGTTCCGCGGGAAATTCAGCCTCAGACTCAAAATCCATAAGAACATAGTAACCTTCGCTCTCCTTGTTGATAAGATAAGCGAGCTTACGCTTACCCCATTCATCAACATTCTGCAGAGTAGCGTGCTTCTCGATTAAAGCCTTGAACTTCTCGATGAGGTTCTGGATACCCTCTTCGCCGAGCTTTAACGAAAAAATCATTACTGTCTCGTAATTTGCCTTTACTGCCACATTGAACACCTCCTTCTGGACATAATGGCGGTAAATCCTGTTTACCGCAAGGAATATTAACTATCCGTTAAGCTAAGTATTAAGCCTAGCTTAACGGATAACATATAAATTATATCATAAAATTTCGCTTTGTCAAGCAATTTATCAGCCTTGCGCGGGTTTATTAGCTGATTTAAGCTTAACCTTCTTCTTTTTAGCCTTTTTTTCGGAGCGTATACGGTCGAAGCTCTTATCATCAACGAGGAATAAAGTAGTCATCGGCGGAACATTTATATCGTTTCCGTCAATTCTCTTATACTCGATTACTCCCTTATCGTTATCATAGCCGAGTACAACCCATGAATGCGGTAGAGTTGTATGGGATTTAAGTGTAATATGAGCTGAGCCGTTGCTGTTATTAAACAGCATAGCCATCATATCCCATTCGCCGTGGTTGATATTAGGAACAGTATAAGCAATACAGCGGCCGTCGGTCTCGAAGTAAGTGTTGCTGACGGTAACTGTGGTAGGTTCTCTAAGCGGTGTAAACAGCTTACGAACTCTGATAAGTCCCTTGTAGTATAATACAAGCTCTTTATAAGTTTTAAGACGAGTCCAGTCAATAGCGTTTATTGATAAGGGGGATTTATAGCTGTTGTGGTCGCCGTGCTTGGTACGCGCCATTTCCTCGCCCGCTAAAATAAACGGGATACCCTGTGAAGTAAATACCAAAGCGGCTGAAAGCTTGTTCATATCGAGAATATGCTCGTCGTGGGTATCGTAGTCGTCGCGGTTCTGGGATTTTAAAAGCTTATCCCATAACGTAAGATTATCGTGGGCTGAGTTATAGGTTACGCACTGCGACGGTTTTTTAAAGAATTTCAGGAATGTATCGGATGAACAAGCTAGTATTCCCGAAATAACATAGTAGATATTATGATTATTGCCCTGGATATATCCGATGGATGAGTCGTCGGTATTACCCTTGAGCGCGTTTCTGAAAGAATCGTTGAACATAGCGATACGGGAGCTCAGTTTATAAGCGTTTTCCTTAACGCTGGCTTCCTCGAAGGAAATACCGTTTTCGCCTAAATCAGCCGTCCAGGGCTCGCCGTAGATAAGAATTCTAGGGTCGATTTCATCGAGAGCTAATCGCACAAGATTCATTGTATTTGTATCAATACAACCCATAAGGTCAAAACGGAAGCCGTCGATATGGTACTCGTTAGCCCAGTAGCAAACGGAATTTACTATATAATTACGTCCCATTTCCTTTTCGCTTGCGAAAACATTTCCGCAGCCCGAGGAATTTAAGAATCTGTCGCCGCTTTTTCTGTAGTAATAATTCGGATAAGTGCGGTTAAAGCAAGAGTCGATTGAACTGGTATGGTTATAAACAACGTCCATAATAACGCCGATTCCTGCGTCATGGAGAGCCTTTACCATCTCTTTAAACTCGCGGATACGTACATTTCCGTCGAAGGGATTCGTGGAATACGAACCCTCGGGTACGTTATAGTTAGCGGGATCATAACCCCAGTTATATTCACCCTTTTCGGGATGAGCCTCGTCAACGGAGTCGAAATCATATACGGGGTTAAGATGAACGTGGGTAATTCCGAGCTCTTTAAGATAATCAATGCAGGTCGAAAGCTCGCCCTCGCCGTTTACGGTAGTACCTTTTTCGGTAAAGGCAAGGTATTTACCTCTGTTTTTCTCGGATACGCCTGAGGTTTCACTGCCTGAAAAATCGCCTACATGTACTTCCCAGATCACCGCGTCGGTTGGATTTTTAACATAGATATGCTTATCCGCCGCCCAGCCGTCGGGATTGGTTTCCGATAAATCACATACCATCGAGCGTTTACCGTTAACGCCGACAGCCTTTGAATATACATCCTGTGTCTCACGGGTTTCGCCGTTAAAGGTAACAAGATATGTATAGTATAGATTTTTTAAATCACCGTATACGGTAACAGACCATACACCTGTGTTTTGGTCGAGAGTTAATCCGTAGCTTTCAAGCTTCTGGGCTCCTTCTTCACAGTCGCAGCCCGTCTTATAAAGCTGAACGCGAATGCCTGACGCTTCAGGCGACCATACTTTAAAAACAGTACGGTCGAAAGAATACGTGCATCCTAGATCCTGTCTCTTATAATTCATCAATTTATTCCCCCAAAATCAATCGGTATAAATAATAAAGTTAATATTATGATTTATATTTGTTTTTGTACTCATCATTAAACTTTTTTATTATTTTCGGATAGTCAACATAAGCTACGTTCAAATCAACACGGGCGTTAATCCCGCTTACTACACCGTTGCTCGAATATTGCCACATCGAAAAGCTTTTAGAGTATTTTGTGCTCTTATGTGTATTATCAAGGTAGCTCGCTACCCAGAAATCCCATTTATTGCCAAGAGCGTATTTGTCTATGTAGTTATTATAAATCGAGTTAGAGGTATAAACCCCGGGGTAATAACCGCCTTGCTTTATCACATTGCAGTATGTATTAATCATTTTAGTGTTTATACTGTAACGTCTGTAATTCAGAAGACTGTTAAACTCAAAATCAAGAAATACGGGATAGTTAAAGGTCTTACCCTTTATATATTTCAGTATAGATTTAGCTTCCTGTTTTATCTCGTTAGTGGTATAGGTATAGGTGTAAAAATAACAACCTATATCAAGCCCCGCTTCAGACGCGCCCTTATAGTATCTTTCAAAATTAGCGTCTTTACCGCCCTGGCTCGTTCCCAAACGGATAATAACAAAGCTATAGCCGTCTTTTTTTACCTTCTTAAAATCAATATCGCCCTGATATTTTGACACATCAATACCGTGCGCTGTAATCTTTCCCGTAGGGATTGAACAGGTATTTATATCGCTGACGGATTCATTCGATTTATTCTGTAACTGTATACCCGTTATTCCCGCGGTAGTTAGAATAAGAGCCAAGACAATTATCATTACGGAAAACAATACTATCTTTTTATGTGAAATAATAAAGTTTTTCATATATCCTTCCTCATTGCTCTCAGGGCATAATACCTAGGTTGAGAAATCGTAGTTATATCGGGCTTATTTTACGCCAGATATATTATAACGGTTCGTGTCGAAATTTGCAATAGAGGTAATAAATTTGTTAACATTTGCATAAAAATAGTAACTTTTTAAATGGATAAATATTGAGTACGTACTTAATATTTCTTATAAAATCCTTCTCCGTTTACAGCGGTAGCGGTTGTAACTATTATAAATACGGAGGAATCGAGCTTTTTTACTATATTATTCACCTTATAAACCTGATTTGGACGTACGGCGCAAACGAGCAGTTTTTTATCATTGCCGCTGTATCCGCCGTGAGCTTCCAAAACGGTCACTCCCCTCGATATGTCATTCAGAAGTAACGGAAGAATTTCCCTGCTCTTATCGGTAATAATAAACATCAGCTTGCCGTTGTCGGCGGATGTGCCGTAGATTATGCGGTCGATAAGCTTAGAGCTGACGAAAATTGAAACAACCGCGTATAATCCAGCCTCTATACTATTATATACAAAAGCCGAGATTGTGACTATTAAAGCGTCGGAAAACATAATAAGATGTCCAATCGAAAACTGCGGAAATCTCTTATTTATAAGAGAGGCTAATATATCCGTACCGCCCGATGAGCCTCCGCGCGAGAAAATCAGCGCTATACCGCAGCCGTTCAGTATACCGCCGAATATACATACAAGTATCATATTTCCCTTATACGTGGGGATAAAACAAGAGAATAAATCTATTAAAAGCGATACCGCAAGGGTACCGTAAACCGTTTTTATAAAATACGTTCTTCCTATTCTCCTATATCCTATAATAAGCAAAGGCACATTCATTATCAGTATGAATGTACCTATTGGAAGCGAAAACAGATAATTAATAAGCGTAGCGACTCCCGTAAGCCCTCCGGGGGCTATGTTATTAGGCGCGGTAAATACTACGACCGACATAGCGTAAAGAGAAGCTCCGCAGAGAATTATCAAATAATCTAATATTTTATTTTTAAGCATAATACCACACTTATTTCTATAAAAGAATTATGTAGCGGTATCTACAGCCTCAACACACTTGGAAAAAAGCTCCTTAATCCTGTCGTTTTCGCCGTTTAAGTAAAGATAACCGAATAAAGCCTCTAACCCTGTTGCGCTGTGGTAATCGGCGACGTCGGAGTTTTTGGGAGTATTTTTCGTAAAAGCGTTTCTCCCCCGTTTATAAACCGAGAGCTCGGTTTCAGTTAAGTCACTCATTATAAAATCGGCGCTCCTGGACTGAGCTTCGCATTTTACATAGTTAACCTTACGCTTGTTAAGCTCGCCTACGGGACGGTTAGCCTTGTTTATAAGATATTCCCTTACAAGCAGGTCGTAAACCGTATCGCCCATAAACGCCAAGGTCTGGGGTGAAAGCTGTTTAGGATTAAAGTCGGAATTGACAAATACACTCATATATTACTCCACATAATCAAACTCAACATCATAGAGCGAAACCGTATCGCCCTCGTTAATTCCAGCCTCGCGCAAAGCGTCGAACACTCCGTTTTTGGTGAGGACGTTCTGGAAGTAGTTAAAGCTCTCGTAGTCGTCGAAATTAATAGAGCGCATTACGTTATACAGCCATTTAGCCTCGACCGTATAAATTCCGTCGACCTTATTTATAACCACGCTGTGGTCGGAGAAGTCCTCAGCCTTTACAACGGGAGCGGGCTCGGGCTCGTAACGTTCGATTGGCGGGAGCTTGGACAGCATTTCCTGAATCTTTTTAAGCAGAGGGTCAACGTCATAGCGTATAGCCGCCATAATCGGGAAAAAGTCGTAGCCCATATCCTCGATATATTTGCGGTATTCCTCGATTTGTTCATCCGTACACATATCGCATTTATTACCCGCGACAATCATCGGGCGTTTAGCGAGCTCAGGATTGAACTTTTCGAGCTCGGTGTTGATTATTTTAAAATCCTCATAAGGATCCCTGCCGTCGCTGCCGCTTATATCGACGATATGGACAAGCATACGGCATCTTTCAACATGGCGCAGGAATTGATGACCTAAGCCTGTTCCATGCCAAGCGCCCTCGATAAGTCCCGGGATATCAGCCATAACGAAGCTCGAACCCTCGCCCATCGAAACAACTCCGAGCACGGGAGTAATGGTTGTAAAATGGTAATTGGCGATTTCGGGCTTAGCCTCGGAAACAACAGAAACCAATGTTGATTTACCGACATTCGGGAAACCTACCAATCCTACATCCGCAAGGAGTTTTAACTCAAGCGTTACCTCGAGCTCCTCGCCCGGCAGTCCCGGTTTAGCGAATCTCGGAACCTGGCGTACAGGCGTAGCGAAATGCGGGTTACCGAAGCCGCCTTTACCGCCCTTAGCGATAATTACAGGCTCGTCCGTGCTAATATCGGCGATAATACGTCCGCTCTCGGCGTCCTTTACCAATGTGCCCATAGGCACACGGATCACTAAGTCTTCGGCATTTTTACCGCGTTGGCGGTTGCCTTTACCATTTTCACCTTTTTTTGCTTTATATTTTCTTTTATAGCGGAAATCGGCGAGTGTAGAAATATTGGTATCGGCTTTAAAAACTATATTACCGCCTCGTCCGCCGTCACCGCCATCGGGACCTCCCGCGGCTACGTATTTCTCGCGGTGGAACGCTACGGCTCCGTCGCCGCCGTCTCCAGCTTTAAGATATATTTTCGCGATATCTACAAACATAATATCACCCTTATATTATTAACAAATTATCAATTATTATAAGTATCAAATAAATTAAAAGGGGTGGATATTACTCCACCCCATAGTAAGCTTTATTACTGCTCAACAGGATAAACGCTGGCGCGCTTTCTGTCTTTGCCGACACGCTCAAAACGAAGAACGCCGTCGATCTTAGCGAAAAGCGTATCATCCTTACCGATGCCTACATTCTGGCCGGGATGGATATGAGTTCCTCTCTGCTTAACGAGAATGTTGCCCGCGAGAACCTTCTGTCCGTCAGCGCGCTTAACGCCGAGACGCTTTGACTCGGAATCACGACCGTTCTTTGTAGAACCCATTCCCTTTTTATGAGCGAATAACTGTATGTTAATTTTAAGCATTACCTTACACCTCCGAAATATTTACATTAATATCTTTTTCGTACTGCTCCGAAAGCTGGAGCAAATGCTGATAAAATCCGTCCAAAAGACGATTAAGATTATCAGATTCTGGAGCGGTTAATTTCATATAACCGTCCTTTACAGTAACATCAGCCTTTATGTTAAAGAAATCGGTGATATTATTTACGGTTAAATAAGCCGCTGAGCTTACCGCCGCGCATACAATATCTTCTCCTTCTTCAGCATAATCGGAATGACCTTTAAGCTCAAAGCCCGTATAATCATTTCCGTTTTTATAGAATGTTACCGAAATCATAATTAAGCCTCGATAGACTTAATCTGTACCTTTGTGTAAGGCTGTCTGTGACCGAGAGTTCTCTTTGAGGAACCCTTCTTCGGCTTATAAGTAGCAACTCTTACTTTCTTACCCTTACCGTTCTTTAAAACTTCCGCTGTAACCTTAGCGCCGTCAACTAAAGGTGTGCCGACTTTAATACCGTCGTCAGCTCCTAAAGCAACTACATCAAATGTTACAGTGTCCTTTTCTTCAGCGTCAAGCTTCTCAACGAAAAGAATCTGATCGTTCTCTACTTTGTACTGCTTTCCGCCTGTTTGAATAACTGCGTACATATTAGTACCATCCTTTATTTAGACTCGCTATTCGTAGGTGTTTTCTAAGAAAATCTTAATACCCACAATATGCGGCTTATATACTATATCACAAGAGTTAAAGTATGTCAATATTTTTTTACTAAATATTGTTCTGTAGTTTAGCGGCTTTAAGGGTATTTTTCATTAAGGTCGCTATCGTCATCGGCCCTACTCCGCCCGGTACGGGAGTTATGTAGGAGCATTTATCCTTAACATTATCGAAATCAACGTCGCCGCAGAGCTTGCCTTTTTCGTCACGGTTCATACCGACGTCGATTACAACGGCGTTTTTCTTAACCATATCGGCGGTTACGAATTTAGCCTTTCCGATAGCCGCGACTAAAATATCGGCTTCGCTTGTGATTTCTTTTAAATCCTTTGTATGGCTGTGGCAGATAGTAACAGTGCCGTTCTCATGTAAAAGAAGCATAGCCATCGGCTTTCCTACTATATTGCTTCTTCCGATTACCACGCATTTTTTACCATCCACGCTTATATCGTAAGCGCTGAGCATTTCCATAATCCCCGCGGGAGTACAGGGTAAAAAGTCATAGTCTCCGAGCATTATTCTGCCTACGTTCTGCTTATGAAAAGCGTCAACGTCCTTTAAAGGGCTTATAGCCTCGATAACAGCGTTCTCGTCAAGTCCTTTCGGAAGCGGAAGCTGGCATAATATACCGTTAATATCGTCTCGGTTATTTAGCTCCTCTACTAAAGCGAGAAGCTCCTCCTGTGTTGTAGAAGCGGGTAAAGCAAATTCCTCGGACTTAAAGCCTACGAACTCGCACGCTTTCTTTTTATTATTTACATATACTCTCGAAGCGGGGTCATCGCCTACAAGAATAACGGCTAAGCCAGGTACTATGCCCTTAGCTTTTAGCTTTTCTGTTTCCTTTTTTACGTTTTCCTTTACCGCTGCCGATACCATTTTTCCGTCTATAATTTTCATAAAAGCTGTCCTTTCTTTTTCTGTTTATTATAAGTAAAACTATTCCCGCGACAAATATAAGCGCCGATAAAATCTGGGAAACTCTTAAATCATATCCAAATAAACCAAACGGCAGGTATAGACTGTCAGTTCTCAGCCCCTCTACTATCATACGCTCAAAGCCGTACCAAACCATATAAGCGTAGAACACCTGTCCCGCGTATTTCTGATATCTTTTGCTCAGAAAATGAAGAAGTACAAATCCTAAAAGACACCATAAGCTCTCGTACAGAAAGCAGGGATGAACAGCTTTTGAGGCGGTGGTTTCGCTTACCATACCCCAGGGTAAATCTGTAGGAGTTCCGAACGCCTCCTGGTTAAAGAAATTCCCCCAGCGTCCTATTCCCTGTCCGATCAAAAAGCCTAAAACGGCTATATCAAGTATCGGCAGGATTTTAACTTTTAAGATTTTAGCGGTGATACATCCGCCTAAAAACGCGCCGATTATACCGCCGTATATCGCGAGCCCGCCGTTGTTTATCATTATAATCTCGTCGGGATGAGCGATATAATAATCAAGCTTAAACAGTATATAATACGCTCTCGCGCCTACTATACCCGTAACTATTCCGACCAGTACGCAGTCAAACAGCTTATTCCTGTCAACGTTAAACCGCTTAGCGGAAAAATACGCGTAAATCATAGCGAGTACAAGTCCGCAGGCGATTATAACTCCGTACCAGTGGATTTTAAATGAGCCGATTGAAAAAGCTATCGGGCTTATCTGGAACTCAAGCCCCATCTTAGGAAAAGAAACATTATACATAGCTTACTCCTTATCGGGTAAAATCACGGACAGAGTAGAATTGTCTTTATCAAACATAGTTAAAAGACGTTCGTTTATATCCTCAATTTTACATTCGGCGACGTCATCTATATAACCGAACATATCGGTGTCGTTAAAATGAGCGTCAACCAAAGCGTTGGCGATAGCCTCAACGTTATTAAGAGAGGATAACAAATCTCCGTAAACCTCACGCTTGGCGATTTCGAAATCATCCTTATCCACGCCGTTATTCTTAAGACTTTCTATATAGCTCTTTATAACCTCGGCGGCTTTTTTGGGAGAACGTGACTCGCCGCTGAATATAACCGAATTGTAGCCCTGACCGTCGAAATACTCGGCGTCGAAGCTCTGGTTAATAAGCTTTTCCTCATCAAGCTTATTATAAAGCTCGAATGACGGAGAAGTCAACAGCGTCATAATTATGTCGATTTCAGCCGTTTCTTTCTGAGTTACCTTGTGGCTTTTTTCTTTATAGCCGAGATTAAAAAGCGGAACTGATACGGGGAACTTCTGCTCGATATAGCTTTTCTGTATCTCGTAGGGTTCATCCTCGAAATAACTCTTTATATCGTGCTTCTCACATTTTTTCAGCTTTTTATCGGCAATTTTAAGAATATCGTCACAGCTTAAATCTCCGCTTACGCAGAGCACCATATTATTAAGGTTGTAGAAAGTATAGAAACAATCGTAAAGAAGCTCGGGTGTAATCTCCGCGATGGACTCAACAGTGCCCGCGATATCAAGCTGTACGGGATGATTCTTATACATACCCTTCAGCATATTGAACATTACAACCCATTCGGCAGAGTCGTCGTACATACGGATTTCCTGTCCGATTATTCCCTGCTCCTTGGCGACGGTTTCTTCCGTAAAATACGGACGCTGTACAAAATCAAGCAATATATCAAAGCTTTCGTCAAAGTTCTCGGTACAGCTGAAAAGATAGCAGGTCTTATTAAAAGACGTATACGCGTTGGCATTAGCTCCTGTTTTAGCGTACTTGGCGAAGGCGTCGCCGTCCTCGCACTCGAACATTTTATGCTCTAAATAATGAGCTATACCGTCGGGAACCTTTTTTACCTCGCCGCCGTCAAGCGAAAATGCGTTGTTAACGCTTCCGAAACGCGTTCCGAAAATAGCGTATTTAGAGTTATAATCCGACTTAGGATATAAATAGATAGTAAGTCCCGAGTCGTGCTCGATTTTATAATACATATCGCCCGCGCGGGCTGATTTTATTTCTGTAATTTTACTCATTTACTCACCTGCTTTTAGAACGAATATAGTATCAAGCATAAGTTTTTTAGCGGCTTCGACAATTTCTTCCTTTGTAACCGCCTCAACCTTAGCGCACGCCTGCTCGGGGGTATCTATTTCAGCGTCCATAACCTGGGAGCTGTACCAGCTCGAAAGACCCGTTACCGTATCGGTAACGCCTAAGGTGCTGTTTATAATAGCAAGCTTAGCGGAATCAATCTCAAAATCGGAAATATTGCCGTTTTTCATATCCTCGACCTCGGCGAGGATAGCCTCTTTAGCCGCTTCGATATTAGCGGTTTCAACGCCCGACTCAATCACCATAATACCCTTTAGACGCTGATAACGAGCCATACAGTAATAGCACAGGCTCTTTTTCTCGCGAACGTTGTTAAACAGCTTAGACGAAGCCGTTCCGCCCAATATAACAGCCATAAGGCGTGTAGCGGTAGTCGGCTCAGGCTCGGCGCAGGCTGTTCTATAGCCGATTTCGAGCTTAGACTGGGCAACATCCATTTCCTCTACAACATTCTTTTCCTCGAAAACCGTATAAATAACATCTGTAGAGAGATCTATGGGAGTTCTTTTTATTTCTTTAAAAGAATTTTTAATCACATCAGCGGCTTTATCGGGATTGCTCTCGCCGACAAACGTAATCTCAAAATGCGCTTTTTCAAGCAAGCTCTCCCAAGCCTTATACAAATCCTCGGGAGTTACCGCGTCGAGCTGCTCCTTGGTTCCGCACCATTTCAAGCCGTACACCTCATCAGCGCACATAATCTCAGTAAGACGCTGGGACGCGTAGACGCGCTTGTCGTTAAAATCGGAATCTATCATATCGAAAATCTGGCGTTTTTCCTGGAGCATATCTTTCTCGTCAAATTTTCCGTTTTCAACCTTAGGGTTAAATAATACCTCGCACAAAAGCTCCGACAGCTCCGCTGAGATATTCTCGTTATCAATAGCGTATTTATCGGAAAGTCCGCCGATATCAATTTTCAGGCACTGCATATCTCCCATTTTAGATACCGAACCGTTAACCTCAGCTCCGTAGAGCGATCCGAGCTTTCTCGACATCTTAATCATATCGGGATATTTTTTACAGCAACGCACCATTACGTAGCACAAAAGCGCGTAAACGGAAGCGGTTTGTTCGGACATCGGGATAAATATATTGGTAAGCAGCTTCATAGTTTTGAAGCGGTTATCGGAAATACTGTTAAAAACTACGCCGTCGGCGAGTTCATTCTGTTTCACAGGGTTCATAAGGTCATCTCCTTTTTCACATACAATAGATAGTATAACACAAAAAATGTTAATATAAAAGACTTTATTTACAAATAAAAAAAAGTTTGTTAAAATATATACGAGGTGGTAATATGAATTTACCGAACGACAGAATGATACTTTTGTCCGTTATTAATACAAAGCTTCGTGATTATTATAAAAGTCTAGATGAATTATGCGAGGATCTAAACGAGGATAAAAACGATATAATCAGCAAGCTAAAAGAAATAGACTACGAGTATAATGAAGAATTAAACAGATTTATGTAGGTGAAAACAATGCGTAAAAAAATAATTACATTATCACTATCAATAATTATAGTATTTACTTCCGTATATTCCATCGCGGCTTATACGGTGTCGCCCGCTACGATTTCATTCGACGGAGTTACATACTCGGCGGCGGTCGGAACGGAGGTTGTATACACCTGTTATTTACAGACGGATAAAACCGTTGAAAACGGCGTTTTCTCGGTAAGCTATCCCGCGGAGCTGGTTAATGTAAAAAAAGTCACCTCTCCCTCATCACAGCCTAAGGGACTGGAAAATAAAATCCAGTTCAATTATACAAACGGCGGCTCGGACAACTTCTCGGATGAAAAGGCGGTTGCGGAAATCGTTTTCGAAATCGTAAGGTCGGCTGATATAAGCTTCAGCTTTAGAATAGACAGCCTCAACGATAATAACGGCGCAATCAGTAAAAATGATTATAAATTGAGAGAAGATATAAGCTTCAAGAGTAATACGGAAAAAGCCTCTTATTCAGAACAGGGAAATGTTATAACAGCCGATTACACATGGAGCGAGGGCAGAATCGCCATATCAACGGGTAAAGACGTTGAGGAAACTAAAAAGCGTTATTACAGAACGGGCTTAATCAGCACGAAGAAATTCAATAACGTTGATATTACCGTACTCGATACAAGCTACAGATATAATTTATTTTTCTATAATGGAAATAAAGAGTATCTCTCCCCGCTTCAGAACGTCAACCCGCCGACATTAAACGTAAACGACACTGTGCCTATGCCCGCGAACACAGCGTACGTGCGTTTAGAGGTTTGCAGGTCCGAGAGCCTCGGAGCGGTGGACGTTAAGGCGTTGGAAAATAAAAGCAAGATTTATTTTACATTCCTTTATATAGAACCTCCCAAGGAGACGCAGTATATTCCGAGAACCCAGGGCATTTATACGGAGGGCAGAATCGCGATTTCAACGGGAAAGGACGTAGCCGACGACAGGAATATTTATTACACGACGACGTTTTTATCCGTTATCAACGCAAACTCCGTAAAAGCCTTCGTTGTTGACAATACATACCGTTACAATATTTTCTGGTACGATTCTTCAAAGGCGTATTTAGGCTGCGAAGAAAATGTAAACCCGCCCACTCTTAATATCACAAAGGAATACACCGTTAAAAGCAAAGCGTATTACTTCCGATTCGAGGTATGCAGAAAATCAAGCATCGACGGAATCGAGGACGGCTCGCTTATCGGTAAAGGTAAAATCTACTTCGGCATTAACTATAAGACCAATGCATTAGAACCTGACGAGGGTTCGATTACGAGCAAGCAAAGCGTCAGCGGTTCGAGCTCTAAAAAGAAAAACACTTTAACCGTTACAGCCGTATCAAAAAAGGTAAGCGCCAAAAAGCTTAAAAAAGGCGCGGTAACGGTAAAAGCGTTAAAGATTAAAAAAGCCATCGGAAAAGTAAGCTGTAAAAAGCTTAAAGGCTCGTCAAAACGTATTACCATAGTTAAAAACTCCAAGAAGCTGAAAATCAAAAAGGGTACCAAAAAAGGCACATACAAGGTAAAGGTTAAGACGACAGCCGACGGCAACAGCAAGTATAAATCGAAGTCGATTACAAAAACAGTTAAGATTAAAGTTGTATAATCAGGTGAAAATATGAACAGAATTATTAAAACAGGTACGGCTTTATTACTGGCGATTTTATTAACAACAACAGGAGCTTTCGCGGTATCAGCCGCGGACACCTTCTCCCCCGATAATAACGATTTGAATTTATCGAAGTTCAAGCTCGGCGCCAAGGAGTTTAAAACCACTCAGCTTTTAGGCGTACAGGTAAAGAGCGAGAGCTTCAACAGCGTCCGCTTTATAAGCGTAGCGGCTTCCGAGGTGCTTAACTCGGCGGAGGATTACGGATTTGTTTTTAATGTTGTCGCTAAAACCGAAAGCACAGCCGATATAAAAACCAACCCCGAAAAATATATAAACGGTAACACCACATTCGTAAGCTGTAAGGGTACGGAAAATTCAGTCGCATTCGGAAAATACGGCAACGCCGTTTTCGACACCTCAAAGCAGGGCTACACCCGCTACAAATACTTAACCGCGGCGATCAACAACATCCCCGACGACAAGTATTTAGTATCGCGTTTCTATGTTAAAAACGGAGGAAATACCGAATACTCCTACTACAAGAGCTCGGGCAAATACTGCGTTTACGATACCGAGGGTATTATAGACAGCGTAAGAGAAAGCATCGAGATAATCGGACATCGAGGCGCTTCGGACAGAGCTCCCGAAAACACTCTCGCGGCTTTCGCGGAAGCAGGCAAGCAGGGTTACGACAGCGTCGAGGCGGATTACTGGATTACAAAAAGCGGAGATATTCTTATTCTCCATAACGAAACCATTAAGGGTACCAATATAAAAGACATAACCGCCGAAACAAATCTTAACTACCCTATTACAAACAAGTTCGCCACAAAGGAGCTCGAGGAGGAATACGGACAGCAGTATATTCCGACTATGGATGAGCTTGTTGAAACGGTTTCAAAATACGACTTAAAGCTCTATCTCCACACCAAGGACGATAACACCTCGGACGATAAGCTAAAGGAAATTAACGGTATTCTCGAAAAATACAATATGAAAAATCGGACTTCGATATTCTCCAAGAATATAAACACCTGTAAGAGAATACAAACGCTCGGCGTTACGACGGGATATATAATCTCGGAGCCGTCTTATTTAACGGTAGAATCCGCGATAAAATCCTGTATAACTAATAAAATCGACTTTTTTGTTATTAATTATATTGACAATTTCCCGAGCGACAAAAACATTTCAGACCTTCATAATAACGGAATAAGAATCGGAATCTACAGCAGCCCGACTATAAACGTTAACTCAACGCTAAAAGAAACAATGAAGCTTATAAACAGGGGTATAGATTTTTCGATAGTCAATAATTATATATAAAGAATAAGCATAAATTAAACTCGGTACACATAATGGTGTACCGAGTTTAATGGTGGAGATAACGGGACTCGAACCCGTGACCTCTTGACTGCCAGTCAAGCACTCTCCCAGCTGAGCTATACCCCCGCGAACAATATATATTATAATGAAAAATTAAATAATGTCAATAGAAATAAAAACTTTTAAAAAAATATTGACATTTTCACTTTAGAGTGATATAATCTAAAAGCTGTTGAAAATTAAATACGCGAGCGTGCTGGAATAGGCAGACAGGCACGTTTGAGGGGCGTGTGTCTTTGACGTACGGGTTCAAGTCCCGTCGCTCGCACCATAAAAAAAGGAGTATCCACAGGATACTCCTTTTTTTTATTATACAATTAAAGTAAGAGCGACGGGACTTGAACAGGTCGTGCCGAGATTTAAGCGTTAGCGCAAATCGAAGGTAAAAACGCTTCTGGGAAGCGTTTTTAGACCGCTGAGAATAAGAAACTTTTCCCTAAAACGTGAACCCCACAGACGATAATAAAAGCTTCTAAAGATGAGTTTACGTCGCTCGCACCATAGAAACAAGGAGTGTCCACAGGATACTCCTTGTTTCTATTATACAAGTAATGTAAGATCAACGGGACTTGAACAGGTCGTGCCAAGATTTAAGCGTTAGCGCAAATCGAAGGTAAAAACGCTTCTGGGAAGCGTTTTAGACCGCTTAGAATAAGAAACTTTTCCCTAAAACGTGAACCCCACAGACGATAATAAAAGCTTCTAAAGATGAGTTTACGTCGCTCGCACCATAAAAAAGGAGTATTAACAGGATACTCCTTTTTTATTGGTGTCCTTTAGGGCGTGGAAATAACCCCCCGGTTCAACCGGGGGACAA
>DEFK01000007.1:0-21065 GCA_002350765.1 Ruminococcaceae bacterium UBA2854
GGGCTTAGTGCGACAGCCCCTTAATATTTTTAAGCTTTGATTACTTAATAACTCTAACCTTAATAACCTCGTCTAAGGCTTCTAACGCGGCAACGGATCCGTCGTCGTTAGCGTCGGCGATAGCGTAGCCGTAAGCGCCTCTTGTCTTAGCCTCAATAGCCTTTAAGCCCTTAACGGCGGAGGTGATATTCTTAACAGTGTCCTCGCCTGTCTTAAAGAGTACGCAGTAACGAACCTCGCCCGACTTAGCCATAGTTACGTTAGGATAGTTAACGGAGTTAACGATATTACCGTTCTCGATATACTCCTTAACCTGGTCAGCCGCCATAACAGCGCAGTTGTCTTCACTCTCGGGAGTAGAAGCGCCGAGGTGAGGTAAGCAGATTACGCCGTCCTCAGCGAGAACCTCGTCCGTAGAGAAGTCGGTAACGTACTTCGCAACCTTACCGCTCTTAATACCATCGAGAACCGCCTGAGCGTTTACAAGACCGTCACGGCTGTAGTTTAAGATACGAACGCCGTCCTTCATCTTAGCGATAGCGTCAGCGTCGATTAAATCTCTTGTAGCGTCCATAAGCGGAACGTGAACTGTAATATAATCGCTCTTTGTAAAGATATCGTCTAAGTTACCGTAAACCTTAATAGAAGGGTCGAGCTTTAACGCGTTATTAACCGCAAGGAACGGATCGTAACCGATAACCTTCATACCTAAAGCCACAGCGGCGTTAGCTACGAGAATACCGATAGCGCCGAGTCCTACAACGCCTAAGGTTTTTCCCATAATCTCGGGACCTACGAACTGGCCTTTGCCTTTTTCAGCCATTTTGCCGACAGCGTCGCCGTTACCCTTTAAGGTCTTAGCCCATTCGATACCCTCGACAACCTTTCTTGAGCTCAAGAAAAGTCCAGCGAGTACGAGCTCTTTAACCGCGTTAGCGTTAGCTCCGGGAGTATTGAATACTACGATACCCTTATCGGCGCAAACGTCCTTGGGGATATTGTTAGTACCTGCTCCGCAGCGAGCAATCGCGAGTAAGCTCTCGGGCATTTCCATATCGTGCATAGAAGCGCTTCTTACGAGAACCGCGCTCGGATTCTCTACAGCGTCTCCCACGTTATAGTTATCGCCGAGACGGCTTGTGCCGTTAGGCGAGATTTTGTTTAAAGTAAGTACGTTATACATAATTTGCCTCCGTCAAATTAGTTGATAATTGATAGTGGATAGTTGATAATTAAGGTCGAGAAGAAAACTTCATAAACAAACCACCTTATTTACCCGACCGAATTTCTATGCTTCGCAAGCGAAGCTTGCATATGAATTCTTTCGGGATAAAGAGGATATTAGTTATACCGAGCTGTCTGCTCGTCATTCATTCTCCATTCTCAATTCTCAATTTTCAATTTATTAAGCGTTTTCAGCCTCAAACTTCTTCATAAACTCAACGAGCTTTTCTACGCCCTCGATAGGCATAGCGTTGTAGATAGAAGCTCTCATACCGCCTACTGTACGGTGGCCTTTAAGGTTTACGAAGCCAGCGGCTGTCGCTTCCTTAACGAACTTAGCATCGAGATCAGCGTCGCCTGTAACGAACGGAACGTTCATAAGCGAACGGTCTTTCTTCTCTACAGTACCCTTGAACATCTTGCTTGAGTCAAGATAATCGTAAAGAATAGCGGCTTTCTTCTCGTTATACTTCTTCATTTCCTCAAGTCCGCCCATATCCTTAATCCACTTAAAGATTTTACCGCAGATATAGATATCGTAGCAGGGAGGTGTATTATAAAGTGAACCCGCGTCAGCCTGAGTCTTATACTTCATCATTGTGGGAGTTCCCTCGAGAACATCGTCGGTGATTAAATCCTCGCGGATAATAACTACCTGTAAGCCCGCGGGACCCGCGTTCTTCTGTACGCCCGCGTAGATTACGCCGTACTTGGAAACGTCTACGGGCTCGGAAAGGAAGCATGAGCTTACATCCGAAACGAGCGGCTTACCCTTAGTATTCGGGAGCTCGTGGAACTTAGTACCGTAGATTGTATTATTTTCGCAGATATATACGTAGTCAGCGTCCTCGCTGATAGGAAGATCTGAGCAATCGGGAATATAAGAGAATGTCTTATCCTCGGAAGAAGCTATCTTATTAGCCTTGCCGTAAATCTGAGCCTCGGCGAAAGCTTTCTTAGCCCACTGACCTGTAACGA
The DNA here is from genome assembly GCA_002350765.1 of Ruminococcaceae bacterium UBA2854. Lineage (GTDB taxonomy): Bacteria > Bacillota > Clostridia > Oscillospirales > Acutalibacteraceae > Ruminococcoides. The sequence goes on from DEFK01000007.1 coordinate 2,203, forward strand.
TATAGTCGGCAACCTTATTCTTCATAAGGTTCATCGGGATAGCCGCGAACTGTAAGCTCGCTCCGCCCTGAACGAAAAGAACCTTATAGTTCTCGGGAATGTTCATAAGCTCGCGGAGGTCTTTCTCAGCGTCCTTGATAATATCGTCGAACCACTTTGAGCGGTGGCTCATCTCCATTACGGACATACCGCTGCCCTTATAATCGAGCATCTCCTCAGCGGCTTCTTTTAATACGGACTCGGGGATTACCGCCGGACCCGCGGAAAAGTTATATACTCTTGCCATTTCAATTACTCCTTTACATAAAAATATATAATATTATTAATTAACATCAACTAACTCTAAAATTATACTCTTTTTCAGAAACATTGTCAATGATTTAACGATTAATAAAATAAGGTTATATGCGAAAAATTATAGTAAAATTAACAACTACTAAAGCAAAAAGGGCGATTAACGCCCTTTTTTTACAACTATCAGGTTTATTTCATTTCTCCGACTACCTTGCGGATATCGTCACGCATACGCAAAGCCTCGTTTCTCGCTTCTTTGGCGAAGTCCTTTTCAGTAGCGCCGTCAACCTTTTTCCAAGCGCACATAATACCGCGGCTGGAATTGATAACCGCGCCGATACCGTTCTTATCGAACGCATACTTAACGTCCTCGGCTCCGCCACCCTGAGCACCGTAACCTGGCACTAAGAAGAATGTATGCGGAAGCTTCTCTCTGAGCTCTTTAAGCATTTCGGGATAGGTAGCTCCTACTACCGCGCCGACAGCGCTGTAGCCGCTCTTACCGCGCAGCTCCTCTCCCCAGCTTTCGCACATATCGCCCATAGTTTCATAAACGGTTTTATCGTCAATCTTTTTATCCTGGAGCTCGCCCGAGCTCGGGTTCGAGGTCTTTACGAGCACGAATATACTCTTATCCTTTTCGCCGCAGATTTTAAGCAGCGGATTTATACCGTCCGAGCCGAGATAGCCGTTAACGGTAAGCGCGTCGGCTGAGAACGCTTCAGCTTCCTCGCCGTCTATATCCGTTACGCCGAGGTGCGCCGTCGCGTAAGCCTGCATTGTAGTACCGATATCGTTTCGCTTTCCGTCGGTTATTACGTACATACCCTTGCTTTTAGCGTAGGCTATTGTTTCGGCTAACGCCTTAACGCCCTGCCAGCCGTACATCTCGTAGTAAGCCGCCTGCGGTTTGACCGCGGGTACAATATCGTACAGCGCGTCGATAAGCGCCTTATTAAACTCCAAAAGAGCCGCCGCCGCGCCGTCTAAGGTTTTACCGTACTTCTTAAAGCACTCGTCCTTAATAAACTCGGGTACATACTCTAGCTTAGGGTCTAATCCCGCGACAGTCGGGTTCTGATACTCAACAATTTTCTCAATCAATCTAATCATCTTTTTAATTGTCCACGTCAAGCGTGGATGTTCCTTTCTTAAATGTCATATCCCCCGTACGTTTAAACGTCTATGAAGTTTTGGATGAGGAGGATAAGTTCTGCGTTTTAACTCTTAACTTTTACCTTTTATCTCTTAACTCTTCATTCTTCACTCTTATCTGTTTAGTCTAAGTCAAACAGCTCATACCTGAAGTTTCTGTAATCCTTACGGTGTGCTTTCTGGAACGCGATAGCGGTACGCGGGTGGCTGTTACGCTGGCCTGTAATGATATACGGAATATCGAATCCCCACTGCACGCCCTGGTCCTTAAGAGCAATCATATAATTCTCGATATGGTCGAGAATAGGCTCGGGACGGTATTTCGGGTTTTTAAGGAAGCCGATAAGAAGCTCGCTTCGGCAGTTACCCGCGCCTCTGCCCATTCCCATAGCGGTAGCGTCAAGGTAGCTTACGCCCTCTTGAAGCGCGTCTATAGTATTCGCGAACGCGAGGCTCTGGTTATCGTGGGCGTGAATTCCTACCTGCTTGCCGTATTTATCGGCAATCTCGAGATACATCTGGGATGTACGTCTTATCTGCTCGGGATAGTACGCGCCGTAGCTGTCTACGATATAGAATGTATCAACAGGGCTTTCGCCGAACAAATCAAGCGCCGCTTTTAAATCCTCGGTTTTCTCTTTAGAGATAGCCATAATATTAATCGCGGTTTCGTAACCGAGCTTATGGAAATGCTCGATCATATCAATAGCTACGGGAACAGCGTTAACGTATGTGGCTACGCGGATTAAATCAACAGGACTTTCATCCTTCGGACGGATATCGTTTTTATAGTCGCAGCGTCCGACATCAGCCATAACGGCTATTTTCATCGGCGAATCGTTCTCGCCTACAATAGCGCGGATATCGTCGTCGTCGCAGAATTTCCACTTTCCGAATTTATCCACAGGGAAAATCTCCTTAGACGCCTTATAGCCGAACTCCATATAGTCGACGCCGGCTTTAATATTAGCTCTGTATAAATTTCTTACAAACTCATCAGTAAAGAAAAAGTCGTTACAAAGTCCTCCGTCACGAAGCGTAGCGTCAAGCACACGGACGTCGTGTCTTACGGACAACAAATTACCTTTTGACATTTTTAATTCTCCACGTCAAGCGTGGACGTTCCTTTCTTAATATTCATATCCCCCGTACGTTATGTGTCCTATGAAGTTTTGGAGACTTGGGATACGTTCATCTATATAATAATAATTATTACCTTTTAACTCTTAACTCTTACCTAATCCATATACCTCGTACGTTTGTGTCCTATGAAGTTTTGGAGACTTGGGATACGTTCATCTATTTTTTAGTGGGAAGTGGTAAGTGATAAGTAATAATGTCGAGTAGATGGTATTATAAAGAAACAGCCTTTAATATTTCTATGCGCTTCGCGCAGCGAAATACAGATTCTGTCGGGAATCCGTTGTTATTTCTAAATCCGTTCTTTCTTCTCGACTGCTGTACTGAGAACTGACTACTGAGAACTGTGAACTATAATGCTCAACATGATTACTCATTACATTCTCAATTCAAATTTACGCGTCTTTATATACTATCCTGCCGTTAAGAATCGTATACTTAACTTTTCCGTATAATTCACGGTTTTTAAAAGGACAGTTTTTACTTTTTCCGTGGAGCTTATTTACATCCACGGTATACTTTTCATTCATATCGAAAAGCACGATATCGGCGGCGGCGCCGTTTGCGAGTGTACCCGCGTTTATATTTAATATCTCCGCGGGAGCTGTGCTCATTTTTTTAATCAGCTCATTTATCGTAAGAATTCCCGGTTTTACCAGGTTTGTTATTCCCGCTGAAAGCGAGGTTTCCATACCGATAGAACCGTTCGGCGCTTTTTCAAAGTCAGCCTTTTCCTCAACGGCGTGGGGAGCGTGGTCAGTAGCGATAGCGTCGATTGTACCGTCCTTTAAGCCTTCGATAATCTCTATCCTGTCCTCCTCGCGGCGAAGCGGAGGATTCATTCTGAAATCGGCGTCACGCTTTAAAAGCTCCTGCTCGGTAAACGAGAAATAATGCGGGGCTGTTTCGCACGTTACCTTTACCCCGCGTTTCTTAGCGTCGCGAATCATTTTAACAGAGTTCTTAGTGCTTACGTGGCAGATATGAACAGGTACGTCGAACGCGTCCGCGAAAGCGACCTCTCGCTGAGCTCCGCAATCCTCGGCGGCGCAGGGTATTCCCTTAACGCCGAGCTCCCTCGATACCTCGCCCTCGTTCATTATTCCGCCGTCGGCTATCGGCAGGCTCTCGCAGTGAGCGGTCACCGCCATACCCAGCGTCGGCGCTTTTTTCATAGCGTCGATAAGCATTTTTATATCTTCAACGGGACGTCCGTCGTCCGAAAGCGCGACAGCGCCCGCTTCTTTAAGCTCGTTTAAATCGGTAGGCTCTTTACTCATAAGACCTTTTGTAATACTCGCGGCGACGTACACCTTAGCGTCGGCGTTTTCCGCCTTATCGAGAATATACTTAACCGTTTCGGCGTTATCCGCCGTGGGGTTGGTATTCGGCATAGCGAGCAGGCTCGTCACTCCGCCCGCAGCCGCGGCTTTACAACCCGAAATAATATCTTCCTTATAGGTCTGTCCCGGGTCACGGAGATGGACATGCATATCCACAAGCCCCGGCGCGGCTATAAGTCCGCTTCCGTCGATTATCTCGTCAGCGTTATCGAAAGAGCCGATACCCGCGATTTTTCCGTCCTCAATATAAATATCGGCGGTTTTATCAATATTCCGCGACGGGTCAACAACTCTCGTGTTTTTTATAATTAAACTCATAACTATCAACTTTCAACTATCAACTATTATTATCCCCTCGGTCTGCGATTTGCGGGGTGTCCGCTTCTCTGCTGAGGTCTGCGGTTCTGGGGAGGTCTTTTCTGATTACGTCCGTTTCTCGGATAGGCGGTTCTGTTTACGGGACGTCTTTCTCCCGAGGAACGTACCTTTACTAAATCGCCCTCGCTTCTGTTAGCGTTCTGACGCTGTCTCGCGCGTTCAGCCTCACGCTGACGGCGGCGCTGTTCTGAAACATTTCTTCGGCGCTGTTCCTCGATTTTCATACGTTTTTTCTTCGCTCTGCTCTTCTTAACAGCGCGGTAAAGATTAACGCAGAAGTAACCGATATGAATAATAATATAGCAGATTACCATCCATATTGTCTTAATTACGGCGAGAATACCTCTTCCGATAGCCTGTAATATACGGATAATTGTATCGAGCAACTCACGTCTGTCCTCGCGAATCATCTGCGACTCAGCCTTAGCGGCGCTGTACTCGTCAACCGCGGTATTTACATCGGAATACGCGTACATATCTTTTTCTTCGGGAACTTCCTCGAAATACGCGTCAACCTGCTCGGGAGCTTCTTCGTCAACTACATCGACAATCTCAGCCTCAACCTCGGGATCGGGTCTATCCTCTTTAATCTCTTTAACTTCTTTTACTTCCTTATCCTTTTCGGCAAATTCCATCGGTTTAGCGATAGGAACATCCTCGACAGGCTCGCTGACCTTTACCGTATTGTCGGATACAATCTTCTCCGCCAGCGGAACCTCTCGCTTCGGCTTTTTAGGAGCGGGAGCTTTCTTTTCTTTTACCTCAAAAGTGCTCTCCTCGGGCTTTGAGTCTTCCTCAGCCTTAACGATATCTTCCTTAAAATCAAGAGCGCTGTCCTCGGAAATCTCGTTGATATCATCAAACGGCACTTCAACCTCGCGGGTTTTGTCGGAATTTTCCTCGATAATATCCTCTATATCTTCGCTGTCATTTTCAACTTCCCCGATAGGCTCGTAGTTCTTCATAAAGCTCATCGTCGGCTTTGTGATACTGCGGATACTTCTTTTTCTCGGAATCTGGGTTGTTTCGGAAATCCTGTGCTCGTGAGCGAGCTCATGCACAAGATGCTTATGCTTACGGTTGGGATTTCTCAGCTTTTTAAGGAGAATAATAAGCACAATAACTACAACCAATAATCCAAAAACGGTAACTCCGCCGTAGATTATCGCGTCTTTATAGATAACAAGGAAATTATTATCGGAAATATAGGTATTCTTTATCACGTCGGCGAGCATTTCTTTATCGCTCGATTTAAGCTTTTTACCTTTCGGACCTGTTAGAGTAACAAGTATATTCATACCGTTTACTACAGTACAATACTGCTCAGCCTGTACGATCTTTTTACCGTCTTTTGTGCTCATAGTAAGACGAATATACTTTAGATTATTACATTCTACAATCGAGCCTGACTTATATACCTTTCTATCGTTAAGGTATTTATTCATTATTTCTTCAATCTCGCTGTCCTCGGCGCGGGCGTAGTTGTCGATTTCCTTACTGTTTTTATCCTTGCTCATAGTTACGGTCAGCGTAAGAGAACCGTCATTCTTAATCGCCTGCAAATAAATTCCCGCGCTCTCGAAGCTGTTCATTGTGTCCTCATAATCAAGACCGAATTTCGAGAAGAACGAATCAGTTTCTTTACAATCGCGCGTAATAGCGAGCATATCGTTCGGAATAGCGATACTCATAAACAGCTCGTCTATCTTATACGTCGTACTTTCGGCAAAAACCGTAAACGAGCTAAGCGCTATAACCAACGCCGCGATAACAGAAAAAACACCTTTTATTCTTTTCATTTCCTTTAACCTCCGCATTTTTTCAGGGCGTAAAAAACATAAACACACAATATTATCATCCAAAGCCCTGATAACACAACATATAGTATACTATTTTTCAAGGCTAAAAGCAAGAAAAAAAGCGAAATAACGCAAATAAACTTGGAACTTTACGAGCGGTATTTTTTGTGGTAAAATTACAAATGGTGATGAATATGTTTGAAAAAGAACTGAAAAGACTTATAAATGACGCCGAAAAGAATCCCGAGCTTAAAAACGCGCTCTTAAAAACCCGCGGCTCGGACGATATGATGAAGGATTTTTGTGACGTATGCCAAAGCTTCGGCTACGAGATTTACCTTGGCGAGCTTTTCGCTTACGGTCAGGATATGAACGACTCCAAGCTAAGAGCGACTAACGGCGGCGGCAGCTTCGCAATCGAGGGCTGGGACGACGCCTTGGAAAACATATTTGATGAATTACAATAGCTAAACGGCTTAAACCCTTTCGGAGTTTAAGCCGTCTTTTTTACTTAACCTTGGTTTTTATTATTACAACATCCTCGTTTTCGGCGTCCTTATACATCTGCTGATACTTCATATCCTTCTGCTGGGATTCTCTGTCCTTAATCGCCTTGACCTTATTATCGGGCCAGATTGAGTAGAGAATCTTCAATAGAATCGGCGTTAAGAGCGACGAAACTATTATCAGCGGTACAACGGCAAAATTCATCATCTTATTAATAATTCCCGCCGAAATTCCTTTATCCGCAACTATAAGCGCGACCTCGCCTCTTGTCATCATACCTACGCCGATTTTAAGCGAATCCGACTTGCTGAATCCGCAGGCCTTCGCCATAGCTCCGCAGCCGACGATTTTCGACACAAGCGCGGCTAAGGCAAGCACAGCGATAAATCCGAAAGGCTCGAACGATATTCCGCGTAAATCGGATTTCAGTCCGACGCTCGCGAAGAATACAGGTCCGAAGAACATATAAAGACAAACCTCGATTTTCTCCTCGATATACGAAGCGCTTTTAAGCTCGCAGAATATTATTCCCGCGGCGTACGCGCCCGTAATATCCGCTATACCGAAGTATGTTTCGGCGACCGAGGATAGCCCAAAACATAATACCATAGCGAAAATCGGAATTGTTCTCGTATGGGGACGGCGGTTCTCAAGCCATTTAAACATTTTATAAAGCACAAATCCCGCTCCGACCGCAAGCGCGAAAAACAGCACAACCTTTAAACAGATAATACCTATCCCCTCATGATTGCCGCCTTTTTCGCCGTTATTCGAGAGCGTTATAACAAATGTCAGCACAATCATTCCGATTACATCGTCTATAATCGCCGCGCTAAGAATTGTATTTCCAACCTTAGAACGGAGATAGCCGAGCTCCTTAAGCGCCTGGACGGTGATACTGACCGAAGTAGCGGCTAAAATCGTACCGACAACCAGCGCCTCGAAAAAGCGGTTTCCGTTATTAAATCCGAAAAGATAATACACTCCTGTACCAGCCGCGAGCGGTACCGCTACTCCCGCGCAGGCTATCAAAAACGCCTTCGGCCCTACCTTTAACAGCTCCTTTAGGTTAGTACCCAAGCCCGCGGAAAACATAAGCATTATTACGCCGATTTCCGCGATTGAGCGGAGCGACAACCCGTACTGAGGATTGTTTATATTTATCAAATTCAGCGCGCAGGGACCTAGTATAAGACCCGCGAGTATCTCGCCGACAACCTGCGGCATTTGCAGCTTCCGAGCCACTAGCCCTAAAAATTTGGCTAAAAAAAACACCAACGCCAACGGCATGAGTATCTGAAAAAGCTCTACCTTGCTGAAATAACTTGCTATATCTTTCGCGTCCATAAAATCACCAAAAAGTATTATAGCACTCTGAAATCACGTGTCAAGTATTCACGCAAAAACAAATCCCCCGGAATTCGGGAGATTCGTTTAATAGAAATTGCGGAATATAATTACATATTTGCTAGATTTGAGTTTTTATAACCGTCATCGTCCGTAACCTCTTTTATGACTTTAATAAACTTCGGAAAAACAATCTCCGCGTTCTCATCGCTGAGTTCTATTTCCGCTATCGCTTTATCGTTCCAGAACGGATAGACGTCAATTTCAAAATACTGATTTTCATATGTCAGACAATAGCGATCCTTTCGGATCTGACGTTTGGAAGTATCCGCGTTCATAAGCAACGCAAGATATTCGTCCTTGCTGAGACGTTTCTCAATTTCTACACGTTTAAGGCCGCTTATGGCGCGTTTTGTGGTTTTAGTATAGATATAATGACCGTTCTGACCGCGTTGGCTGACTCTTACTTCATCATCATTATTAGATGTAAGGTACGTTTGAATTATATCAACTTTCTCACAGTTCGGCAGGCTGTCCAGAAGTTTTAAATCGGGATATTCAATTAGGTATTTTCGTTCGATTTCATAAGGCTCAGGCTCACCCAGAAAAGAGGATATCTCAGAAATAAGATTTTTAATCTTCCCCTCAAAATCCGCGTTATTGTCAATCACTCTTAGGTGAGGATGTCCCGTCCATGCCGAAATAAGCTTATCGTCCAGAGCCGCCGCTTCCTCAGGCGTTTCCGTTCGGGCGGAGTTATTCGCGGTTGTGTAGAATTCCTCGGCGCCCTTAGCCGCTGTTACAAGATGAAATACGGCATCGTAATTATCACGCATTTCAATTTCGTTTGTACCAAGCGACTGAAGTACCTGAGCGAACTCTACCGAATCCATATACGCCTTGCTGTCAAGCGCTCCGCGGTCGCAGACAATCAGTATTTTATCGTTTTCCATCGTTTTTGCCGCATACTCAAACGCCTTTTCTTTATCGAGCTGCAACTGTAGCTGACAAACCTGAAAATCAACGTTTGTACCGCATGTCCACGGCGCCGCTCCTCCGGTAATTAATTCGGTGGCTGTTTCTGAAATGAACAAAACAGTATATCCCAGCTCTGTAAAATAGCTCTGTATACGGCTCATCGCGGTCGATTTTCCTGCGCAGGGACCGCCCGTAATAATTATTTTTACAACTTCTTTCGTTTTTTCACTATCTCTTAAACTGAAAAGCTCCTCAACGGATATATTAAACAAGGCGGAAAGTTTTCTTATAGTATCAACAGAAGGCTTAGACGCTCCTGTTTCCCATTTTGAGACAGCTTTATTGGTTACACCGAGTTTTTCGGCAAGCTCCGCTTGCGAGCAACCCGCTTTCTTTCTGTACTCATAAAGCTTTTGTCCGAATAAATAATCATTCATATTCCCACCTCCTGATTGTATTTTAGCATATTGTCTTAGCTTTATCAATATATCTCCTGTCGAATAACGGTAGAACAAAAAACAGACCTTCCGAATAATTGAAAGGTCTGATAAATAACCAAAGTAATTGTTATCTCTTTGAGAATCTGTCGGAGCGTTAAGAAAACAGTCCGGCGGACTGTTTTTAGCTACGACCGCAGGAGCTACGCTCCGAGGACGCCTCTGTGGTCTAAAGGAAACAGACCTTCCGAATAATCGAAAGGTCTGATAAATAACCAATGTAATTGTTATCTCTTTGAGAACTTTTCACACGCAAAGAATGGCTTGTTTACAGGGCTTTTGCGTTTTATTGCTACTTGTGTGTTACTAACACAAAGCTATTCACCACAATTTATATCGAATAATAAATAGAGTTATTCTTGCATGTCTATTATATCGTCATCTTCTAAATTATCAACAGATTTTTTTCTCTCGTTAAGCTTTTTCTCTAGATCGTCAGAAATGGTAGAAAGCTTATCAAGAAGCGCATCATCATCATTTATACATATTTTTGATAAAATTTCAAAGCGGATCATTCTATTTGTTATTTTATTTATTCCTTCTGAAGAAGCTAGTTTATATTTCTTGATATTCTCATAGAGTGAGGACAATTCAGTACTAGTATAATTCAAAACGAATTCATTTCTAAAATTATTATAAGTTAAAACAAATTGTTTAAACTTTTCGAAAATAGATTCATTTGCTTCAATTGATTGATCTATAATATTAAAAGCAACGCTAAACAAAGTATACATCTGAGCCTTTTTGGAAACAAACGACAGCGTTGATTTATCAGTCAATAAATCAATAATATCCATAGCTTTAACTACTCTGTTAAACAAACTATTATCTTCATCAAATTCTGTCTTATAATCATCATAGTATTCATTAATTTTGCGACCATTTGCCTGATCAACAATACCTTCTTTTGCCAAAATATAAATTGTACAGCAGTACTCCACATCTTTCATTCGTTTTGCATCATTCGAACTAAATACTTTTTTATTTCTCCAAAAATCTAGATTAGACAGCGCTAAACTTTTATCACCAAACGCACTATCTAAACTGTTTCTCCGCTCTTGTGGATTAAGATTATAATTTGTTAAGTTTAGCCTATAAAACATTTGCTTAATTTGATCCATATTGCAAGACTGATCTACATCAACATAAGAAACATGGTATCCCCAAATATTGTTTTTATCTTCTTCGAGCAAATCTTTAAAGTACTTATTTCCATATAATTCTTTCGTTGTTTCTTCAATTAAATACTTTTTTTCTAAACAGTATTCTCCATTAATGAACTCTGCAATAGCACAAATTCGCTGTTGTCCGTCCACGATGTGTGTTATTGCTTTTCCGTCATCAGCATTTCTACTTGCTATCCAAAAAAACACTTCAGGCATAACAAATTGTAATAATAAAGTTTCAATAAGCCTAACTTTATCCTGTATTGTCCATACCCTTCTCCTCTGATAGCTGGAATCCACAACTAATTCTCCGTTAATAAAATCTCGGTAAATTTCTTGCACAGTTCTTGTAGTTCTTCTAAAATTAAACTTCATTATTATATTCCTCTCTTTATTCTGTCAATATTTTGTAAATTGTATTCTTCAAAGTCTTCCCAATTTCTGTATATCCTATAAGATATATCGTGTCTAAAATACAACTCATTATGTAACCGCTTTTTTGATACAGATGCTGTTTCATTCCATTCTTTTCTACATCCATCAACTGTCATAATATTTCTTTCATCAATATAACCTCGATACAAACCTTGATAAATGTGTTTGTAGGCTTCTGTGTATTTTAATTTAAATGAATGCCTAAACAAATACCAGTAGTGATGAAAAATTTCACTTGAAATTATTGCAATATCTAAATCAGATATTTTTCTGACTTTCTCATCATCATTGAAAGGCTTAAATAGTTTGCTTTCTATTCCTGGATCATTGCTTGGCGGACTTAAACTAAACCCAATTTTTCCACTCCCAACCATCATTACGCAATTAAAACTAACATTCATATTTTCGCTTATTATTAACCGATAGTCATCTGATATTTTTATAATTTCTTCCGGACTCTTATTTAAGCATTTTTCAAAATACCAGTTATCAGAGCGAATAATATGTTTGGTGTAAAACTCTTTTGCACTCTTTTCGGCAATATCTTTTTTTATTTCTTCAAGTGTATATGACATTATTTTACTCCATACCCGTTTCCTAAATATTTATATTAATAAACTTTTTGATTTCTCGTGCTAATCCCTTCGATAGTAAATAAGGCACACCATTTCCTATTGTTTTGAACATTTCACTTTTCGATAATGTTTTAGGTATTTTAAATTCCTTAGGCAAAGATTGAATAGCTAATGCTTCTGATACTGAAATTCTTCTTGCCTTATACGGATGCAAATGCACTTCGTTATTTCCATATGCAGCAGTGGGAGAGTATCTCCATCTATGAAGGCGCTTAAAAGACTTACGGCTTACATCACCCTCAAATATAGTATTAAATCGATCCATTGATTTTGGTTTAAAAAAATCATTACTGTTATAATGGTTGTATACATCGTTTTTTTGAAACCAATACTCAACCGTTAACTTCTCAATGATTGAGTTTGGTTTTTCAAGAGAACTATCAACAGAAAAAGGAGATGTATCCGGCCATTTGTTTGCTTTTACCCTTTCAAGAGAATACTCGGATTTATTTCCCCAATTAAAATTGGCTTTTAGTATTTTTCTGGCTTCTTTTTTTTCATCATTCACAAGATTACTTTTAACAGCAAAAAGTATTATTCGCTCCCTGTCTTGGGGTACTCCATATTCCAATGAATTAACAAGTTTATCAGTATATACATAACCTTTTCTTGAAAATGCCCTCTTAAGCTTTTTGTATTCTTCACGATGTTTTTTTGTAGCCCATAACCCTTTTACATTTTCAAAGACAAAGAAATCCGGTTCATAAGTTAGTATAATTCTTTTATAAGTACTTGTAAGTCTTCCGTTTTGTCCGGTTATTCCTTTATTTTTCCCGGCAACAGAAAAATCAGGACAGGGAGGTCCGCCAATAAAGCCAACCAATCCGTTTTGACGAGATTTTGCCATATTTTGTAAAAACTGAACTTTTTTCTTACCACGCAATAACTCGTTGATATCTCCACAAAAGTAACCAAATTTAGGCTCTTTTATATTCATCTGTTTACGTGAATACTTATATGCATTTAAAAAAGATTCGTTAAATTCATTTACATAATCTATGTGGAATCCCTCTTTTTCAAATCCAAGATCTAAAAAACCCGCGCCCGAAAAAAACGAAAAAATATTTAAATTTCTTTTATTCATAAAGTTAATCCTTTTTGCTAATAAAATTCCATTGGTTTTTAAGTATTTCGTTCTATTCGTTGCCGAGTTTACTCTTTACTTGTTAATGGTTTTTTAATATTTAAGTCATACCACTGATGAGGAGGATTATCGGCATCAAACGCATTATTAAATATTCTATATAACTCATTATAGTGTAACCCAAGCATAATAACTGTAATTAATTCTGATGTTTGTAACGGAACGATCTTCATCCCATCTACACTTTTAGTATAATCCTGTGTGTCGTAGAATGGCATATTCTTTCTTCCTCTGAAATCTGCGATAACATTTATATCAAGATATGTCGTTGCAAAAACGCAATAGGAATTCAGATTACCTGTTCTGATAAGGTGTCTGCCCAAGTGTCTGGAAACAGGTTCCATTTCCATTCGTCTTTGATTAGTGTTATCCGCTAAGGTTGCTTCAAGGAGCAGTGTGTGTGCAGGATAATACTCTGTTTCGGGATATTCATATACAATATCTGCTTCACCACCGGCAGCGTGTGTTTTGGGTAAGAGATCAGCGTCAAGAGACAATTTCATATAATCAAGAATCTTACCCTGTCTTTCGCTGATTTTATACCAGAGAATACCTAACACATATTCAAAGATAGTCGGAATGTCTGCGTTTTCCGTTACCATACTCTTTATTCCAGCGTCGTTTCTGCTTTCAAAATATTCGAGTAGAGTTACAATGATTTCATCGGTAAACTTCGTATCAATCAAATGCTGTAATCTACGATAGCGGTTATCCTCCAGCACATTTCTGGCTTCGCCTATTGTAGCGACATTTGTACCGAGTTCAGTATTAACGCCTGCAATTACAGTATCCTCATTAATTACAAGGCAATCGGCAATCTCAACCAGCTCACTATCTTCAAACAATATGTCACAAGCTGTGTAGGCATAATTGTGCAGCTCATCAGCAACTGAATTAAAGAAGTGTTTTGGAATAATATCCAGCTTTATAATGCTGTCCTCAAACAGAATAATATCCGTAGTTCGGATGTATCGTCTGTTCAAATCAAGGTAATCGGATAAAGTTGCCTTTGCCTTAAACAAGTGCATTGTTTTAAAGAAAACGGTCTTGTATTCTGATTCCGTTGATAAACCTGCAAAAGCAGTATGCTTCAAACAAGCAACCGAATTCTTCTCAATGGCTTTTTTTGAAGAAGTATTGAATAAATACTTTCTCCACAACTTGCCTATCTTTTTATTCTTAAAACTCTTAGTTGCAGAGAAGATAAGCGGAATTCTAGAGTTGTCATGATTGACGTAAACAGAATATAACTCATCATAAAGACGAAGATATGGCTTGTCATAGTTTCTGCTTTTTCGGTTTAGTCCTATTTCACAAAACAATTCTTCTGAAACTTCGTTTGTCAAGAATTTGTTAAGTGCAGATTGATAGTTGTCCATTTCAAGCAATCTGTTTATAATAATACCATCAAATGAAGCTGTATGATTCCGGCAAGCTTGAATACCTTCAATTATCTGCTCAGTATATTCATTACTGGTACATAAGGGGAGTAAATAAGTGAACTCATCTAATGATAAATAATCAACTTTTGAAAGGACATAGAGCAATACAATTAATGGTCTTACAAGAGAGCTATCAACATTGTTATATGTTTTTAGGAGCTGACGCAGATACAAGAAACTATCTTTAGGGACCTGGAAAAAGTTATCCGAAGAAAAATCATTTGATTTACTGATTTCTAACAGTGCTCTACCTGCTTCGGTTAGTTTGCGATTCTCATCAATGATACCAATATCAACTAAGCCAGAGGTCTTTTCACGAGCATCCTTTGGCTTATTCTTTGCGCTTCCAACAACAAACCCTTTATCTTTCATAAAATCATAATAACGAGTTTGTGTTTCTTTATTGCGTAACCAGTTTACTTCTTGATATTCTGGCAACAACCAGAACTCATCAAGCAACGCAAGCTGTTCCTCAATGCTCTTATTAAAATTTTTGGTTCTAAAGCTAGTTGTGCCTAACGCCCAGCAAAAACTCTTATAAGGTATCTCGTATGGCATAATTTTTCCCTCAGTAATTTGTAATCAAAACTTCTTCGCTTTTAGTTTGTTTATCTTTGGTCTGGTAATTTGAATTTGAATAGCCGTAATTTAGACTATGAACAGTAAATTTATCCCTATTTTTATCAAGCCAAGCGATCAATATATGGTTTTCTTTGCCTTTGCTCCGTAGAACATTTGATAGGGCAAATCGAATACCTCTGCCGTTAAGATAATCTAGAAATTGGAGTAGGTCTTTTTCGTGATCTTCATTCCAACCGTCTTGTTCATTATATGTAGCGCAGGTAATCAAATAGGGCGGATCCAAATAGACAAAATCTCTATTGGTCAACGCAGAAACATCAAAATCTGTAAAGCTCACACAAGTAAAACGACAATCTTGAAGCTGTAATCTATCAATGAAGTCAGACAGTTTGCTTTGCATTTTTTTGTTGAAATCTCTTTTTCCTACCGGCAAGTTATATTCGCCTTTGGCGTTAAATCGGATTTGATTATTAAAGGCATATACAATCAGAACATATAGCATAAGGTAATAATAGTAATCCTCTTGTTTATGATGATTGAAATCGTCACGCAGTTTCAAAAACCGCTCTTTATTATAACTACCGACACCTTTGCCGCTCTCGCAATGATAATAATCATATCCGTGTTCACACACAAGAGATAAATCGTAGTCCTTAATTATCTTAAAAATCAGCTCAAAAATAACATCTTTATCAAGGTTCTTAAAGGTATTGAAAAGATAGAATAAATGCTCGTCAACATCATTGTAAATTACTCTTTTGGAATCTATGTTAATGCCGACATTGCAGCCGCCGCAGAATAGGTCGACAAAGCAATCTATCTCTTTCGGAAAAAGAGGTAAGATTTGCGGGAGCAGCTTATATTTGCCGCCTGTATAGTTAAGCGGCGATTGTATTAGTTGTGTATCAATTAATTGAAACATCTGCATAAAAACAATCTTTCTTGATTATCGTCAATATCTGATTTTCCCGTTGTAAAAGCCTTATAACTCTCCGAAAAGACTTTCACTTCTCCCTTTTGTTTCAAGATACGCAGAATATCATCGTCTGATATCTTCGCATTTGATCTGTCATTACCTTTTGCAGCCATATTGTTGTATGAAAGCAAAATATATTTTGCATTAATATCCTTTATTAGTTGTTCAAATGCTTCTGTAGCCGATTGTGTACAATACTTGCTTTTCATAGTGCTGCGATCCATCTTTTTCGCTACGCCAAACACTTCAGGCTTTTCCCAACGAGCAACGTTCTCTAATAGATGATAGGCGTCACAGTATTGCCTGGAATTATATGGTGGATCAATATACACTAAATCTGCAGTTATATTCTTCACTAACTCGTTAGCGTCAGTATTATAGCATTGATTATCAACATTATTATGAACCTCTGCTAAAGGTACATATAATTCAAGTGTTTTATAAAATAATACGCCTTTTCTATAAGCGTCATAATGACCACAAGTGTTAGCGATTTTATCCATAGCATAAAGAAGAGAGGTAATCAAAATCGCTCGCTCTCTTTTATTGATACTGCCACACGCATATAAGCTTTCAATATCTTCTCTTATGTAGCCTATTTTTGCACAATCATCCCTGCTAAAATATGTATCTGAGAAATTGTCGGTCATATAGTTATCTTCTAAATCACTCAAGGAATTATAACGTAAGACACAATCTATGATGATTTGAGGATCATATTCCTCTGCACTAAACCAAGCATAATTACAAATATAGTTGCTATACATTAAATCGTTTGTAATAACAACCTTATCTGTAAATGCAGAAGAGACCGCACCTGTTCCGGCAAAAATATCGGCAATCATTTCAATATCAGGGCACTCATCATTGACAACTCTCGTAATAAAAGGCAATAATTTATACTTATTACCTAAATACCGTCTGTTGTTAATCAATGATGTCTTATATTCATTTGTTTTAACAGCAACAGCCATTTCTCTCACCCAAACATATTATCATTAGAGCTTTACAACTGATAATATCATTATATCATTTCGGCTGTCCTATAAAACGGACTTTGTTATGATAATCAGTAAACAACTCTACTGGAATATAAATACTCATAATAATTATATAGTTTTATACGATATAAGTCAAATAAAAAAACTGTTACATATATGATTTGAGGACAACAAGTGTTGCTACCTGTTGTCCTCTACGATATTAGGTATAAATCAACTCTGTGTTCACAATCTCTGTTGCTCGGTTGCGGATATTGTTCATTTTCTGCACCCACAGCATTTGATTTTCAGCTTTAAGCTGTTCGGTTATGCCTTCTTTTTCGGAAAGTTGTTTTACTACCCGAAAAAAGAGTTCCTCCGCCTGCTTGTCAATGTCGACGAGGTAATCGGTCAGCTCGCAGCTCGTCAGCAGATTGATATAGCGGATTTTATGGTGTTGCTTGATATACCGCAAATGCCTCTTACCCCAAACGCCGATTTTAACCTTTGGCTGTTCGGGGAGCGTAAGGCACGGCAAATAATAATCGCCCTGCAACTGATATTTGATACCTGTCTGTTCGTTGTAAATCTCTTTTTTCATTTTCCATCAACCTTTCTATGATTATTTTAGCGTTCACCACGCTGGTTTGACCTTTTTATGCCTCTTGCCTGTATTATAAAATCTTCAAGTGTTTTTCTTCCGAAAGTCCTTTGAAGAAACTGATATGCTTTGTTTTGCTCTCTCAGCGTTTCATTTGTTTCTTTAAGTCTGGAGTTTAGGAACCTGAGGTTCTTGTTTTCCTTGTGCAGCCGAGCATTTGCGTTATTGATACGATGATAATCCTCCCAACCCTCATAGCTTTTGGCAAGTACAGTTCTAACGAGAGATTTCAACCTATTTATTAATGGTTCTACAATCTTTTTCTTGTAACTCTTCGCCGACATTAAGCCCTGTGGCTCAGGAAGTTGATAATTTGGACTTTCATCAAGCTGCTGTTCGACATCATCAAGATAGATTTGTGTTTCCTTGATTTTGTCGACCGTCTCTTTTAAGCCGTTGACCTCCAGCTTCTTTTCTTCTATTTGTTCTTCAAGCTCAACGACTTCTTTAGCTCGTTCCTGCTTTTTGTAATCAAGGACAGACATGTGCTGCTCGTGAGTACCTTTTTGTTCCCACTCGATTCCGTGTTGCTCCATAATCTGAGCAAGGACTTTCTTTTCGGAAAGTACCCAGCGGTTCAGTTCGTTGTCGCTCTTGCCCTGACCTTTGAACCCCATATTGATCATAGCCTGTTTCAGAGACACCCTTGTTTCTAAACCGCGTTTACTTCCGGTAGTAAACGGTACAAAGTCTATATGAATATGCGGCGTGGCTTCGTCCATATGCAAGTGAGCCGAGAACACTCTCAGGTAAGGATTCCGCTCTTGGAAGCCCCGATAGTATTTGTCGAGGACTGTCCTCGCAAGCTCGGCGTATTCTCCCGTCGCTGACATATCGTCCTTGTTGCCAATTTGGAAGATGATTTCGTGGAATAATTTTTCCTGTTTCCCGGACTCGATATGCTTGTAGTAATCGGAAATCTTTCTGTCCTTGCGTTTCTGTTTATCGTTGTACTGTTTCAGAGCTTCATCAAACAGTTCGTGATAAACTTTCTTGATTGGCTCGTTGCAGTAATCTATATTCAAGTGGGTGCGCTCGCTGTCCACATTCTCCGCTGTAAAGCTGCGGCTGTTGTGCGTGACGGAGCCTTTACCCACCATTGCGCTGATCGTTCTCTTCATTTATCTACCTCAAATCTGTAATTATTTTCAGCTATCTTTTTACTGAGTTGCTTACTCAGGTTCTGTTACTCTTGTCAAGAGTAACGCAAAAGCACTTTTGACAGCAGAGCCATCAAAAATGCAACCTGCGAGCAGGTTTTGCGCTCTCCGAGGGGCAGGGATTGCTTTTTGAAAAAAGCACCCTGCACCCAGCAAAAACTTTAGTGCGTGTCAGTCCGTGTCAGCTGTGTCGGTGTTTCACACACCCCACAATCGCTGTCACAGCCGTCACGCTTTGACACGC
>DEFK01000007.1:21099-53858 GCA_002350765.1 Ruminococcaceae bacterium UBA2854
TGCGCCCTTCGTGAGTGCGCTTGTAGTGGTAGGCAATCTTGTGTTCGTCCATCAGACGGTTGACATTGACATTCAGCTTTTGTGTGATAGCGTTCGGCTTGATGTCAACGGCAAGATACTCGCACAGCTCCGTCGGTGTACCGCACCATTGCGGATTATCGGCGGTCACCCTTTCGGCAATCCTCTCGAGCAACGGCTCCGGCGGCGCTTTCCAAAGCTCGGTTTCGATTTTGTCAAGTTCCCACACCAGTGTTTCCGTATTCTTCTTCAAGTACACACGCTGGTCTTGCTGATCCCTGCCAGATACCTCAAGTGTGGCGTTGTTGCTCGTGCGCTTATCTTTGGAAAGGATAAATGCACCATCCGCAGCACCAAGCAAGCCGTTAGTACCTGAAATCATATCAAACTTATCGTCAGATGTTTGTTTGCGTGTATGATGAACAATCAACATACAGATATTATGCCTATCCGTAAAGTTCTTTAGCTTCGTGATAATCTGATAGTCGTTAGCATAGCTGTAATTCTCACCGCCTACCTCTCTGACCTTCTGCAAAGTGTCTATAATAACAAGAGAAGTATCAGGGTATTTTTGCAGAAAACCATCAAGTTGTTCATTCAAGCCCTTACCAAGCTGATGTGCTGTTACCGAAAAGAAAAGATTTTCGTTCTCTGATGTTCCGAACATTCGATAAATGCGTTTCTGCAATCTCGGATAATCATCCTCCAAAGCGAGATACAGCACCTTACCTTTCCGCACGTCAAAACCCCATAGCTTTGTACCTGTGCTGATGTGATAGGCAATTTGCGCCATTAAAAAACTCTTGCCGATTTTTGGTGCACCAACAAAAAGGTAAGTATCACGGTAGAGCAAACCGTCTATAATCGGCGGCTTGCTCTTGTAACTACTGTCAAACAACTCAGTCATTGAGACCGTATGTAAGTATGATTCATCAAAAACACAAAGATCATATTTATTGTCCATTGTTTTTCCCTCCCATTTTTCAACCATCTTCATCTCTAAAATAGCCTGTTTCTTCCCAAACCTTTTTGTCCGGGCAGTAATAGTTATATTCGCTGGACTTTTCAATCTTCATAGCGTATCCGAATTTTAATAATCCCTGCTGTAAGCCTACACGGACATACTGAGCATCTTTTCCGATGGCTCTGGCAATTTCAGTAACAGGAACATTTCGACCTGTAAACTTCGGACAATCTATATAAACCTTTCTCTCCATATTATCACCTCCATTAGATTTTGCGAATTTAAAGTTCGTATTTTTATTATATGCGTATTTATACGACTTGTCAATACCAATTTTGAAATTTTATGTATTTAAATTTCGTAAACGCACTTGAATTTCGTCAACGGTTATGATATAGTTAATAATGAGGTGATACAATTTGAGTAATATACATGCCTTAATTGGCGAAAGAATATCAGATCAACGTAAGCGTTTAAAAATCAGTCAAACAGAACTGGCAGATCTTTTAGGCAAATCACTTCGCACCGTGCAGAAGTATGAAAGCGGAGAAATAGATATGCCAATTTCTGTACTGGAGCAAATATCACAGATATTAAAAACGCCTATCAATTACTTGATAGGCTATGATTCATCGCATATTAAATTGGAAACCCTTGCAGATGTTTACGCTTATCTTTTTGAATTGGATCGCAAAAAAGATTTGAGGTTTGAAATTGACTTTACTAAAGGACCAGAAACAATCAGAAAGGTTTCTTTAACATTTGATGTTAAAGCGGCAGACTGCAATCCCAATTTTTATAATATGATGAACAAATTCAAAACGAATCGGGAGGGTTTGGAAACATACTGGATTGATTATGAAATGTATCGTGCTTGGGAAGAAAAGGAACTCTCCCACAATAGTCAATATTTCCTTTCCGATAAAGAATATGAAACATTGGATTATGCAACTAGGATGAAAAAATTTAACGAAATATATATGAGACGAGTAGAAGAGCAAAAGAAAAACAATGATGATACTGAGCAATAAGCTCTTATCATAAATATTACTAAAACAAGGAGGTTTTGGAGAGTGAGGTTGCCAAATGGTTACGGCGGCGTCACAAAGCTATCGGGTAGGCGTAGAAAACCCTATATGGTCAGAAAAACTATCGGCTGGCACATTGATGAAAAGACAGACAAAAAGGTTCAGGACTATGTGGTCATAGGCTATGCAGCCACCAAATCGGAGGCGCTGCAAATGCTGGCTGACTACAACAACAATCCCTTTGACGTATCTGCTTCCAAGATCACATTCAAGGAAGTGTATGAGCGCTGGTCTGCTGAGAAGTTTCCGACGGTATCGGAATCCAACGTAAAGGGCTATAAGGCTTCATATAAAGTCTGTGATCCGCTTTACGACAAGGTATTCAAGGAAATCAAGCTTGCAGAGCTGCAAAACGTCGTGGACACCTGCGGAAAGAACTATCCCACACTGAGGAAGCTGAAAGTGCTTTTGAATCAGCTCTATGAATACGCAATGAAAAATGAGCTGTGCAATAAGGACTACTCCGAATATGTGGACATTGTAAAGCATAAAGACCGCAATCCGAACAAAAGGGATCGGGAAAAGTTCACCAAAGCAGAAATCGACCGCTTATGGAAATCGTCGGACGACAAGTATTATCAGATCGTCCTTATGCTGATCTATTCGGGTGTGAGGATTTCTGAAATGCTGAATCTCAAGCGAGAGGACGTAAACCTGAACGAACAGTATTTTGATGTCAAGCTCAGTAAAACAGAAAACGGAATCAGACGAGTACCGATTGCCGACAAGGTACTGCCGTTCTTTACGAACTGGTACAACGACGGCGAAAGCGAATACTTGCTCCATACCGAAAACGGAAACAAGTTTGATTACCGCAATTACTACGATAGTTATTTTACGCCGCTAATGGTCAATCTGAATATGGATCATACGCCGCATTGCACAAGACACACTTGTATCTCAATGCTGGCGGAAGCACAGGTTGACCAAACCACAATTAAAAAGATTGTTGGACACTCGGGCGCTATGACGATGACCGAAAGAGTGTACACACATTTAGACGTTGAGGTGCTAATCAATGCAATCAATAAGATTTAAGCAGCAACGTGACGTTGCATTCAATTCGAGAAGAAAGATAGATGTAACGGAAACGTCTTTAGCCCGACCGAAACATAGCGATTTTCGGGCAAAGCAAAAAGAGATGTCTTTCTGAACTTAGAAAAACATCTCTTTTGATTGCTTATTTAGGTTGAGAACTGTTGTTACTTATGTGTTACTTGCTTGTTGCTTATCTAACACATTTAAGCACATCTCAAACCGTCTGAATACTCCAAAAACCCTGTAAACAGTAGCCTTGAAGCGTGCTGAGAAGCACAAAGATTATCTCTTTGAGAACTGAGGCGCGCGACGGGCTCCTTTGAGACCGTATTTCTTTCTTTCCTTCATTCTCGGGTCACGAGTGAGGAAGCCTGCCTTCTTAAGGGCGGGACGAAGAGCCTCGCTGTCGTACTGGAGAAGCGCGCGGGAAATACCGTGGCGGATAGCGCCCGCCTGGCCTGTAACACCGCCGCCGTTTACACGACATACTACGTCAAACTTCTCGCCTGTTTCTGTAAGCTCGAGAGGCTGACGAACGATGAGCTTTAATGTCTCAAGACCGAAATAATCGTCGATATCTCTGTCGTTGATAGTAACTTTACCTGTACCCTGATAAAGTCTTACACGTGCTACGGAAGATTTTCTTCTTCCTGTACCGTAAAAATAAGGTGTCTTATCGTACATAATTCTCTGCCTCCTTCTTATGCTTCTACAGCCTCAGGCTTCTGAGCCTGGTGGTTGTGTTCAGCGCCCTCGAAGAGACGAAGTCTCAGAAAAGCGCTTCTGCCGATAGTATTTGACGGAAGCATACCCTTAACGGCGAGCTCCATAGCCTTTGTGGGACGAGTTGCCATAAGTGTATCGTAACGTGTTTCCTTAAGGTGTCCGATATAACCTGTGTGACGCTGCCACTTCTTCTGAGTGAGCTTGTTACCTGTTAAAACGGCGTCCTTACAATTGATGATAATTACGTGATCTCCACAGTCTACGTGGGGAGTAAATACAGGCTTATGCTTACCTCTTAAAAGAGTAGCTGCCTGTGCAGCGACACGACCGAGCGGCTTGCCCGCTGCGTCGATTACGAACCATTTGCGTTCGATTTCGCTCTTTTTTGCCATATAAGTTGACATAGCGTTTCCTCCTAGTCTTTTACTTTTTTAGTGCTTGACTATTATAACAACCAAAACCCGCGTTGTCAATAGTTTTTCGCAAGTTTTTTAATTTAGAAAACACAATCTCTTAAATACGGCGTTTTGCTCGTTTATACTCGTTTTTACTGATTTGCGATTTTTAATTTTTTCTTCAGAAAATCTTAGATTATATATAGACTTTTCGGCTTTCGGCTGATATAATAGATATGGTATACTTATTATATATAAAGGAGGCTCTTCCAATGGTAGAATACAGAGTGGGTATTGACCTCGGCGGCACAAATATCGTTGCGGGCGTTGTTCGTCATGACACAAGAAAATCTGAATACAGTATTATCGCGAAAGCAGAATGTAAGACGGCTATACCCCGTCCCGAAGCTGATGTATGCGACTCGATGGCGGATGTAGTTAAAAAAGCTGTTAAAAAGGCGAAGCTTACGATGGACGATATCGCGTATATCGGAATCGGAGTTCCCGGAGCGGTTAACCCCGAATTGAGAATTGTAGAAACTTCTCCGAACCTTTTCTTTAAAAACTGGGAAGTCAGCAAGATGATGGAGGAACGTCTCCATAAATACGTAAAAATTGAAAACGACGCTAACGCGGCGGCTCTCGGCGAGTTCCTCGCGGGCTCGGCAAAAGGCTGTAAAAACGCGGTTGCGATTACGCTCGGCACGGGTGTAGGCGGCGGAATTATTATCGACGGCAAAATCTACAGCGGATCCAACTTCGCAGGCGCGGAGCTCGGACATATGGTTATTGTTAAGGACGGTAAAAAATGCGGCTGCGGACGCCACGGATGCTGGGAAGCTTACGCTTCGGCTACGGCTCTTATCAACCAGACCAAAGAAGCTATCGTTAACGAGAAAGCGGAGTTCTCATATATGCTCGACGCGGTTGACGGCGATATGAATAATGTAACAGGCAAAACTCCGTGGGACGCTATGCTCGCGGGCGACTCGACAGGCAAGGAAGTTATCGACAATTACGTAAGCTACCTCGCTTGCGGTATCGTTAATGTTATTAACATCTTCCAGCCCGACGTACTCTGCATAGGCGGCGGAGTCAGCAAACAGGGCGACAACCTCTTAAATCCCGTAAGAGCGATTGTTGAGGCTGAAAGAATTACTAAATATAACGATAAGCAGACTATAATCTGCGCGGCTACTCTCGGCAACGACGCGGGTATTATCGGCGCGGCATGCCTCTAAGGATTAGAGTTAAGAGGTAAAATTCAAATATTTAATGCGGAATGTTCAGCGAACATTCCGCATTTTTCTTTACAAAAACGAACGCTCCCAGCTGGGAGCGTACGTTTAAAAGGATTGATTTCCAATATCAAATTTTCAAGTTTGACTTGAGTATAATTCTTAGTTAGTGATAGTCTGCTCTGTTTCCTTATCGAATACGTGAATCTTTCTAAGGTCAAAAGCAACCTTGATGTTATCGCCCGGCTTAGCCTTCGAAGCGGGGTCAACTCTTGCGGTTACAGGAGTACCGTTGATATTGAGATAGAGATAAATCTCAGCGCCCATAAGCTCGGTAACGTCAACGTTAGCGGTAATAACTGTATCAGCGTCAACCTTCTCGAGGAATTCGGGTTCGTCGTGAACGTGCTCGGGACGGATTCCGAGAACAACGTCTTTGCCTATATAGCCCTCTAAAGCGTTTGCCTTTTCAGCGGGAACAGGAATCTCGTACTTATCGAACTTAAGAGCAACGCCCTTAGCGCCCTTGGAAACTGTAGCGTCGATAAAGTTCATCTGAGGTGAACCGATAAATCCTGCTACGAATTCGTTACAAGGCTTATCATAAAGATTCTGAGGAGTATCAACCTGCTGGATGAAACCATCTTTCATAACAACGATACGAGTACCCATTGTCATAGCCTCAGTCTGGTCATGAGTTACATAGATAAATGTTGTACCGAGTCTCTGGTAGAGCTTAGATATCTCTGTACGCATCTGGGCACGGAGCTTAGCGTCAAGGTTCGAGAGAGGCTCGTCAAGTAAGAATACCTTAGGATCACGAACGATAGCACGGCCTAAAGCAACACGCTGTCTCTGTCCGCCCGAGAGAGCCTTCGGCTTTCTGTCGAGATACTGCTCAATACCGAGGATACGAGCCGCTTCTTCAACGCGGGTCTTAATTTCTTCCTTAGGCATCTTTCTGAGCTTAAGTCCGAACGCCATATTGTCATATACAGACATATGAGGATAGAGCGCGTAGTTCTGGAATACCATCGCGATATCTCTGTCCTTAGGTGTAACGTCATTACAAAGCTTGTCGCCGATATAAAGCTCGCCCTTGGAGATATCCTCAAGACCGGCGATCATACGAAGCGTTGTAGATTTACCACAACCCGAAGGGCCAACTAAGATGATAAACTCTTTATCATCAATTTCAAGGTTAAAATCAGAAACAGCAGTAACATCGCCGTCATAGATTTTATACACATGTCTTAAACTTACATTTGCCATACATTATTCCTCCAATGTTAATGAAATAATTTTTCAACATATATATTCTAACACTAATATCTATAATTTACCATTTGTAAAATAACCAAAGTTTTGAGCTTGTTTTTATATAAAACGGGTACGATGTCAAAACCGATAAGCAATTTTTGTGCTATTTGCCGATAAAAATTACAGATTTTTCAGTTTTTGTCATTTCTCGGGCATTTCCTCTGTGTAAATTGCCATCTAGCTCCAAACCGCCCATTTTTACCCTTTTCAGGTATAAAACCTTTAAATTCTGCGTTAAAAACATTTTTTTGACCTGGTGAAATTTACCCTCGCAAATCTCTACATACGCCTTACGCTTGTCCGCGATTTCGAGTTTCGCGGGGAGAAATTCGGTTCCGTCCTTTAGCTTTATACCGTTTTTGAAGTTTTTTATCATATCCTCGCTAAGGTCGCCGTCAAGCTCAACGTAGTATCTTTTATATATATGGTTTTTCGGAGAAAGGAGCTTGTGCGCGAACTCGCCGTCGTCGCTGATAATAAGAAGTCCCTCGGTATCCTTATCGAGCCTGCCTACGGGAAAGAGCCCTTTACGCTTTAGCTCATCGGGTAAAAGGTCTAAAACGGTCTTTTGGGAGCTGTCCTCGGTAGCCGAGAGCACACCCGCGGGCTTATTCATCATAATATAGATATGCTTTTTAAAGTCGAGAGCTTGTCCGTTTACCTTTATTTCACAGTTTTCGGGGTCGATTTTAAACTCTGGCTTAACAATAACCGCTCCGTCAACAACGACCGCTTTCTTTTTTATAAGCTTTTGCACCTCGCGGCGGGAGCCTATTCCCTGCGAAACGAGGATTTTATCCAGTCTTTCCATTTTTACATTCACCTGTAAGCGGTCTGTAGGTTTCGCCGTATATACCGCTTTCAATATGTCCCGCGATAACTTTTCCTTTATATATAAGTATAGTAACCTTTCCGCCCTTTTTCATAGTAAATACGGAGCGTTCGGCTTTAACTCCCTTAAACCTTTCGAGGTTAAAGCCCGCCTGTTTTTGCAGGGTATTATAATACTTATACGTAATATTGAACTTTTCGGGAACGATAATTTCGTCTTTTATCTCGCTTTCGGGCTTAACATCTATATTGAATTGCTTAAAGAACTCAACGATAGAATGTGTGTCATTTACCTCGGTAAAGAATCTTCCGACCTCGTCATTCGTAGCGGAACCTGCCGAAACGGCATTACGTCCGCTCCCGATAAAAAAGCATATTCCCGTCAGGAGCACGGCGCATATGGCTATCGCGGCAATTTTTCCAAAATGTTTTTTATTAAAATAGATTATCGGCATATAATCACCCTGTAGATTATATGCTGTACAACCTTATTTAAGAAGAGGTCAGTATATTTAGAATGTCAATCGGGTTTTCCGCGACCGCGATATGCGGATATTCGAGCATTTTCGCCATATCGCCGTAGCCATAAGCGCAGGCTATATAATCCACGCCGCAGAGCTCGGCACCCTTAGCGTCAAAATATGTATCGCCTATCATAACCGCCTTATCAAGAGTACCGCCCAATCTTTCCACGGCGTAAGGGATTAAATCCTTTTTATCCTTACGGGTACTGTCGCGGTTAGAACCGCAAACCGCGTCGAAGTATTTCGTCAGCCCGATAATATCGACAACCTTTTCGGAATTTTCTTCCAGTTTAGAGGAACATACCGCGAGCTTAAAACCTTTTTCCCTGAGCTTTACAAGCGTTTCCTCTATACCGTCGTAAGGCTTATTCATAAAAATACCCTTTTCGGCGTAATGGCGCATATAGATATCGTACGCCTTATCGAAAATTTCGTCGGGAAATTTGCAGATATTTTTAAATGTGCTGACAAGCGGAGGCCCGATATACTTTGTATAATCGGAAAAGTCCACGCCCTCAACGCCGACAGCCTCGCAGGTTTTTTCGAGGCTGTAGCGGATTCCCTCGGCACTCGCCGAGAGCGTACCGTCTAAATCGAACAGAATATATTTATACTTCACTGAACTTTTCATCCGCCTTTTTCTGGAATTTTTCGGCGTTCACGCTTACGCGGGTATGCTCACCCTTAGCGATAACGCCCTTTTCGTCGTACGCGATTACGTCGAATTTAAAAATCCGTCCGTCGCTTTCTTTCAGGACAGCCTCGGCTTTTATCTTTGCTCCCAAAGGCGTCGGGCTGATGTGTTCTATATTAATCATAGTTCCGACGGTGGTATACTCCTCGCTAAGTCCGCTCTTAGCGAGATTAGACGCGGCGTTCTCCATAAGCGCGATTACGCTCGGTGTAGCGAGCACCTCGAGCTCACCGCTTCCGACCGTTACCGCGAGCATTTCTTCGTTAACTCTTTCTTTTATCTCAAGACTATCGCCAATATTCAGCATAAAAAAATCCTTTCTTGTTACGGGAATAAAAATATGATAGAATATATTATAGCAATTTTTGGATAATACCGCAAGGAGAATTAACTTGAATAACCAAAAGAGAATTAATATTATAGATGAATTCCGCGGCGCGCTGATAATTCTTGTAGTAATATATCACCTTTTCTATACGCTGGCAATGATTTATCACGTGGATTGGTCGCTTAAACCGTTTTCCGTTATGAGGATATGGCAGCCGATTTTACCCGCGATGTTCATATTAATATCGGGAATATCATTTCAGCTGAGCCGAAATAATATAGTACGCGGATTAAAGCTGGCGGTAATTTCGGCGGCGATTACAATTATACTGTGGTTTTTTATGCCGAGCCAGATTATATGGTTCGGAATACTGCATTTCCTCGCGGTTATGAATATTGTTTTCGGGCTGCTTAAAAATCAGATAAATAAAAATCCCGCGGTTTTCGGGATAATACTCTTTTCGATTCTTTTTATACTCACTTATAATGTTCACAGGGGATATTTAGGTATAGAGGGGATCTGGAGCTATAAGCTCCCCGAGATTTTGTACCAAACAAACCTAACCGCTCCCATTGGTTTTTACAGCGAGGACTTTTATTCCTCGGATTATTGTCCGATACTTCCGTGGATATTTATGTTTTTAATCGGAACGATTCTTGGACGATATGTTAAAAATCTTCCCGAAGCGTTAGCGCGAACCCATATTAAACCGCTCGCGTTTACAGGGCGGCACACGCTTATAATCTACCTCGTTCATCAGCCGATTATCGTCGGCGCGCTATATCTTATTACGGGTAAGTTTTAGTTGAGATTTTAAAAATAGTATGATATAATCTATAAAGTTGAAAAATAAGGAGATTGATTATATATGAAATTAGGTATTGTCGGACTTCCGAATGTCGGAAAAAGTACGCTTTTTAACGCAATTACTAACGCGGGAGCGCAGTCGGCTAACTATCCTTTCTGCACGATTGAGCCGAATGTCGGCGTTGTAGCCGTTCCCGATAAACGTCTTGACAAATTAGCCGAGATGTATGACCCCGAAAAATACACGCCCGCTATGATTGAGTTCGTAGATATCGCGGGACTCGTTAAGGGCGCGTCCAAGGGCGAGGGCTTAGGCAATAAATTCCTCGCTAATATCAGAGAATGCGACGCGATTGTACACGTTGTACGCTGTTTTGAGAACACGGATATCGTCCACGTAGACGGCAGTATCGACCCGAAGCGTGATATCGAAACGATTAACCTCGAGCTTATCCTCTCGGACGTTGAGATGCTCGAGCGCAGAATCGAAAAGACAAAGAAGCTTATCAAGGGCGATAAAAAGTATCAGGTTGACCTCGATTTATTTGAGCGAGTTTTAGAGGCGCTTAACGCGGGTAAGTCCGCGCGTTCTGTAGAAATGGACGACGAGGAAAAGAAGATTATTTCGGAGGTCGCTCTGCTTACGACTAAGCCGATTATCTACGCCGCGAATATGAGCGACGAGGATTTCTCTAACGGTATAGAGGGCAACAAGTTCCTCGAAACGGTAAGGGAAGTCGCTAAGGAAGAAAACGCGGGCGTGCTTCCGATTTGCGCCGAGATCGAAGCGGAAATCGTCGATATGGATAAGGAAGAAAAGGAGATGTTCCTCTCCGATTTAGGCTTGGAGGAAAGCGGACTTGACCGTCTTATTAAAGAATGTTATTCACTCTTAGGACTTATAAGCTACCTCACCGCGGGCAAGCCCGAGGTAAGAGCGTGGACTATTAAAAAAGGTACAAAAGCTCCGCAGGCGGCGGGTAAAATCCACACCGATTTCGAACGCGGATTTATCAGAGCCGAGGTCGTAAGCTTTAAGGACTTAATGGAATGCGGTTCAATCGCCGCGGCAAAAGAAAAAGGTCTTTACCGCAGCGAGGGTAAAGACTACGTTATGAACGACGGCGACGTCGTATTGTTCAGATTTAATGTGTGAATATTTTTTTAAAAAGCCGCTGACTCAGATCCCTGTGAGTCAGCGGTTTTTGTAAAAATGTTCAATTCTTGTTTTTATTTAAAGTGTAATATTGGAAAATATTAATTAGTATTAGTAGAACAGCGATAATAACTAATCCAATTCCGCCGTAGAACAGCAAATCGCCTGTTGCGTCTTTGTTGCCTTCTGAGAGATAAGCTTTTAGTTGCCTTTCGGTGTCATTATTCATATGATTACCAATAAAGCACAATACTCCACCGGTTATACCTACAATAACTCCTATTATACCGAATACGTATTTTTTTATCCCTACAATGGAATCCGGATTTCTTTTAATATAATCACTTATTGATAAGAATATTAGTATTGCCGATATCGCCAACGCTATAATACCACATAAAATATATACCGCGCCTGCGTTTGGGTAAGTTTTACTCATAGAATCCACCAAAAGTCTCGCGTTTCTTATACAACCAACATATACGGAAACTCCACCAAGAATGAGCATAACTATTCCTATAGACCCAAAATCTCTAAATTTATCTAACTTAATTGTTTATCCTTTCATTGTTAAATTATTTTTACGACTGTGAATATACGAAAAATCAATCAACGACATTAGGTTCAGTTGCTATATTTGCGTTCCAATATCTGCCAAAATTAATTAACATTAGTACAATCCCGATAACAAATAAAACTAAACCTAAATATAACGCTATCTCACTACTGTAGTCCTTTTCGCCCTTTTCAATTAGCTAAATCAACTGACGCGAATAGTCTATTTTAAGTTCGTTGCTGTAAAAGCATAAATACACTCCTACAGCTGTTACTACAAAGCCTATAACTCCTAACAAATAATTTTTTACAAACTTCATTTTAAAAAACACCTATTCTATCTTAACTCCGCATGAACCGCAAAAGCTATTTCCCACAACCAGTTTTGCTCCACATTTTGTGCAGAAATTCTTTCTTTGTTCTTCATTTGTTTTATGTTGTACATTTATTACTTCTTTAGTTTTTTCACTTGCAATTTTTGACCAATCTATACGTTGATTACAATTTGGACACGTAAACATGCCAAACTCAACTCGTGCAGCACATATAGGACACACAACTATTTCACTTTCTTCCGAAAATAAATTCCTTTTATTATTCTCTTCTTTTGTTACCCCACAACCGCAAGTACCTACATAATTAAGATTAACTTTTCCACATTTATAACAGCGCCAACTATTTTCAATATCATTGTTTATAATTGTTTTTTTGTTATCTACTGGTTTACTTTCACCACAGTCACAAAATCTTCTATATTTAGAATTTATTGCTCCACACTTAGGGCAATCCCAAAAGTCTGATACTATTTCATCTGAATTTTGATTTGTACTATTGTCAGCACTGGTTGATGGTTGATAATACTGAAAAATATTTACCACTATCATCAATACACCGATAATAACTAAAGCTACACCGATAAAGAAAAAAATATCTCCCGTTTCATCTCTCGATCCAGTATTCCAGACAGATGAAAACTGTCTCTCTAGATCCCTATCCATATGTTTACCGACGAAACACAATATTCCACCGATGATTCCTATAATTGCTCCCCCGGCACCTAAAGCTGCGCTTTTTTCGTTATTTGCCAATTATAATCATCTCCTTTTTTAATTTGTAACAATCTGTTACATAATTATAGTAACAGATTGTTACAATAGTGTCAAGAACATTTGAAGAATTCCGGGAATATTTTATATGAAAATGATAGGTCTTTACACTATTAGAAAGAAAAAGGGTTATAGCCAGCTTAAGGTTGCTATGGATTTAAACATAAGTCGCGAAGCAATTTCGTATTACGAGAATGGTCAACGCTGTCCTAATTTGGAAATGCTGGTTAAACTATCTGAATACTTTAACGTTTCTATACATTATTTAATAACAGGTAAGGATTTTAGAATATAAACAGCAAAGGCTCCCGATAGGGAGCCATTTTGCTATAGGAAGGAAATTTATGAAAAAGTTTTTAAAAAGATGTTGTCGTGTGTTAATCAGTAATTTCTTTACTGTGGTTATATAATAAACCCCTAATGTGACAGCTATATGAAAGCTTAAAGAAAGTTCGGCGATATTTTGTGTGAACGTTAGATGAATTTTAGGTGTAAACTGTTGACAATAAAAAAAATAGGGATATAATAATCTAAAAGCTGATTAAATCAGTAATAAAGTAACGGAGGTTAAATTATGATTAAACGCACATTCTACAATCTTCCGCCCGAAAAGCGTGAAAAGATTATCGACGTTACAAGAAAAGAGTTCCGCAAGGGCAGTAAGAAAAAAATTACCATAAACAGCGTTATAAAAAACGCGGGTATTTCGCGCGGCAGCTTTTACCAGTATTTCGACGATAAGCTCGATTTAGTTGAGCTTATGGCGGACGATATGATGAATAAGATGAGCGAATATATTAAAGAACAGCTTGTACTCTACAACGGCGATATTTTCGAGATACCGTTAGTTATATTCGACGTAATGTTCAAGGAGGACAGCAGCTATAAGGATATTGTTGTTTTCACCGATAGAAACAACCAGAACAGCGAGCTGATTTCCGAGTATATGTTTTACCGCTTCCGCAAGTACAATTTCTGGAACAAGCTCTCGAACTATATCAATCGCTCCAAGTTAAGACTAAACAGCGACGAGGATATAAAATACATTGTGTTCATTATGGAGGACGCTTTCAGAAACGCGTTATCAAACATTTCTAAGAATCCTAAGCTAAAGGATAGAGAAAGAACTATTCTCGCTAATAAAGTTGATTTGCTCAAAAGAGCGGTATGTGTATAACCTAATAAATAATTAAGACGTCGGGTTTAATCCCGACGTCTTTTTCAGTCACAATTTTTAAGCTTCGCGATTGTAGCCTTAGGATCCTCGGCTTTAAATACCGCCGTACCCGCTACGGCTACGTCAACGCCCGCTTTAGCGCAGTCGGCAATATTATTTATACCGATTCCGCCGTCAGCCTCGATTAATACATCGAGGTTTCTTTTATTTATCTCGGCTTTCAGCTTTTCCGCCTTAGGCAACATATCCGCCATAAAGCTCTGTCCGCCAAAGCCCGGCTCAACCGTCATAATAAGCACCATATCGAGCTTATCAAGATACGGGAACACGCTCTCGATATCGGTTTTCGGCTTAACCACCAAGCCCGCTTTTACATTTCTGCTCTTGATTTTATTAATCGTTTCGAGCGGATCGCTGTCGCTCTCGATATGGAACGTGATTAAATCCGCTCCCGCGTCACAGAAATCGTCAATATATTTAAACGGTTCGCTTATCATAAGATGGACGTCGAAAACCTTATCGGTAAACTTCCTGACAAACTTTATAACAGGAGCTCCGAACGTTATATTCGGCACAAAATGCCCGTCCATAACGTCGAGGTGCATATAATCCGCTCCCGCTTCGTCCATTCGCTTTATCTCCTCGCCGAAGCGCGAGAAATCGCACGATAGTAAAGACGGCGCTATTAACATAGTTTTTCCTCCTTTAAGTCCTCTGTACAAGCGGCGACAGTAACGCCGCGAGTGACCAGAATACAGAATAAACCAGAATCTGAATCGTACCGACAACCGCGTTACCCGCGTACAGGCACAAGGTCGCTACGAGCAGAAGCCCTAAAATCAGCGCGATAAGCTGGATAACGATTGCGAGCGAGATATTGCCCTTAATATTCATACAGCCCGCGACGCCGTATATCATAGAAACAATCTTGCCTCTTGTACCGAGATAAGCTCTCGACTTCTCCTCAACCTGCGACTGAGCTTCTTTACATACGTTGCCGAGACCCGTTGGCAGGATTTTTACACTGCGCGAATAAATCGAGAAATCCTCGGCGAGACGCTCGGCGGTAATATTGCAGTCGGTAGTACGTACAAGGTAGCTTAGTCCGCTCT
This sequence comes from Ruminococcaceae bacterium UBA2854, assembly GCA_002350765.1. GTDB lineage: Bacteria > Bacillota > Clostridia > Oscillospirales > Acutalibacteraceae > Ruminococcoides. Next base: position 36,177 of record DEFK01000007.1, read on the forward strand.
GCTCGCCCTTCTGAAGCGCGGCGATAATTTCGGGATCGGGAGTATATGTTGTTACGAACATCGAAATCAGCTCACCCTGCTGGGCAAGGTAGGTTATCCTTCTACCCTCTATAATATACTTCTCCTCGTAATCCTCGGAGGGAGTATTTATGTTGTATTTGTGCATAAGAGTTCGGTTTCCGATAAGAACTCTCTCGCCGTTAACACGTCCGACTAAACCCATACCGTCCTCGTAAAGCACGGTTTCAACCTCGGGTAAAGCGTCGTTTTGTTCCTTATTCAGCAGACCGCGGTTAAATACGGTAGCCATCGGACTTCCCGCTTCCCTGAGAATTGCCGCGGCGGCGAGCACGCTTTCGTCGGTTCTATGGTTAGCGAAGGTTTTTATTCCGTCGAGCTTAACCGTACCCTCGGGGAAAAGGTCGGTGGCGTTTATCATAACGGCGTTTGTATCGCAGAACTGCTTAACGGACGGATAGCCCGATATCATAGCGCCCGCGCGGTTGAGCTTTTTACAGAGCATACGCATCGGCAGATTAACCGCAAGCAACGTACAAATCGGGATACTTACGGAGGTCATCACCGCTAAGGTATCCACAGCTCCCGTAAACGACGCTCTTATTACACCGTACATAACAGCGACTACGAGGGAACAAATCGCGGTAACGGGAGCGATTTTTCCCGCTAAATCCTCGCTCGGGTCGGGAGAATAGGAAATCTTTAAGAAGTTCGAGAGGAATTTAGTTTTGTGATGATAGGTAATAATCGGGCGGTCATAAACCGTTCCGCTCATCATCTTTCTCGCTATTTCCTCGTTGGTATATATCTTTACCGCGTGGCTCGGAGTATCGCTTACGATAAACTTAAAGTTATCCTTAACCCTGAGCACCATCATCAGCTTTCCGATACAGTTGCATAAGAATCCGAGGGAAACGATAATTGAATAAAACTGGATTTCAAATGTACTTAACCCGACAATCCTGAACAATGATACAATACTCTGCACGCCCATTCCTATCGACGCGACGGCTAAAGCCGTGTCGGAATTACCTCTCAGCTTTACCAGCGGAGTAAGTCCCGAGTAAATTGTAATTCGGTTTACAAAAATTACCGAGCCCGTTATAAGCAGGTTTATTATCGTATACAGCGCGGGTGCCGCGGGAACAGCTTTTAATACACCGTCGGGGAATAATCCGACGATAACGGTTATTATTAACTGTACTAACGTCAGTATTCCCATAAAGGTACTTCTTACAAACAGCTTCTTTATATTTAGATTAAGCTCGTAGAAAATACTTTTCGTATCCTCTTCACCCGTATAGTCTTCAACGGTAACAACCTGGTCAACGGGTAAATCGGAATCGTCGGAATTATCGTTAGAGAATATACCGACAACAGCCGAAAGGAGCTTTTCCTTTTTAGTACGGGTATCGGTCTCCACGGGAACGTTTTCGACCTTAGCCATTTCCTTTTTTATAACCTGGGATATAGAGGGGTTCTTGGAACGGAGATACTGCTCGTACTCTCCCCTTACGACCTCGGAGAATCTTCCCGCCTTAACGTGGAGCTTCTCGGTTTCATCATCCTTTTTATATACGGGAACCTTTGACTCAACGGTCTTAGCGTCGGGAGAAGGCTTCTTTATTCCGAATTTTTTCTCGTAATTACCCTCTACCCTGTTTTTATCCGAGGGCTTGTCCCTTAAAATCTCGAGAGAATCGTCATCCGCTCCGAATACCGTTCCGATTTCGGGATCGACCTCCGAAAATACAGGACTGTCCTCGATAACGTCCTCGGCGACCTGAGCGCCCTCGGGGATTTCGGGAGTAAGATTAATTATCTTATCCTCGTCCTCGGAATCCATCATAAGCTGAGCCTGCATTGTGGTAACATTCTTCTCGCCTTGTATGGTATTCTCGTCATCCTCGGACGGCGCCTTGTCGATATCGAGCGGGTTATTATTGGTAAGACGGATTTTTTTATCAGCCGTGCTGAAAATCTCGTCCATTTCGGGACGCGCGCCGTATTTTTCGGCGGCTTTTCTCATCGCGTCACGCTCGGAGATATATCTTGTTTCCGCGAGTATCTGCTCTAAACGGAACTCCTTTTCGTTCTCCGCGGGAGCTTCGGCGGAAATATTTATTTTTTGGCTATCCGATGTATTCACCGCATCGGAATTCTGTTTTTTATTTCTCATCTAATCAATCCTTTTTAGCGGCAACCGCGTACATAAGCACCCCCGCGGCTACCGAAGCGTTAAGGGATTTAATCTTCCCCTTCATCGGAAGCGATACGATAGCGTCGCATTTCTCGCGTACAAGACGGCTTATACCCTTCCCCTCGTTTCCGATAACGAGCGCCGTCGCTCCGCTGAAATCGCAGTCGGTATAATTCTCGCCGTTCATATCGGCGCCGTACACCCATACACCGCGTTTTTTCAACTCCTCAATCGTATTGCTGATATTAGTAACTCTGGCTACGGGAACATATTCTACAGCTCCCGCGGACGCTTTCGATACAGCGAAGCTAAGCCCTACGCTTCTGCGTTTCGGAATAATGATCCCGTGTACGCCCGTACATTCCGCGGTACGGATTATCGCGCCTAAATTATGGGGATCCTCTATCTCGTCCAAAACAACGATAAAAGGCTTCTCTCCCCTGCTTTCGGCGAGCTCGAATATATCGTCTACCGAAGCGTACTCCTTTACGGCGGCGAAAGCTATAATTCCCTGGTGGTTAGCGTGGCCCGAGGTATAGTCGAGCTTTCGGGGATCGACTTCCTTGATTGGAATATTCTTTTTCTTCGCCTTAGCGAGTATTCCGACGACAGCGCCGTTTTTCTCGCCTTTGCTGACGAGGATTCGGTCAATTTCGCGTCCTCCGCGAAGTGCCTCGCTGACGGGATTTCGTCCGACAATAATATCGTCTTTTCTGTTCATATCTTCCATATCTTACGTCCTTATACTTTATGGTTCATAATACACCAATTTATAGTATAACAAATTTCGCCCGTTCGATAATTTCCATTAAGAATTATATTAAATATCCTCGTCAAGTTTTTTATATAACAGCGCTTCTGCCACATTATATAAGGATATGTTTATCTATTAGATCTAATCGCGGATAGATAAAGCTTCCGCGCCAATGTCAATATGCTCGGGAATAATACCGTACATACCGCTCTCCTTATCGAGAAATAAGTCCATTCTCGGAGGAAAAGCGCTGAACGAGAAATACATTATAAATATTAAAAGCAGCATAAAACACGCCGCCGCGAAAAAATGGGAAATGCTCTTTTCCCATAGCGTTATATATTTAGACGTAATAAAACCGCATATGAGCGACACGAAAGTTACGGGCGGAATATAATCCGCGGGAATAATCCGTATCAGCAGTATAAAGATAAACAGCGATATATAAAGCCCTATAGCCTTCGCGCATACAAATTGGCGAAAACACGGCGATACGCACATAAGCTCCGTTATCCCGTAAAGAATATAGCAAAGTATAATCGGCTTTAGCTGTTCCCATATACTCGTATTCACCGAACCGAATAGTACGCCCGCCGTACTTCCGCCCGAGAGGACATAAACATTCCTAAGAATACTTACGCCCGCCATACATATAACAATACCCGCGATTTCCATAGCGTTGAAAAGAGATTTTTTCATATAGCCCTCCCCTGAATATATATGAAAAACCGCGCTGTAAAATGAAATAATTACATTATTTTAACTGTTAATTTCGTTTAGGAATTAAAGACGTTTTTATTAATTTTTTAAGAGAAATATACTATTTGTATTGTTCTTTTTGTTCAACAAAATTGGGGAAAACTCTGTTGAAAATGTTAACAACCATATCTTAATATAGTATTTAAGAGCGATATTTTTATATTTTTTCCTCTTTCCACATTCTCCGCAAAGTTTTCCACAATATTCTTTTAAGAAAATTTTACGGATTTTTATATTACAGCTAGTAATATTGCCGTGTCAATCACAATAAAGAAAAATAAAACAAAAAAGTTAACAATTATTATTCCGCAAAGAAAAAAACCAGGACATTTCTGCCCTGATTTTCTATATTATTCGGTATATTTTAAATAAACGCCTGCGCAAAATGATTAAACATAGACACGGAAGCCGCGCCGCATAATAGCCCGAGAACCATACCGACCAAAACATCGGACAGATAGTGTACCCTAAGATAAACTCTCGATGTCGCAATCATAACCGCGCACACTAACACAATAAGTATCGTTATCGGTTGACACCTGAAAAGCGCCACCGCTACAACACAGAAGGACGCGGAGGTATGACCTGACGGGAAGGAGTAGTACTTAGGTCTATGTACAAGCTGTTCTTCGTCGGCAAGCTTCCATACAGGCCGCTCACGACGTACAATATGCTTTAGGATAAGCTCGCATATAGTTTGGGTAAACGCCAGGGCGAATATAATATTTACGCCCGTTACTCTCCACGGCGCGTAAATCAGGAACGGCATACATATAGCGAACCATATCATACCGCCGTTACCCGCGGTGGAAGCGGCTATCATTATTCTGTTTTTTAACGGCGAGCGGTATTTGATAATGTTATCTACTACTTTATCATCAACCGCCTGTATTCTTCTAAACATAGCAGCTTTCCTCAAATATCACTTAAATACTCTTAATATATTCAGTATATCATATATTTCTGAATTTTTAAAGCGTTATTTTATTCCTTTTACGTTTTTTCACAGACTACGATACATCTGTTAAACTTATCCCCGCCCGCGGACACGCAAGTTACCAGCGTCAGGAGCTGACGCGACGGACGGATATAAATATCGTTAGTGTTATTAGGCTTTACGGTATGCTTTTTAATAACCTTATAATTTATCGTTCCCCAATAATTGCGGACGCTTACGGTGTTACCGACGCTTAGGTTCTTGATATTATCGAACAGAACCCTTCCTCTGAAACCCGAATGGCTCGCCAAAACACAGTTTACGTTTTTCCCTTTAATCGGCAGAGAGGTATTGCACAAATGAGCCGCGCCGTAGCTAAGGGCGGATTCATTTACGCCGAGATAAATCGGCAGCCTCATTCCGATAGCGGGAACGGAAATATACCCGTAGGTATTATTATAAATACCGTATTTTTTCAGGTTTATAGCGGATGAGGTATAGTCGCTTGTATTTACCGTGCCCTGGTTAGAGAAGATACCCTCGTTATATTTTTTACTTGCCTTCAGGAGCTTGTCGAGCTGTTCCTTAGTCGGTCTTGTAATCTGCTGTGAGGAGGATGATGAGTATGAATAATCGGAGTTATTCTCCGAGTTCGAGCCCGACTTACTTTTCTTCACGGGTTTATTAGCTTCTCTTACAATCTCGTCAAATTCGTCCGCTATCTTATTAGCGGTATAATTGTTTACGGAAGTGGAAACAGGTTCAAAAAGCAACAGCACAAGCCCCGCTATAAGCATCAGCGAAGCTATTATTATAAGCGCCTTTTTCAAATCGTCCACCTCCGTTTATTTTATAATACAATTTCTTAAAAGCAAATTTCGGCTCAAACCTAAGTCTGAGCCGAAACATTATTTATTATTAGTGGCTGAGCTTAGAATAGCTCTTTTTTCTTAACGCGATAAGGAAGATTATAAACGCGCCCGCGATAAGAATAGCTCCGATACCTGTGAATGATACAGACGCCGCTACACCTGTCTTGGGAAGCGCGGAGGGAGTATTCTTAATAGTTACGGAAACGATTCCGTCGTCGGGAGACTCGAGCACACCGTCAGAGAACTTAGGTTTAATATTTACTGTATAAACCTTAGTATTCAGGTTATAGCCCTTGATTGTCGCGGTTTCCTTAACGTAGTATGTACCCTTGTCAAGACCTACGAACGAAGCTAAACCGTCCTCGTCGGATTTCGCCGTAAAGAGAGCGTTCTTGCCGTTCTTAGCGTCGGACTCGCTCGCGTAAACAGCGAACTTAGCGCCCTTAAGCGGATCGTCTGTCTTAGAGTCAACCTTATTTACGTCAATCTGGAATGTATAAACAACAACCTCGTTGCCTTCCTTTTCGTGAGATTCGCCGTCAGCGTCTACCCACCTTAAGGAGTCGCTGTTCGGGTTACCGTCAGCGCCGACTACAGCGTCCTTGTTAAGTTTCGCTGTATATTTAACGATTACGTTCTTATAACCGTAGAATGCGTCCTTATCGAGTACGGACTGAGCGATATCTACGTCAAAGCCCTCGTCGGTCATCTTAACCTTGTACTGTGAAGATGTAAGCTCTTTGTCGCCGTCGAGTGTAACGGACTTAATCTTACCGAATGTAAAGCCTTCGCTCATTGTATCAACGATTGTATAGCCCTTGAGCTTTCTCTCGGTTGTGCCTGTAATTCTGGACTTGAGCTGGAATGTAACGTTCTCTTCCATAGCGGCTGTGCTATAGAGATCTGTGTACTTAGAATCTACAATCTTCTTGTTGATTGAAGGAGCAGGTTCTGTTGTATTCTCGTTAATTACCTCTTCAGTAGCGGGCTGTGTTGTAGGAGGCTCTGTCGGAGGAACTGTTGTAGGAGGCTCCGTTGTGGGAGGCTCTGTTGTAGGAGGTTCTGTTGTAGGAGGCTCGGTTGTAGGAGGCTCCGTTGTGGGAGGCTCTGTTGATTCAGGCTCCGTTGTAGGAGGCGCTGTTGTAGGAGGCTCTGTCGGAGGAACTGTTGTAGGAGGCTCGGTGGGATCCTGCTTATTAACGAACGCCGCGGTATTTTTATCAGTAGAGCCTGCGTTAACAGCCTTAACCTTACCTGTAATTGTGTTCTCCTTAGCAGTATAGCCTGCCTTATCTGTCTCTGTGATCTGGTATGTAGAACCTACGGGAAGTCCCATTACTGTTACTGTATCGGCAGAGTTGAATGTGAACTCACCGCTGTCGCTCATTGTAGAAGCGCTTGTCGGATCTACGGAATATGAAAGCGGATAAGCCTTATAATCTGTACCGCCCTTAACGTCTACCTTCATTGTAAAGGTAAAGTCGTCAGTATCGTTGGAAGCTGATTCGTTAGCGTCAATAATGCTCTTGCTAATCTCGAGCGGAGCGCACTGAGCTACGTTATGGTAATCAACTCTCATCTTCGCGGGATCGTTAGCGCTGTTCTTATTAACAAAGTCGAATTTATCCGTCTTTTTGGAATCAACGCCGTCGCCGCTCTTAGCTACAACGTTGTCGTTGTCCGCTAAATCAACTACCTTCCAGTCTGTCTTATATGTATAGATAGTATTATCGGGAGTTTCGTCAACGTCTATTTTAGCGCCTGTGGGATATTTATTGTTGAATTTATCGCCTGTTCTTCCGCCGTCCTTAAGGTCAGCGTCTAAGGGCTTGTCGCCGTCAGTTACGTCATAGTGGAAGTTTTCTTCCTTAATAACCTTATTTACATCTTCTTTAAAGCTTTCGGCAGGGTTTACTCCCTCGATTTCAACCTTGTTAGTAACCTCGAGCTCGTTCTGCGCGGGAGTCATTGTAAACGCCATACTGCAGTTAGACTCGATTAAGCCTCTCTCCATATAGAAGATAGTCATATGGTAAACTTCGCCCGGATCGAGAGTTTCGTACTCAGCTCTGTTCTTCGGAGTAAAGCCGAAGTTAGTAGTTTTTGTAGAACCCTCAACCTGAGGAATAACGTCACCGCCGAGGTTATACGCGGCGTTATCGTTATAAGTCATTTTATTTAAACGCTCGGTGATAATACCCGCCTTAGCGTCTGTACCAGCTGTTGAGCTTCCTGTACGGTCAGCTGTATTCTCAATCTCGGCATTTTCAGTTCCGTTATACTTAGGTGTATCGTCCCAGCTTTCCTTAGCCTTAGTTACTGTAAAGTAGGAACAATCAGTAAGCTTAGCGCCTTCGGAGCCAATAGCGTCAGAGGATACCTTATATACATCAACCTTAGCGCCGCCTTCGCCCTTAGCAACGGGGTAGTCACCGCACTTCTGAACGTCGAACCACTGTCCGCCGACTCCGCTGCCCCATGCGTAGACTTTCTGTCCGGCGCCCCAGCCCTTTGAGTCGTAGATATAAAGGTCTTTGCTGTTGTTTGTATCGGCAACATTAGCCGCGTTATCGGCTGTAGCCTTCATAGTGCTGAAGTCGATGGTACCTGTTGCTTTTTTATGGTTACCGCCGAGGTCAAGCACGAGCTGAGAATCAGAGCCGTCACGCTTAGAGATATATACCCAAAGGTCATCGTCGCCTGTGTAAGTAAACTTAACGGGCGAGCCGTCCTCGAGAAGACCGTTCTCGGGAACCTTAAAGTCCATATCCATTTTAATACCGAAGCCGTGGTCGAGGTTATCGTTTCCGCCTCTGCCGCCTTTTGTTTCAGCGGAGTTGTTAAACGGATAGATACCGTAACCTGACTGCTCGTCGCTCATAAAGTAGCCGAGACCGTCCTTTACGCCGTAGGTTGTACCCTGGCCGTAGTTTACAGCCTTCGGAGTAGTTCCGTCCCACTCGAAGAATACGTTATCCTTAGCTCCCTCGGAGTCGAAAGAATAAGTAGTTACTTTTCCGTTTTTGCTGGAGCGGAAGGGGAACTGGGATTTTATTGTCTTAGCGCTGTCGCCGAGCTTATCGGTGTCGAAATAAATCATCTTCTGTCCGTCGGCATATTTAATGCTGCCGTTATCGAGAGATGAAGCGGCGATACCCTGTACCGCTGTATGATAATCCGATAAAGCGTTAGAGTCATTTTCAAGATAATGGAAATTATTTAAGCCTTCTGTAAGATAGTTTAAATTCATTCCTGTCTTATCGTTCTGAGTAATAGAACCGTTGTGAGTTTCACGACCTGTAATATTACCCTGATTGTCAAGGTGGAAAGGATAAGCGTCGTGGTTATCACAGTAGTTACCTAAATAAAGCGGATGCGAAAGTGTTTGCGCGTCAGCGCTAGCCTTACGGTTAAACTGCTTAAAGGGATACCAGTCGTCGTCAGCGCCGTTAAAGCCTGTACCAGCCTGGTTGGGGCTGAGCCAGCCGCTTCTAAGCTCTGTGTCGGAAAGGTAGTCAAAATAAGTAGCGTCAACCCAGAAAGCGTCGCTAGCCTGTGACTGAGCTTTTTTTCCGATAGGTACTTCGAAATCTGTGCTTTCCGCGGCGTCAACACCTGTTACGGTGAATGCTACGGTAAGAGTAGCAGCAACTAACATTACTACTAAAAGCATAGGAAGTACTCTGGTTTTCAAAAAATTACCATTTTTTGCAAGAAAATTCAAAGTTCTTACCTCCTCTATGGCTTTCGGATAGAAACCCATATTATTCTTTATACAAATTATAACATACAAGTTTCATTCTTTTTTCTTTTTCGGAATTATTTTAAGGAAATATAATATAAAGAAATCTCAACTTTTCGGTAATTTTTGTGAAAATTTTTCCTCATTCGTTATTTTGTGGTAATCACCAATTTTAAACAGAGCTTTTTATATACAATATACAAAAACGGCGGGCAGCCGTTTTCAGGCTGCCCGCCGCGAAAAAAATGCTATTTTACTTTAACTTTTAGTTTAAGCTTAACGCCGTTTACCGTGATTTTCAATGTGGTTTTGCCCTTTTTCAGTCCTTTAATCTTCAAGCTCTTAGCGGACTTTTTAGACTTAACCTTAGCGATTTTTGTATTCTTATACTTATTATTAACGCCCTTAGCTTTACCTGTGATTTTTATTTTCTTGGTTTTCTTTAACTTAACCGTTATGCTCTTTTTGCTAAGCTTCGGAGAAGTGGTAACTTTTACCTTACAGGAAAGCTTTTTACCGTTTGTTAATGTCGCGGTGACTGTAGCCGTACCCTTTTTAAGGGCGGTAACTTTTCCGCTCTTCACCTTAGCAACCTTGGAATCAGAACTAGTCCAGCTCTTAGCGGAGCCGTCGATTACCTTTATAGTCTTTTGAGCTCCTGCCTTTAAAGACGCCGACGAGCTCGAAAGCTTAGGCTCAGCCTGGGGAGGAGCGTCATCGCTGTTATTCACCGTCTTATCGGTAACTGTACCGTCAGCCATCTGCTTAGACATCCAAGCCGCGCGGCTTACCATCCAGTCACGCGCGTAATCGTACATTCCCTTAAAGTCCTGAGTATACGAAGAAGGATATTTATTAACGGAATAAGTATTGGTTTCCTTATCGAACGCCGCCTTTGTAAGCGAAGAATGGTCGGCAATCCAATTGCCCGTATTGAGCAGCCAGCCGCTCGTATAGTTCATCTCGGCGGTTTTCTCAACTAGGCTGTAGTAATTATCGGCTGTATAGAAATCCTTATCAATCTCCTCGTCAAGCTTATTGCCCGTAAAGTGATTTATCGCGGGGATAAACTTTTCGTTCCAGATTGTCTTAGCGCGGTTTAGGATAGGCGTGTTCTGGGCAAATCTGTTCATAATATTGGAGGATGTTTTTGTGCCCGAGCTAAGGCCCTTATACTTACACCACCAGCCTGTATATTCCTCGTAGTCGTAAACCTTTATACTTTTCAGCTCGTTTGCAATTCCGACAGCGTTTCCGAGGGAGTTGTCATAATCCCATACGGGAGAAGCGTAGAATTTATATTTTCCGTCGTCGTCCTGCTTATATGTAAAAAACAGGCTCGATACGCCCGCGTCCCAGTTCTTTCCGAGCTCGTTTATAAGATAGATTTTCGCTAAAGAATCTACATCAGCGTAAGGAGTGAGGTCGGCTGTTCTTGTTCTCGTAGCGTTATAGAAAGAGTCGAATTTCTTTTTTACGTACTCTTTAACCTCGTTGTAGCCTTTATCCTCCGAAGAAAGCTCGGGGGCTTTAATAGTTATTTTCAGACCGCCCGAAAGCTTAACGTAGTAATCCTCACCGTCAGTCGCTCCCGCGTCAACCTCGCACAAGAACGGGAAATCTTCTTTTACATTTCCTTCTTTATCGAGATAATCCTCTTCCTCGAAATCTTTAACGAGCGAGCTTTTTCCCGCTTCGATTTTCTCGGTCAACTGGTAAGAGCCCCAGTAATAGCCGTTTATATAGAAATCAACATAGCGCGAGTCGGAAGCGTAAGGCATACCTACCGCGTCGGAAAGGTCATAGAGGAAACGGTTTCTCGAGAGAGAGTCATCCTGGTAATTCGCGAGCAAAGAATACTTTTTGGACGAATCCATTCCAGCTATACTTACCTTTTTATCGTAGGTAATGTTAAACGGCTTCTTCGACTTGATCCAGGTAGTGTTACCTCTGCCCTTTATTTTCTTAATCTCTGTGTTATCAATTTTACCGTCGGGAGTAACTACGGCTCCCGAAGCTTTTGCCGAATAGCTTTTATCCGAGCTTAAATAAGCGAATAAATCCGTGCCCTTGCCGTCGGCGTCGCTGTTATTGGCGTAAATCGCGGCTTCCGCTCCCGATTTTATAAACCTTAGCGTATAGGTTGAGCTTTCGGCTTTTACCTCGTAAGCTTTATTTTCCTCATAGCTTACCGAAGCAATTTTACCTGAAGCGATTTCAACTCCGTTTACAGTAACCGCTTCGGAAAAGGCGTTATAAATATCAACCTTTTCGCTGTCCGCGGACGACGGCAGGAAGAAATATTTTTCGCTTCTGTTTCTTTCGCCGTAATCCTCGTCGTGGACGCACTGCCATTCGCTCCACGCTTCGGTGTCCTCGGACTCAGCTACAGCGTGAACATAAAGCGCCTTTTCGGTATTAAAGGAAATAACGGGTTTTTCCTCCTCGGCGCTGAAACTTATTGTTGAGCAGATTGATATAATCATCAATACCGCTAATAATACGGAAATTAACTTTTTCATCTAATTACCATAGCCTTTCCGCCCACAAATAGTCATTAAAGTTATTTACAACCTTACCGTGGGCGGATAAGGCGTAAATGGGAATTCAGTCATCGCTCGTTGTCCCGAAGGGACAAACTGAGCGGACAACACAAATAATAATTAGTGTGAACTTTCACACTAATTTCTCCTTTCAAAACTTCTTTTTTCATTATAATAAAAAACACTAATAAAGTAAAGAAAATAATCTTTTATATTCACAATATGTCACATTATTACAGCGCGACGAAAAGCGCGGCTTTCGCCGCGCCCTTAGTCTATAATTATCTTCTAAATATTATGCTGTTCTAATGATGTTTTTCTGAGCGTCTACAGTAATCTTCATCGGAACCTTAACCCATTTAGTCTGGGTTTTCTTATACATAAGAGTGAAATTCGCTTTACCCTTGGCTGTGCCTGTAAGCTTGAATGTGTACTTGTGCTCGTTAAAATCGTACTTGCACTTTACCTTTACGATATCCTTATCGGTCTTATATGTCCAATCGTAGCCCTTGTCTGTCTTACCTGTAGCCTTGAAGTAGTAAGCCTTAGCGGGAGCGTTGAGTTTTGTTGTCTTTTCAACTACGGGATTAGCTTCTTGGTTTACCATGCTTACGATTTTAGTAGCTTCGCCGTCGCCCTTAACTGTTTCTGTAGCGGCTGACGCCGATAAAGCTGATACTGCTGTTATAGTTGAAGCTATCATAAGTGTTGACATTGTTACCGCCGCGAATTTTGTTTTCATTGTGTTTTTCATTTTCATTATCTCCTTCAGATTAAAAAGTTTTGAGAGGTTTTTGTTTTTCTCTCTCTTTGTTGACACAAGTATATCAAACGGAGTACAACAAAAGTACAACAAAATTCTGTTATTTTATATTTTTTTAAAAATTTTTTAAAAAGCGGCGAGCCGCCGCTCCCAATCACGCCTTTGGAAGCGTTTAATCTTTTCGAAAGGCTTCTTCAACGGCGTGTTCAAATAAAGCGGTTTTCTATAACGTAAAAAATTAAAAATCCCCGCCCGAAAGCGGAGATTTTTTTATAATCGTTTTCTACAGTTACGCTTTTGCGGCTTCAAAGCCCTTTTCCAGATCCGCGATAATATCGTCGATATGCTCCGTGCCGATAGACAGGCGGATTGTATTCTCGTAGATTCCCTGGCTTTCGAGCTCGTCGGTATTAAGCTGGGAATGGGTTGTTGAAGCGGGATGAATTACAAGGCTCTTGACGTCCGCTACATTAGCGAGCAGAGAGAATATCTCGAGCCCGTCTATAAACTTCCACGCTTCTTCCTTACCGCCCTTTATCTCGAACGTAAAGATAGACGCGCCGCCGTCTTTAAAATACTTTTTATACAGCTTATGGTCGGGATGCTTCGATAAGGACGGGTGGTTTACCTTTTCCACCTGCGGATGATTGCTTAAGAATTTTACAACCTTCTTTGTATTCTCGGCGTGTCTTTCGAGTCGGAGCGATAATGTTTCAACGCCCTGTAATAAGAGAAACGCGTTAAACGGAGAGATCGCCGCGCCTGTATCACGGAGCAGAATCGCTCTTATATATGTAACGAAAGCCGCTTCCCCTACCGCGTCATAGAACGATACGCCGTGGTAGCTCGGATTAGGCTCGGCGATATTCGGGAACTTGCCGCTCTCTTTCCAGTTAAACTTACCCGACTCAACGATAATTCCGCCGAGAGTTGTACCGTGGCCGCCGATAAACTTTGTCGCGGAATGCACCACGATATCAGCGCCGTGCTCAATCGGTCTAATAAGGTAGGGAGTTCCGAAGGTGTTGTCGATAACAAGCGGAAGTCCGTGCTTATGAGCAATTTCCGCTATGGCGTCGATATCGGGGATATCGCTGTTCGGATTACCGAGGGTTTCAAGATAAATCGCTCGGGTATTTTCCTTAATAGCACCCTCGAGCTCCTCTAAATTATGAGCGTCAACGAAGGTTGTTTCAATTCCGTACTGGGGTAATGTATGGGAAAGCAGGTTATAGCTTCCGCCGTAGATAGTTTTCTGGGCTACTATATGACCGCCGTTCGCTGCAAGCGCTTCTATAGTATAGGTAATAGCCGCGGCTCCCGAAGCGAGCGCAAGCGCAGCGCTTCCGCCCTCTAAGGCGGCGATTCTTTTTTCGAGAACATCCTGTGTAGAATTTGTAAGACGTCCGTAGATATTTCCCGCGTCAGCAAGTCCGAAACGATCCGCGGCGTGCTGACTGTTTCTGAACACATAAGATGTGGTCTGGTAAATCGGTACAGCTCTTGAATCCGTAGCCGGATCGGGCTGTTCCTGTCCTATATGAAGTTGTTTTGTTTCAAATTTATAATTACTCATTGTTTTTCTCCTTTTTTATAATTGTTTATTGCTTCTTCTATAGCCTCCTGGGCGAGAACGGAGCAGTGCATTTTATAATCGGGCAATCCGTCCAGCGCCTCGGCTACCGCCTTGTTGGTAAGCTTTAACGCTTCTTCAACAGGCTTTCCTTTAATCATTTCGGTCGCCATCGAGCTCGATGCAATCGCGCTCGCGCAGCCGAAGGTTTCAAATTTGACGTCCTCTATAACGTCGTTATCTATTTTAAGGTACATTTTCATAATGTCGCCGCATTTAGCGTTTCCGACTTCTCCGACACCGTCGGCGTCCTCAATAACGCCTACGTTTCTGGGATTCAGAAAATGGTCCATTACTTTGTCACTGTATAAAGCCATAATTATCTCCTGTTATTTTAAAATAAATTCCTTTTTACCTGTCATTAAGTCACGCCATACGGGCGAGAAGCCTCTTAGATACTCCACTACTTCTTTTGTAGACTTTATAATATAGTCGGCTTCTTCCATTGTAGCGTCGGCGCCGAGGCTTAATCTCAGCGAGCCGTGGGCTACGTCGTGGATTCTGCCTATCGCGAGAAGCACGTGGCTCGGATCGAGCGAGCCCGAGGTACAGGCGCTTCCCGAGGAGGCGCTTATCCCTTTTTGGTCGAGCAATATAAGAAGCGATTCTCCCTCGATTCCCTCGAAGCTGAAATTTATATTGCCGTACATTCGCTTTTCACGATCGCCGTTTAAGGCGCTGTGGGGGATTTCAGACAGCCCGTCAATAATATAATCACGAATCGGTGTCAGACGCGCTTTATCTTTCTCCATATTCGCTATGGACTCCTTCAGCGCCGCAGTCATCGAGGCGATTCCCGCGACATTTTCGGTACCCGCGCGCTTACCCTTTTCCTGGGCGCCACCCTCGATAAGATTCGTAAGGCGGACTCCCTTTTTAACATACAAAAAGCCTACGCCCTTGGGACCGTGGAATTTATGCGCCGAAGCGGAAAGCATATCTATATTCATTTTTTCAACATCAATCGGAATATGTCCGACCGCCTGAACCGCGTCGGTATGGAAAAGAACCTTTCGGCTTCTACAGACCTCGCCGATTTCGGCAATAGGCTGGATTGTACCGATTTCGTTATTAGCAGTCATAACCGTAACAAGACAGGTATCTTCTCTAATAGCGTCTTTTAGTTCATCAACGTCAACTATTCCGCTCGAGTGAACGGGCAGGAGCGTAATCTCGAAGCCCTCTTTTTCAAGCTTATTAAGTGTATGAAGTATAGCGTGGTGCTCGAACGCTGTGGAAATAATATGGTTTTTACCGTTTCTTTTTCCGAGTTGCGCCGCTGAAAGCAAAGCCTGGTTATCAGCTTCGCTTCCTCCCGAGGTGAAATAAATTTCTCCCGGGTGGGCGTTAAGCATTCGCGCGACCTCGAGACGGCACTCCTCAAGCTTTTCCTTAGCTTTTTGTCCGAGCATATAAAGGCTGGACGGATTACCGTATATATTTTTCATACAATCTACCATTGTATTAATCGCGGTTTCGCTCATTTTAGTCGTCGCCGCGTTGTCAGCGTATATGTTCATTTCGTTCTCCTTGAATTTTTTGATATTATACACTAAATAACCTACTATGTCAATAGGTTTTATAGAAATTAATTTTTTCTATGAAATTATTTTACCCTATAATCGTACTAATATTTTAGAAAACGGCTTTATAATTACCGTCGTTACTATATTAAAAATACACGGTACGCGGATATTCCCGCGGACGATACCGCCAACCGCGCTAAATTTACGCAAGAAAAACGGCGGATTAACCGCCGTAAAATAGATAGTATTAATACTTTACCCTAAATCCCCGCTCATCGGGAATAACCGAGGTAGTTTTCATATCCATATCCTCTATACGGATATAGCTTCCCCGTTTTATAGCTGTAATAACGTCGAGTATCTGCTGATGTGTGCCCTGGATTTCCATAGAAACGGAACCGTCGAACTCATTTTTCACCCAGCCCGATACCCCGTACAGCTCAGCCGCGTTGCTCGCGCGGTAACGGAATCCCACGCCCTGAACCCAGCCTTTAAAAATAATATGTTTTCGTACTATATTATTTGTCATATCAAAGCCTTCTTTAGTATAGTAACTTAATAATACACTAAAAATCGCTTTATGTAAATATGTATTTCATTTTAACTCCGTCGCGGTCATATGGCTGTAGGGCTGTTCGAGCTTATAGTACGAGCTGCTCTCCTTACCGCAAGCCGACAACATTGCGCTGACCACCACTATCATTCCGATAACCACGGTTATCATAAACAATACGGAAGCGCAGCCTGACGCGGAAGCTCTTTTAGGCGAAGCCTTACGATAGTTCTTCTTTCCTTTTACGGGCGGTTTTTTATTCTCGAAACCATCCTCGTATACCATATTATTTAAAAATCTATCCCTGTTTTTCATAATAAACCCTCCTAATCCTTTACTTTTATTATAAAGGATTAGGTGTACTATAAACGGTACAGTGAAACAAATATTATTCATATTTAAAAAGTTGTATACAAGTTCAGAATTATATGATATAATGACTTTATTATATTTGAGAGGCGGATAAAAAAATGAGCGATTTTATTTTATCATGTGAATCTACTGTCGATATGCCTTATTCGAGAATAAGCGCGCGCGATATCCCTGTTTTGTTTTACTCCTATACGGCGGGAGGAAAAGAATACACAGACGATATGGGCCGCGACCCCGAGGCATTACCGAATTTTTACAAGTTACTTGAAACCGAAATTCCTTCTACCTCCCAGATTAACGAATTTCAATATATTGATTTCTTTACCGAGCTTTTAGAAAAAGGAGATGTGTTACACATTGTTTTCGGCTCGGGTATGACTAAATCTATCCAGGGCGCTAACGCCGCCGCTGAAAAGCTCAGGGAAAAGTTCCCCGATCGCAAGCTGTATGTTATAGACTCGCTTTGCAGTTCTTCGGGTTACGGACTGCTCGTTGACTCGGCTGCCGACTTACGCGACGAGGGAAGAACTATTGACGAAATTGCCGATTGGCTCGATCAGGCGCGTCACAGAATTCACCACCAGTTTTTCTCAACCGACCTTAAATATTTCCGCAAGAGCGGACGTATGTCAGGCGCGACGGCGACCGTAGCCGCTATACTTAATATTTGCCCGATTCTCCGACTTGACGCCGCGGGAAAAATCGTAGCTTACGATAAGGTTCGCGGTAAGCGCAACGCTATCGCGTACATTACGAATAAAATGGAGAAGCACGCTGTTGACGGATTGGATTACAGCGGAAAGGTATTTATCTGTCACTCTAACACTATCGGGGACGCGATGGATACTAAGAGAGCTATCGAACAGCGCTTTAAGAAGCTTGACGGCGAGGTTCAGATTTTCGACATCGGAACGATAATAGCTTCCCACACAGGTCCCGGCACGGTAGCGGTGTTCTACTTCGGCGACGAAAGAGATTAATAAAGAGTTAAAGGGGCTGTCGCACTAAGC
>DEFK01000019.1 GCA_002350765.1 Ruminococcaceae bacterium UBA2854
CGTTCAACGGGTGGTTTTGATTAACAATTATTGCAAGTAATAAAATATACTTAATTACGCTTTTTCGTACTCAGGGCTCCAAACGGCAAATTGTTCCAACTGCTCGTCGGTACGATGATAATAGCGCTTACCGTTGTCAAGCTTTGAGATTTCAGTCATCTCGTTATCTGTCAAATTAAAATCGAGAATGTCTAAATTATCTTTAATGTGGTCAACATTTTTACTGCCCGGTATAACGACAAATCCCATTTGTGTATGCCAACGCAGAATCACCTGAGCAGGTGTTTTGCCGTACTTTTTGCCAAGCTCAATAAAGACAGGCTCTTCCATAAGGCTCTTGTCACCATGACCAAGCGGATACCAGCTCATAAGACGGATGTCATATTTATCAAGAGTTTTTCTAAGCTCCTTTTGCGTAAAATACGGATGCGCTTCAACCTGAATAAACTGCGGTACTATCTCCCACTCGTTCTGTAATTCTTCGATGTATTTACCCTCGAAGTTTGAAATACCTATTGCTTTAGCTTTACCCTCTTTATACGCCTTTTCAAGCTGACGGTAGCCCATAAGCCAATTTCCCGCCGGCTGATGGATATAAAGCAGGTCTACATAATCTACCCCTAAACGCTCTAAGGTTTCATCAACCGCGTTCGGTTTTTCATACTCGGTCGGCCAGAGCTTTGTGGAAAGAAAGATTTCCTCACGTTTAACGTCGCTGTCCTTCATACCACGTCCGACAGCGCGCTCGTTTACATAAACATTAGCCGTATCAATCAGACGACATCCCATTTTCAGAGCCTCTTTAACGCTGTTTTCCGCGTCGGCAGGCGCAAGCAAGTAGGTTCCGATTCCTGTGACGGGACATTTTAATCCGTTGTTTAATGATAAATTATCCATAGTGTTCCTCCTTAGAACTTTAATATGTTGAAGCTTTTAAGCTTCCAGTTTCTTTTTATATAAGACCGTTTTCGGACAGCCAACGCTTTACGCTGTTTTTACAACCGTTGGCATTACTTCCTGTTATCGGAAGCCCGTTTTTTACGACAGCGCCGTTAGCAAGTTTTTCGATATCACGCTCGCTTTTACCCATTCCGCTGCCTTCATTGGTACAAAGCGGAAGTATTGTTTTTCCGCTGAAATCATAGCGTTCCAAAAATGTAAAGACAGCCATCGGCATCGTACCCCAGTAATTAGGATAAGCGAGAATAATTGTATCATAAGAGTCTATGCTCTCGGGATAAGATTCCAGCTCAGGACGCGCGTTATTACGTAAATCCTTCTTCGCTTCGTCAATGCACGTCATATAGACAGGCGAGTACGGCTCCTTCATCTTGATTTTGAAGCTATCGGCTTCAATCATTTCTTTAATAGTATCACATACTATTTCAGTGTTGCCGACCTTAACATAACGCATAGCGCCGCCGAAATAGTTTTCATCCGCTCTTGAAAAATAAGCAATCAGTGTTTTTGCCATAATAATATCCTCCGTTCATATTTTCTGCTTAAATTATATCATTAAACTATTGCAAAGTCCAATTGAAATAGTGTATAATTAATTTAATTATTAAATAGCAAAGTAAGGTGGATTTATGACGACAAAGCAAATTGATTATTGTATAGAATTAGCGCGGACGCTGAATTTCAGCCGAGCCGCCGAAAACCTTTTTGTCAGCCAGCCGACGTTCTCGTATCAGATAAGGCTGTTGGAGGAAGAAATTGGTTTTTCTGTATTTGAGCGCAGTGGTAAAGGCGCTGTGCTTACGCCCGCGGGAGCGCAGTTTGTCAGTTTCCTTACTAATATGCGCGAAGAACTGAAACGCGCGATTGAACAGGGGCAGAATTTCAGCAGTCAATACAATGACGATATTTCTATTTGTATGATGGTAAGACAGGCGGTTTATTTTCTGCCCGAAGCAATGCGTCAGTTCGCAAAGCTGCATCCCGATGTACAGATCACTCCCCAGTTCCGTTACGAAAACAGTATTGAAGGCTTTTTTAAAAACGAAACGGATATTGTATTCGCGCTAAAAGAAAATACAAAACAAATACCTAACATAAAGGTACACGAGCTTTTTGAAAGCGGAATCTATCTTATAACAACCAGGGACGATCCGCTCGCTCAAAAAAATCTCATTACCGAAAGCGACCTTTACGGAAGGACTCTTATGGTCGGAGGCGGTTCTCCACCAGCGTTGAAAGCCGTTCAACACAGGTTAATAAGCACAGGAAAAATCAAGTATTTTAACAGCGCTAACCATGATACAACCTGCACTAACATCGCCGCAGGCAGAGAATTTGTCTTGCGCCTGGTTTTCTGAACGATCACAGCGGTCAGTTTATGTGGATACCGTTTGACTGCGAAGAAAGCTTTTCCTGTGTACTCTGTACCCACAAGAATGACAACAGAGCCGCGCTGACAGATTTAATAAATATTCTGAAAAATCTGTACCAAAAGGCGGTCGCGTTTCCGCTTTAACATTTCAAGTAGTAATATTAACTAATTTTAGCACTGATTTTATATATGAATTGCATATTGTTTTCGTCATACTTACTATGTTATAATAAGATGATTAGTAAAAAATCACTATGAAAGGGTGTAAACTAATGGTAGTAAAAGATATTATAGACATCTTAGAAGGCGATGTAATCTGTGAAGGAGATTTAACCAAAGAGATTAAAACCGCCTGCGGTTCCGATATGATGAGCGACGTACTCGCTTTCGTTAAGGATCAGAGCGTACTGCTTACAGGTCTTGTAAATCCTCAGGTTGTAAGAACAGCCGAGATGATGGATATGGCTTGTATCGTATTCGTACGCGGTAAGGATCCCGACCAGAGTATCATCAACTTAGCGGAGCAGAGAGATATTACCCTCTTAAAGACTAAATACAGAATGTTTACCGCCTGCGGTCTTCTATATTCCAACGGACTTAGCGGAGGTACTAAGGTATGAGTAACGCTATACATCTTCATTATGATGTATCGGGCGAGGATTTTACACGCGCGGGTGAAGCGAGCGGTTCCGTAAAGAAAAGACTTAAATCACTCGGATACGACCCCGATGCAATCAGACGCGTCGCCATAGCTATGTACGAGGCTGAAATCAATATGGTTATTCACGCCGAGGGCGGATACTGCGACGTTGACATTTATCCCGATAAGGTAGAAATCCTCTTAGCCGATAAAGGCCCCGGTATCCCCGATGTGGACAAGGCTATGCAGGAGGGCTTCTCAACCGCGCCCGATAACGTAAGAACGCTTGGTTTCGGAGCGGGTATGGGACTTCCGAACATTAAAAAATATACCGACGAGATGAGAATTGAAACAACAATCGGCGTCGGAACAAATTTATACTTAACAGTAAATGTAAATAAATAATTGAGGAATAACTATGGGTACTTATTTTCACTCCGTTGAGCTGGAAGTTGATAAGTGCTGCGGATGTACAAACTGCCTTAAAAGATGCCCTACCGAGGCTATTCGTATTAGAGACGGTAAGGCTCATATTCTCTCGGAAAGATGTATCGACTGTGGAGAGTGTATTAGGGTTTGTCCGCATCACGCTAAAAAAGCTCACAGCTCGGAGCTGGATGAAATTAAAAAATATAAATACAATGTGGCTTTGCCCGCGCCCGCTTTATACGGTCAGTTTAACAACCTTGACAATGTAAACATAGCGCTCACGGGTTTAAAAGCTATCGGTTTTAACGATGTTTTCGAGGTTTCGAGAGCCGCGGAGCTCGTTTCAGAAGCTACTAGACAGCTTATCAAAGATAATAAAATAAAAACACCTGTTATAAGCTCAGCCTGCCCCGCTATCGTAAGGCTTATTAAAATTCGCTTTCCCGAGCTTTGCGAAAACGTCCTGCCGCTTCTCGCTCCGATTGAGACTGCGGCAAGAATAGCCAGAAAAGAAGCTATTGAGCGAACAGGTCTTAAATCGGAAGAAATAGGCGTATTCTTTATTACACCCTGCCCCGCCAAGGTTACGGAGATTCATACTCCGAACAGCGTTGAGAAAACAGCGTGCAACGGAGCTATCGCTATTTCAAGGATTTACCCCGAGCTTACAAAGGCTATGGATCATCTTGATTACAAAAACATCGAGCCTCTAAGCCGTTCAGGTCTTATCGGTATAGGATGGGCTACCTCGGGCGGAGAAAGCGCGGGTATTTTAAGAGATAAATACTTAGCGGCTGACGGTATCGAAAACGTTATACGTATACTCGAGGAGCTTGAGGATGAGCATATTAGGGATGTAGATTTCGTAGAGCTCAACGCCTGTTCGGGCGGCTGTGTAGGCGGTGTGCTTACGGTCGAGAATCCGTATGTGGCTCAGGCAAGAATACAGAAGCTCAGAAAATATCTTCCCGTTACCGTTAATCATCTCAAGGATGACGATATGGATAATATGAAATGGGAGAATGAGCTTAAATTCGACGCGGATATTTTCAGACTTAGCGACGACATAGTTAAGGCTATGGAAATGATGGATAAGATGGAGAAAATCTTTAATGACCTCCCCCACCTTGACTGCGGTTCGTGCGGTTCGCCGACCTGCCGCGCTATGGCTGAGGATATCGTAAAAGGCAACGCCAAAGAAACCGACTGCATCCATAAGCTTAAAGAGCAGATTCATCAGGTTTACGCTAAGCTTAAAGACACGCTTTAAGAATTGAGAATGGAGAATTGAGAATTGAGATTGAAATATCGGGCACAAAGGTTAATATAACCGAAATATCTTGTTTCCGACCGTATTAATAATCTTCTAATCTCTCTTAACCCCAATATAATCTATAAACTATTTAAGGAAGAATTATGACTGTAAAAGAGCTAATTGAAAAACTGGATTTAAAAATACTTGTTGAGGATGATTTAGAGCGCGAGGTTAAAGATTGCTATATCGGCGACCTTTTAAGCTGGGTTATGGGCAGAGCTCCCGAGGACAGCGCGTGGCTTACGGTTATGGGA
Source organism: Ruminococcaceae bacterium UBA2854 (assembly GCA_002350765.1). GTDB lineage: Bacteria > Bacillota > Clostridia > Oscillospirales > Acutalibacteraceae > Ruminococcoides. The sequence continues at coordinate 4,971 of DEFK01000019.1, forward strand.
AATATTAACTCGATAGCCGTAGCGACCTTAGCTGATGTAAGCTGTATTATCTTAGTTGAAAACGCCGCTCTTGACGAGGAGGCTAAAAATAAAGCCGAAATGCACGGAGTAACTATTCTTTCCTCGGACAAAAACAGCTATAGCCTTGCTATTAAAATCAGCGAGTTGATTTAGATGAAATACTATTACGATTTACATCTTCATTCCTGCCTGTCTCCCTGCGGCGATATGGATATGACGCCGAACAACATTGTTAATATGGCAAAGCTTCTCGGGCTGGATGTTATCGCTTTAACCGACCACAACACCTCTTTAAACTGTAAAGCGGCTATGGAAGTCGGTAAAGAAGTCGGATTAGTCGTTATTCCCGGGATGGAGCTGACTACCAGCGAGGATATTCACGCGGTATGCCTTTTCCCCACTCTCGAGCAAGCGATAGACTGGAATGACTATGTGGACGAAAAAAGAATAAAAATAAAGAATAAGGCTGAAATTTACGGGCGTCAGGTTATAATGAACAGCGCGGATGAGGAAATCGGCGAAATAGAAAACCTGCTTTTGCCGTCGAGCAATATCGGTATATACGAGGCTTACCATAAAGCCAAGGAGTTCGGCGGTATATGCTACCCCGCCCATATCGACCGCGACAGCCTGTCGATTCTTTCCGTACTCGGCGAGATTGACGAATACTGCGGATTCAGGACCGCGGAGCTCGCGGATAAAAGCAAACTGCCTGAGCTTAAAAAGCTCCACCCTATCCTCAATAATATGAACATAGTAACGAGCTCGGACGCTCATTACCTCGAGAATATGAGAGAAGCGGAAAATTTCTTAGAGCTTGAGGAGCTTTCGGCAGAGAACGTAATTAAATATTTAGACAGATAAAAGGTTGAGAAATTCAGCCTTTTTTCTTTTACCGAAAATTCATCTGTAATGAGTTAGTTGCACCTAACTAAGGTGTACTAAATTTAAACATTTTTACCTTAGTTTTTTATTGAAAAGAACAAAATAATTATAGACAACCGACACAAATTGTGATATAATAACTCTAAACGTATACGTGCGCCCTAAACAAACCTTTTACCGCGCACAATATCTTTTAAAGGAGGAAAAACGATGCAAAAGAAAATCAGCAATCTACCTTTCAAAGGTACACCTGAACAGGAAGCGAAGCTGAAAGAGGTTATCGCCGAATATCAGGATGATCCCGGCGCGGTTATGCCTGTTTTACAGAAAGCGCAGGACATTTACGGCTACCTTCCGATCGAAGTTCAGACTATGGTTGCGGAGGGACTGAATGTACCGCTCGAAGAAGTTTACGGAGTATCTACTTTCTACTCTCAGTTCGCGCTCTCACCAAAGGGAAAATACAACATTTCCGTATGCCTTGGTACAGCGTGCTACGTTAAGGGCTCGGGCCAGATTCTCGAAAGACTTTCCGAAATTCTCGGTATTGAAGCTGAGGAATGTACACCTGACGGACAGTTCTCTCTTACCGCCTGTCGTTGTATCGGCGCGTGCGGACTTGCTCCTGTAATCACAGTTAACGATGACGTTTACGGACGACTCACTGTTAATGACGTACAGGATATTATTGACAAGTATAAAAAAGACTAATGCGAGAATTATCGCTTAATGTTATGGACGTAGCCCAGAACTCAGTCAGGGCAAAAGCAAGCTTAGTTAAAATTATCGTAATCGAAAGCGATAAGGAGGACAAGCTCGATATAACGATTGAGGACAACGGCTGCGGTATGACCGAAGAACAGGTCAGTCAGGTTATTGACCCGTTCTTTACCACCAGAACCACTCGAAAAGTAGGGCTTGGAGTTCCGCTGTTTAAGCTGTCAGCTGAACAGACAGGCGGAAGCTTCGATATTAAATCAAAGCTCGGCGAAGGAACGACTACTAAAGCGTCTTACGTTAAAAGCCACGTTGATATGACTCCGCTCGGAGATATAAACTCGACCGTGGAAATCCTTATAAGATGCAATCCCGATATCGACTTTGTTTTTACTCACACAACCGATATAAATACCTTTACTCTCGACACCAGAGAGCTGAGAAATGTATTAGGCGATGTGAGCCTTGATAACCCCGATGTTTTAGAGTGGATAAAACAGTATTTAGAAGAACAAACTCAAATTATTCTCGGAGGTGTATAGATAATGAAATCTTTAGCTGAATTACAGGCTATCAGAGAGAAAGCTAAGGCTGATCTCAATCTCAGAAAAGAAAATCCGAACGCTGCTCGTATTTATGTAGGTATGGCTACCTGCGGTATCGCGGCGGGCGCGAGACCTGTACTTAACGCTTTTACGGAAGAAATCGCTAAACGCGGTCTTACAGACAGCGTTACCGTTACACAGACAGGCTGTATCGGTATCTGTCAGTACGAGCCCGTTGTCGAGGTTGAAATCCCCGGCGAGGAAAAAGTAACTTACGTTAAGATGACTCCCGATATGGCTAAAAAGGTTGTTAATGACCATATTGTAAACAAAAATGTTGTTACCGAATTTACAATCGGCGCATTCACAGATTAAGGAGGGCAATAATGTATCGTTCTAATGTGCTTGTTTGCGGCGGTACCGGATGTACCTCCTCGAACAGCTTGGAAATTGTTGAAAAGCTTAAAGAAGAGATTGCGGCAAAAGGACTTGAAAAAGAAGTCAACGTTATTACGACAGGCTGCTTTGGTCTTTGCGCTTTAGGCCCGATTATGGTAGTTTACCCCGAGGGCAGTTTCTATTCAATGGTTAAGGTTGATGATATTCCCGAAATCGTTGAGGAGCATCTCTTAAAGGGTAGAATCGTAACTCGTCTTCTCTATCAGGAGACAGTTGAGGAAGATACCATTAAATCTCTTAACAAGACCGCTTTCTACGCTAAGCAGAAGCGTGTCGCTTTAAGAAACTGCGGTGTTATAGATCCCGAAAAGATTGACGATTATATCGCTCAGGACGGTTACGCCGCTTTAGGTAAGGTTCTTACCGAAATGAAACCCGAGGATGTTATCCAGACCGTACTCGACTCAGGACTTCGAGGCAGAGGCGGCGCGGGCTTCCCCACAGGTTTAAAATGGAAATTTGCGGCGGCTAACGACGCCGATCAGAAATACGTTTGCTGTAACGCCGACGAAGGCGACCCCGGCGCGTTTATGGATCGTTCCGTACTCGAGGGCGACCCCCATACAGTTATCGAGGCTATGGCTATCGCGGGTTACGCTATCGGCGCTTCACAGGGTTACATATACGTTAGAGCTGAGTACCCTATCGCTGTTAAGCGTTTACAGATTGCTATTGACCAGGCTCACGAGTATGGTCTTTTAGGCAAGGATATCTTCGGCACAGGCTTTGACTTTGACTTACAGCTCCGTTTAGGCGCGGGCGCGTTCGTATGCGGTGAGGAAACCTCGCTTATGACTTCTATCGAGGGTAAGCGCGGCGAACCCAGACCTCGTCCTCCCTTCCCCGCTGTTAAAGGTCTTTACAGAAAGCCGACTATCTTAAACAATGTTGAAACATACGCTAATATTACACAGATTATCTTAAACGGCCCCGAATGGTTCGCCTCAATGGGTACCGAGAAGAGCAAGGGTACTAAGGTATTCGCGCTCGGCGGTAAGATCCAGCACACAGGTCTTGTAGAAGTTCCTATGGGTACTACTTTAAGAGAAATCGTTGAGGAAATCGGCGGCGGTATTCCGAACGGCAAGAAGTTCAAGGCTGCTCAGACTGGTGGTCCTTCAGGCGGATGTATCCCGACAGAGCATCTCGATATCCCCATCGACTACGATAACCTTCTCGAAATTGGCTCAATGATGGGCTCGGGCGGACTTATCGTTATGGACGAGACCGACTGTATGGTTGATATCGCTAAATTCTTCCTTGAGTTTACGGTTGACGAGAGCTGCGGTAAATGTACTCCCTGTCGTGTAGGTACAAAGAGACTTCTCGAAATGCTCGAGAAAATCACTAAGGGTCAGGGCACAATGGAAATGATTGACGAGATGGAAGAGCTCTGCTACTTCATTAAAGCAAATTCACTTTGCGGTCTCGGTCAGACAGCTCCCAACCCCGTTCTTTCAACTCTCCGTTACTTCAAGGACGAGTACATCGCTCACGTTGTAGACCATAAGTGTCCCGCGGGCGTATGTAAGGATTTACTCGAGTATAAGATTGATAAAGATAAATGTATCGGTTGCGGAATGTGCGCGAGAAAGTGCCCTGTTTCCACTATCAAGGTTACTGATTACATCGCTCCCGGTAAGAAGAAACCCGCTTATGAAATCGATTCAAGCAAATGCGTTAAGTGCGGCGCTTGTATTGATACTTGTAAGTTCGGCGCGGTTTCCAAAGGCTAAAGAAAGGAGATATTATAATGGAAATGCTTAACATTAAAATCAACGGCAAGGATTATACCGTTGAAAAAAATACTACTATTCTTGAAGCCTGCCATAAATTCGGTATTAAAATCCCGACTTTATGTTATCTTAAAGAAATCAACGAAATCGGCGCGTGCCGTATGTGTCTTTGCGAAGTAAAGGGCGCGAGAAGCTTAGTAGCGGCTTGTGTATATCCTATCGAGAGAGAAGGTACAGAGATATTCACCAACACTCCCGAAATCCGCAAGTACAGAAAAATGAACTTAGAGTTGCTTCTTTCCAACCACGATAAGAAGTGTCTCTCCTGCCCCAGAAACGACAACTGCGAACTTCAGAAGCTTTGTCTCGAGTACGGCGTTGACGAGGATAAATACGTGGGCGAGGAAACTCATTACGAAGAGGACAGATCTACATTACACCTCGTTAGAAATAATAACAAATGTATCCTTTGCCGTCGCTGCGTAGCTGCTTGTAAGAACCAGTACGTATCAGTTATCGGCGCTAACAACAGAGGATTTGATACATCTATTACCTGCGCGTTCGAGAAGGACTTAGGCGAGGTTAGCTGTATCAGCTGCGGACAGTGTACAGTTGTTTGTCCCACAGGCGCGCTTGTTGAGCGTGACGACACAGCCAAGGTATTTGAGGCTATCGCTGATCCAAACAAACACGTTGTAGTACATACTGCTCCGTCAATCAGAGCTACTCTCGGCGAATGCTTCGGTATGCCTATCGGCTCTAACGTAACAGGTAAAATGGCTACAGCTCTCCATATGCTCGGCTTCGACAAGGTATTCGATACCAACTTCGGCGCTGACCTTACAATTATGGAGGAAGGCACAGAGTTTATCCAGAGAGTTAAGGAAGGCGGAACACTTCCGATGATCACTTCCTGCTCACCAGGATGGATTAAATTCTGCGAGCACTATTATCCCGACCTCATCCCCCATCTCTCAACCTGTAAATCACCTCAGCAGATGCAGGGTTCAATGATTAAATCATACTATGCCGAGAAGGCAGGTATCGCCCCGAAGGATATCGTAGTTGTATCCGTAATGCCTTGTATCGCGAAGAAGTTCGAGATTCAGCGCGACGATCAGGGTCACGACGGTATGCAGGATAACGATATCTCAATCTCAACAAGAGAGCTCGCTAAGATGATTAAGACAGCGGGTATACAGTTTACAGAGCTTGAGGACGGACAGTTCGATTCCCTTATGGGTATCGGTTCAGGCGCGGGTACAATCTTCGGTGCTTCGGGCGGTGTTATGGAAGCTGCTCTCAGAACAGTTGCCGATGTACTTACAGGCGAAGACCTTGAGAAATTCGAGTATACTGAAGTCAGAGGTATGGACGACGTTAAGGAAGCTACATACAACGTAGCGGGTATTGACGTTAACGTAGCTGTTACCTCAGGTCTTAAGAACGCGGCTAAGCTTCTTGACGAAATCAGAGAAGGCAAATCCAAGTACCACTTTATCGAGATTATGTGTTGTCCCGGCGGTTGTATCAACGGCGGCGGACAGCCGATTCAGCCCGGTCACGTAAGAAACTTCGTTGACCTTCGCGAGAAGAGAGCTGAGGCTCTTTATGACGACGACCGTAACTTACCGTTCAGAAAGTCACACGATAACCCCGAAATCAAGGCTATCTACGACGAGTATCTCGGCGAGCCCGGTTCGCATAAGGCTCACAATCTCTTACATACTTCCTACGTTAAGCGTGAGAAATATTAAGATTTAGAAGTACAATAAAGCCCTGCTCGATTTGAGCAGGGCTTGTTTTACGTAATTATTTAAATTATTTTGCGTTATTATTTATTTTTCAGCTTGTTTTTAGTCTTGATTACTCTTACTATTCTCGCGCGGTTGTATCTCTGCATAATTACATACATTAAATCAAATCCCGCGGCTAAAACAGAGGTGATTAAGAATACGGGGAAATCGCTGAACCAGATGGCGAGTATCAATGGAAGAAAGCTTAATACTACATTCGTCGTATGGATAAGCTCGGATTGGCAGGTAGCCATAGCAATTTCTTCCCAGCTTCTTTTAGTCGGGTCAAAGTCATCGTTATTATAAGAAGGCATATAATCCTTCCATCTTTTTACTCTTAAAAATTTATACAGTTTTAACTCAAAATGCTTCAGCCTGTATCTCCTGTTCTCGTAATCGGCTTTATTGTGCATAACGGCGTTAAAGCTATAGCCGACAATAAGCCTCATAGCGAGATGATAGAATAACACGCCGAATGTTATCGACAGGCTAAGGTACAGTCCAAAGCCTTCCTGATAATACATAACGGTAAAGCATATAAAAGCCGCCAACGAGATAATTGAGGCGATAATCATTAACTTTTTCATAACATTTCCCTTTTTTAAAACAAAAGATTTTTAAAAGCGACGAGCCGCTGCCAATCACGCCATAGGAAGCGTTTGGCATCTAAAACGGCGTGGTGAATAAAAGGAGTTCCCTATAAAGTAGAAAGCGTACGCCGATATACCGAGCGCACGCTTTTTCTTGTAATTACTGCTCGGAAAAGCTGTCTTTACCTACTCCGCAGAGAGGACACTCGAAATCCTCGGGTAAATCCTCGAATTTTGTACCGGGGGCAATACCGTACTCGGGAGCGCCTGCTTCCTCGTCATATTCCCAACCGCATACATCGCATACGTATACCATAGAGCTTTCTCCTTTCATAGATTAAGTATAAATTAAGCTTCCGCTATAACTTCTACCTCAACAAGCACATTCTTAGGCAGCGTCTTAACAGCTACACAGGAACGCGCGGGTTTATTTGTGAAATACTTTCCGTATATTTCGTTAAAAGAACTAAAGTCGTTTATATCGGCTAAGAAGCAAACTGTCTTAACAGCCTTATCGAGCGATGTGCCCGCGGCTTCGAGGACATTCTTTAAATTCTCACATACCTGTTCGGTCTGAGCTTCGATAGTAGTAGCCTCTACATCACCTACAGCGGGGTTAATCGCAATCTGTCCCGATGTAAATACAAGTCCGTTTACCTTTACTGCCTGACTGTACGGACCTATAGCGTCAGGCGCGTTTTTAGTATATATCTTTTCCATTTTTTTAATTGTCCACGTCACCACTTGCATTTCCTCTCTAAACTCTTATATCCCACGTAGGTTTAAAACCCTATGAAGTTTTGGAGACTTGTGAAAAGTTACATGTAATGGTTTTCGCGGTTTTTCCTTTCTTAGTATTAAATTTATTTATATCCGCCGTTAATAAGGGTTTCCTCAAAAATACAATTTTAAGGCTGTCGGGGCTCCCGGCTAGACAAGCCTAAAGCCAGCGGCTTTCAGGGATTTTGAAATCTCTTTAACATGGTCGTAATTACGGGTTTCAAGCACAATTCTAAGAATACAGTCGGTAATCTCTCCCTCACTCGCTCTCTCATGGTGGATGCTGATAACGTTTCCACCGTGGTCGGCGATGATCTTAGATACGCCGAGAAGCTGACCTGGTTTATCGTCGAGCTGAATACAAAGCGTCTGCTGACGTCCCGATGTAATAAGACCGCGCTTAATTACTCTGTTAAGAATTGTAACGTCGATATTACCGCCCGAAACTACACATACAACCTTCTTACCCTTAACGGGAAGCTTATTAAACATTACGGCGGCTAAAGGAGCGGCTCCCGCGCCCTCGGCAACCATTTTCTGCTTTTCGATAAGGGTAAGGATTGCTGTAGAAATCTCGTCGTCAGATACAGTAACAACGTCGTCAACATACTGTTGAACATACTTAAAAGTAAGATCCCCCGGTTCCTTAACCTGGATACCGTCGGCGATAGTGCTCGCTTTATCAAGGACAGTAACCTCGCCCTTTTTCAATGACTCATACATTGAAGCCGCGCCCTCAGCCTGTACGCCGTATACCTTTACGTTAGGGTTGAGGTGTTTTATCGCGCAGGCTACTCCCGAAATAAGTCCGCCGCCGCCAATCGCGCAGATTACAGCGTCAACATCGTTCATCTCGTTCATAATTTCGAGACCTATAGTACCCTGTCCAGCGATAACATTCTCGTCATTAAACGGATGGATAAATGTATAATTCTTCTCGTCACGAAGTCTGCAAGCCTCGTTGTACGCGTCATCATAAACGCCCTTAACCATACAAACGTCGGCGCCGAAGCTCTTAGTAGCCTCTACCTTAGATATAGGCGCGCCGTCAGGCAGGCAGATAAGGGATTTAATACCGTACTTTGTAGCGGCAAGCGCTACACCCTGAGCGTGATTACCCGCGGAGCAGGCTATAACTCCCCTCTTCTTCTCCTCTTCGGTAAGCTGGGAAATCTTGTAACCCGAGCCTCTCAGTTTAAACGAACCCGTAAGCTGTAAACATTCGGGCTTTAAGTATAAATCGCAATCTACATCAATTGCGGACGCTTTTACGATAGAAGTCGGATGGATAACATCCTGCAATACTCTTGAAGCGTCATAAATCTTATCTAGTGTTAACATTTTTCATCGACCTTTCATACCCTAATATAATATAACAAATTGCGTAATAAATCAAGTTTTTTATTGTGTATTTTACTTTAATATGTTAAAATAATTATTAGTGAACAGTGGTCAGTAGTCAGTGATCAGTGATTAAGCACGAGAGAATATTATTATACATAGGGAATGCAGGGATTGACGCTAATCATCATAGCGCAGAACCTATCTCCTTTATCCAAAAACCTGACAGAGAAACTGAGGTCAGGGGGATATGACATTTTATATAAGGAATGCAGGGATTGACGCTTGATACCATAGCGCAGAACCTATCCTCTTTATCCAAAACCTGACAAGGTCGTTAAGGTTAGGGGGATATGACATTTTATATAGGGAATGCAGGGATTGACGTGGACAATAAAAAATGTCCGCATTATAAAAAATGCGGAGGATGTCAGATTCACAATTTAACATATGATAAACAGCTTGAGTTCAAGATGAAAAAGGTAGTTAAGCTTATGGGCAAATTCCGCCGTGTCAACGACATTATCGGTATGGATAACCCCTACCACTACCGCAACAAGGTTCAGGCTGCTTTCGGCCGCGATAAACAAAACCGCATTATCTCGGGCGTATACCAGAGCTCTACTCATAAAATCGTGCCCGTGGACAATTGTCTTATCGAGGACGAAAAGGCTGACGAGATTATCGTAACAATCAGAAAGCTTCTTAAAAGCTTTAAGCTTAAACCGTTCGACGACGTTAAGATGACGGGCTTTTTACGCCATGTGCTTATTAAACGCGGGTTTTTAAGCGGCGAGATTATGGTAGTGCTTGTCACTGGCGAGGAACAGTTCAAGTCTAAGCGCAGTTTTATAAACGCTATACTCTCCCGCCATCCCGAGATTACGACAATCGTTCAGAACATAAATAACAAGCGTACAAGCCTTGTGCTCGGCGAGAAAAGCATTGTGCTCTACGGCGACGGCGTTATAAAGGAACAGCTCTGCGGTTATACGTTTACGATTTCCCCAAAGGCATTTTATCAGATAAATCCGATTCAAACCGAGGTTCTGTACAATAAAGCGATGGAGTTCGCGGATATTCAGAAGGACGATATTGTTATTGACTCATACTGCGGAACGGGCACAATCGGCATTATAGCGAGCAAATACGCTAAAAGGGTTATAGGCGTTGAGCTCAATAAAGACGCCGTTAAGGACGCGAGAAAGAACGCTAAGCTGAATAATATAGAGAATATCGACTTTGTCTGCGCCGACGCAGGACAGTATATGGTAAATATCGCGAACGAAGGACTAAAAGCGGATGTCGTTATTATGGACCCGCCGAGAGCGGGAAGTGATGTAAAGTTTCTTAAATCGGTAATAAGACTTAATCCGCGCAAGGTGGTTTACATATCCTGTAACCCCGAAACCTGCGCAAGAGATATTTTATTTCTTTCAAAGAATAAATATAAAGTTAGAAAAATTCAGCCTGTAGATATGTTCCCGCATACGGAGCATGTGGAGACTGTAGTATTGATGTCTAAAGCAAATACATAAGAGGCGCTGAAAGGCTTGAAAACAAGCGGTTTGTGAAATTAGCGCCTATCGAGTCGGCCACTCAGGAAGCTCAAAAAACGCTCGACGGGAACTTATCTACAGCTCATTTTGCCGCAGGGTCGAGTAGGCAATTTAGATGTCGGGGGCTGAGGCAATGATTTAGATGTAAGGTAAAAACAAGGCAGTCTGCAACACTTTAAAAAAAACGGGACACTATATTAGTGAAAGTCTTTTTTTTAAGTTAGTATAGGGATGGTGATCAATATGAAGAGTACTAAGATGATTCTCAGATTAACGCTTGTTTTTGTTGTGATTGCTCGTGGGGGTAATAAAGAAACAAGCAGCGATAAAAACGATGTATCTGAAAAGGGTGCGTGGTCAATCAGCGATCAAAAAATCGAAGACTTTCTCCCGGATTCTGTAGACTGGATATGGAGCAAAGTAAGCCCTCTTGCTTATCTTGGAAGCCAGGTCGTTGCCGTTAATAACTATGCCTTGATTTGCAAGGGCGAGTCTGCATCAGAAGAACGTGCAGATAGTATGATGATCGTAACGATTTATGAAGACCTGGATAGAAAGTCTGAACTATCAAATATTCATCTTCTTGATTTGGCAGACTTTACTGACCAATAAAGCTGAGCTGGAAAGATATGAGGTAAAATAAAGACAAATGAGCAGAAAATTGATGATACTGAGCCTTCTTATGGCTCTGGTACTTACCGCGCTTGCATCATGCAGTTCGGGAAAGGGAAAGCCGCTCAAAGCCGGCGACATAACAAAAGAAAACGTATCACAGGTGTGCGAAATCCTAAATGAGGCGGGTCTCTCCAATGTGGATGTGTTTGAGAAATGGGTGAAAGATTCGGCATCCGCTGCACTTGAGAACGAATCAGAGACATCCAGCTTTAACGATGCCGATTGCCGAATGACAGTTATGCTTCTTGCAGGTGAACTGATCAAATACGACAGCGTTGAGCAAGACTACAATGGCACTTACCTGATGTTTGATATGGATGCGATAGAGAATAAAGACGAGTACAGCATACTGAAGGAAAAGAAGCAGCTGTTTACTACCATGTTTGGCGAAATGGCGATCTCGAAGAATGGATTTGCCGAAACCCTGCACGAAAACTGGAGTAAACACGGCATAAAAATTGAGAGCAATAAATGCTCTGTTATCAGCATCCTTTTCAAGGCTTATGAGGAGGAGGCAGCGTTCGTTGGACATACCGGTATTCTGATCGATTGCAGGGATATCGAATCTGTCGATAGCAACTTTTTATTCGTGGAGAAGATCGCTTTCGGCGATCCATTCAAAATCACACTCGTTCAAGACGAGAACGAACTGGTGAAGATGCTTTCCGAGAGACCGGACTACACATCAGAAGAGGGAGACCCTGTGCCGGTTGTATATAAGAATGGGGAGAGAATAGGAGAACTGGAACGATGAGAACAATGTTGATCGCCGCTTTCGCGTGAAACATGTGAAGGCAGCTGTGACCATGATGCCGAATGCAGATCTGGAACTGCCCGCATGAAGGCGCGAAAGAAATGCTTCTCGTCGGGTACTCTGATATCTGGGAGTTATTCTGTGTATGATAGACAGAAAAACATATCTCAGAGACGATTTGGTAGCATTGCCAATAGAATATATTTAAAGCAGTTCTGGACAAGTTCCCGATGACAGGCGAGTGCTGCTGACATCAAAACGTACGCCTCGAGCCACGTGGAGTGCGTAGTGTTATTGTCTCGACCTGAATCGAAACGATAGAACTATTTTTAGTTTTTAATATGGCTAATATAATAACTCTCATCCGAATTATTTGCAGTATAGCAATATTATTCTTCCCTGCTCTATCACCCGCTTTCTACTCCTTATATATCACCGCGGGGATCAGCGATATGGCGGACGGTATAGTCGCGCGTAAAACGGGAACTGTAAGCGATTTCGGAGCCAAACTCGATACGGCGGCTGATTTTATTATGGCAGTTGTGTGTCTGATAAAACTTATTCCTGTACTTGATGTTCCGATATGGATTATTATCTGGATTGCTGTCATAGCTCTGATTAAAGTAATAAACATTATTTCAGGATATGTTAAGCGAAAAGAGTTTGTTGCTTCGCATACCGTGATGAATAAGGTAACGGGCATAATACTATTTTCACTTCCGTTTACATTAACGTTTATTGATATAAAATATAGCGGAATATTTATCTGTATATTGGCAACCTTCGCCGCAATACAGGAAGGACACTTTATACGAACAGGAACGGATAATAATGATTTGTCCAATTGTTGACACATTTACAAACAAATAAACTTGACTGAATAATATAAAAATGCTATAATTTCCGAGTAATTTAATATGAAAGGACTGACTTAAATGGGCAATCAGAAAATTGTATGTCTTGATATGGAAGGCGTACTTGTACCCGAAATCTGGATAAACTTCGCGAGAGTGTCGGGTATTCCCGAGTTAAAGAAAACTACAAGAGATGAGCCTGACTACAACAAGCTTATGAACTACAGGCTTAATATATTAAAAGAGCACGGCTTAGGACTTAAAGAGATTCAGGATGTTATCGAGCAGATCGATCCGCTCGACGGCGCTAAGGAATTCTTAGATGAATTACGCTCGCTTACTCAGGTTATCATTATTAGTGACACGTTTACACAGTTCGCGTCTCCGCTCATGAAAAAGCTCGGCTATCCTACTTTATTCTGTAATTCCTTAGAGGTAGCGGATAACGGCGAGATCACGGGCTTTAAGATGAGAGTTGAGAAGTCTAAATACTCAACCGTTAAGGCTCTACAGTCTATCGGGTTCGATATTATCGCCGCGGGCGACAGCTACAATGATTTAGGAATGATAGAAATCGCGCAGAACGGTTTCCTCTTTAAATCTACGGAGCAGATTAAGAAGGATTATCCCCAATTCCCCGCTTTCGAGGAATTCGACGAGTTCTTAGCGGCGATTAAGAATGTGCTTTAAAAATTAACAATTAACAGTTATGGTCGAAAGACAGGTTGATTAATTATCAACAGGTTTTTCGGCCATATTATTATAGGATTTAGGGGTTAGGATTTAGGGAATGTCGAGCAGAAAGAATAGTTTAGAATAACACTCTCATTCCCGAATGAATAAATAGAGATATAAAATAATACGGTCGGGTGACATTGGTTAGCTCTTTAACCATTCTGTCTACCCGACCGAAACTTTTAATTATTCTTTATTAATTATATATTACTCTTCTTCCTTGGCTGCTTTAGCTTCTTTCGCTTTCTCTACCTGTTCCTTAACCTTTTCTTTTACTTCTTCAACTTTCTCTTTTACTTCTTCTTTAACCTCTTCAGCCTTTTCTTCTACTTTTTCCTTAACTTCTTCAGCTTTCTCTTCTACTTTTTCTTTAGCTTCCTCTACCTTTTCCTTTACTTCTTCCTTAACTTCTTCAGCCTTTTCTTTAGCTGTAGGAGCGGGCTCCTCGATAGGAGTTTCTGTAGAAGCTACTACTACCTCGTCCTCGACGGGAGCTTCATCCTTAACCGCTTCAGCTTCAGCAGCGGGCGCGGAATCTTCTACGGGAAGTAAAGCGCGGATAGAAAGGCTTACTCTCTTCTTCTCGAAGTCGATAGCTATAATCTTAGCCTTAACTGTTTCGCCGATTTTAAGTACATCCTCGGGTTTCTCGATTCTCTTATTGGCAATCTGAGAAATATGGATAAGGCCGTCGATTCCTGGGATAACGTTAGCGAACGCGCCAAAAGTAGTAAGTCCTACGATTGTAGCGTCAACAACTGTATCTACAGGGAAGTCACGACGGAGGATCTCCCACGGATTAGCGTCGGGATCCTTATAGCCGAGAGAAATCTTCTTAGTCTCTTCGTTGATATCCTTAACGTATACGTCAACCTCGTCGCCGATATTAACAACCTCGGAGGGGTTTTTGATATGTGTCCAGCTGAGCTCGGAAATATGAATCATACCAAAAACTCCGCCTAAATCAACGAACGCGCCGTAGTTTGTAATAGACTTAACTACGCCCTTATAATGCTTGCCAACCTCGCAGGTCTCCCAGAATGTAGCTCTCTGAGCTGCTCTCTGCTCACGGAGTACCGCACGGATTGAACCTACTATTCTTCTCATTCTTCCACGCTGGGAAGCTTCGATAAGTTTAAACTGAACTTCCTTACCTACTAAATCCTCAAGGCTGTCGTCACGTGAGGCTGTAGCCTGAGAAGCAGGAATAAATACACGGTTGTCGTTATAGATAACGATAACGCCGCCCTTAACAACGTTGGTAACTTTACCTGTAAGAACCTCCTGGCTCTCAGCAAGCTCTTTAAGCTCTTCCCAACCCTTCTGGGCGTCAACTCTACGCTTAGAGAGCATAATAGTACCCTCAGCGTCATTAGTCTTCATAATAAGAAGCTCTACTTCGTCGCCGACTTTAACAACGTCCTCGGGCTTAACCGAAGGATCGTTGGAAAGCTCGTCCACAGGAATAAACCCGGACTGTTTTCTGCCGACATCAACAATAACTTCGTTAGGAGCTATGCTAACTACTACGCCTTTTACCCTCTCGTTAGTATTAAAATTTTTGAGGGATTCCTCTAACATCTCCTCAAAAGATTCAGTTTCAACAACTGTTTCGCTGGATTTGATTTCTTCACTCATTGTATCCAGTACCTCCTTTATAATCCTTGCGGGTGTTGAAGCGCCCGCAGTTACACCGATTGAACGAGATTTACTAACGAGATCTTTATCAAGCTCTTTTGCCGTTTCAATAAGAAAGGTATCGGTGCATCGGCTTTTACAAATATCGTAAAGCTTAGCGGTATTTGAGCTGTGCCTGTCGCCTATAACTATCATCAAATCAGAATTGCCGGAAATTAGATCTGCTTCTTTTTGCCGTTCAGATGTAGCCTTACATATTGTATCAAAAATTTTCGCGTTTGTATAGACCTTTTTTACGGTTTTTAAACATTTTTTCCATTCTTTTTTCGAAAAAGTTGTCTGAGCGACTACATAAACCTCGTTAATTTTCTTTATTGGAATATTAGCGGAAAGTTCGGTCAATTCTTCGTCATTGTTAAAAGTATAACATTCCGAATCACAATGGCCGATAATACCTTGAACCTCGGGGTGATTTTTGTTTCCCGCTATTAAAACGGGGATGTTTTTCTCCCCCGCTTCGGTTACGATTTTATGAATTTTCTTAACAAACGGACATGTCGCATCTACGCACTTTATAGAAAGACTCTCAATCTTTTCTATAACGCTTTTGCTTACGCCGTGCGAGCGGATAACTATTGTCGAGCCCTCGGGACAGTCCTCTATATTGTCAATCGCCTTACATCCGCGGCTCTCAAGCTCCGAAACCATTTCCATATTATGGATAATCGGGCCTAAGGTACAGACCTTCTCTCCTTTATCGAGCATTGAGTTTACAATATCCACCGCGCGGTTAACTCCGAAACAAAAGCCCGCGGTCTTAGCTACGTTTATAGTCATTTAAGTCCTGTTCTCTCATTTCTTTAATTTTGCCCATAACAATCTTACCCGCGTTTTTTAGAGCGCGGCGGTCAATAGAATCAAGCCCGAGTTCTTCTACGGTAATCGGATCGGAGAAGTGTATAATTCTTTTACCGAATAATCCTTTACCGACATTTGTGATACAAGTAGGAACTACAGGAGCGCCAGTCTGCTGAGCGATTACAGCAAATCCGCTTCTCGCACGCATAAGCTCGCCCGTTTTACTTCTTCCGCCCTCGATAAAGATTGTCATAAGGTTGCCTTCGTTTAATATATCCTCGCCGTTTTTAATAGCCTTACCGTCGCCTGCTCCTCTTTTTACGGGGAACGCGCCTAAGTGGCGGATAATAAAAGCGAAGAATTTATTCTTGAAAAGCTCGTCCTTAGCCATAAAGTTTAGACGGCGTTTCTGTCCTAAACCCAGAAGTACGGGGTCGGAAAACGAAAGATGGTTAGAGGCTATAATATAGCCCTTTCCGTCGTTAGGGATATTAGCTTTATTTATAACTTTATATCTGTAGAATATCTTCATTATCGGAGTGCATACGGCGCGTCCGAAGGTGTAGAAAGCTTTTGATTGAGCCATCAGCTGTTCTCCTTAATGATTTTAACAATTAAATCAATACTGCCTTGCAGGTCAATTTCTGTAGTATCGGCTAAAATAGCGTCGTCAGCCTGTTTAAGCGGAGCTATATCGCGGTGCATATCGTTATAGTCACGGGTCTTAACATCCTCTAAGATGTCCTCGTACTTAACGTCCATACCCTTTTCGACAAGCTCTTTATAACGGCGCTCTGCTCTCGCTTCGGGAGAAGCGGTCAAGAAAATCTTAACCTCAGCGTCGGGAAGAATTACCGTACCGATATCGCGTCCGTCCATAATTACGTTGTTTTTCTTAGCCATATCTCTCTGTAAATCGAGCAGGAAAGCTCTAACCGCGGGAACTGCCGAAATCTTAGACGCCATCATAGAGGCTTCGGGAGTGCGGATCAATCCCGATACGTCCTCGCCGTCGAGCAGTACAACCTGCTCTCCCTTATCGTTAAAGGTAAGTTCCACTTTAATCTTAGAGAGAAGCTCGTCTACTTCCTTACCCTCAACAGGCTCAACGCCCGCGCGTGACGCGGCAAGTCCTACCGTACGATAGAGAGCCCCCGTGTCTATATAAATAAAACCAAGCTGTTTTGCGGCTGATTTTGAAATTGTGCTTTTACCCGCTCCCGCGGGGCCGTCAATCGCTATTGCAATACTCATTTTTTAATCTCCACGTCAATCTACGCTGTGGTATCAACGTGTACATTCCTTTCTTAAATTTATATTTCTATATTTTTTATTACTAAATATATGCCGCGCTCTCTCCCGCGAGCCTTCCCGTTGCCCAGGCGATTATGAGATTAAACCCGCCAGTATACGCGTCTACGTCGATTACCTCGCCCGCGAAGTAAAGATTCTTAACAAGCTTGCTTTCCATCGTCTTTGGATTAATCTCGCTAACCTTTACCCCGCCCGAGGTTATAATCGCCTCGCTTATCGGTCTAGGTTTTGAAATCTTTACAGTAAAGTTCTTTAAGAGAATTATAAACGCTTTTCGTTCCTCTTTTGTAATCGAGTTACATTTTTTATCCGTGGGAATTCCCCACCTTTTAAGTATAACAGGAATAAGCTTTTTCGGCAACAGTTTATTCAAAGAATTTGCGATAGTTTTATTATTATTTTCTTTCAAATCCCGCTGTACGCGTAAATCGAGCTGTTCGCTGGTAAGCGCGGGTTTAAAGTCGATATGAGCCGTATATCCGAGCGAATAATCGCGCATATTACAGCTTGCGGAAAGTATCATCGGCCCCGATATTCCGAAGTGTGTAAAAAGCATTTCGCCGAAATCCTCGTACACAGTTTTATTATCCATTGTCTTAATCTTTAAACCAACGTTTTTAAGCGATAAGCCTTGCAGGGCTTTACAGTCGCTGTCGGGACTTTCGAGCGGGATTAAAGATGGTCTTGGCTCTATTATTGTGTGTCCCAGTTTTTCGGCGAACTTATAGCCGTCGCCTGTCGTACCCGTCCGCGGGTAGCTTTTGCCTCCTGAGGCTATAATAACGCAGTCGCAGTTATACAGCCTTCCGCCCGCCTTAACGGCTTTTACAGCGCCGTTTTCGGCGATAATATCATCTACCTCTTTATAAACAATACGCGCGCCGTTGTTCTCGGCAAAATCACGCATAGTATCTACTACATCTACAGCCTTATCCGATACAGGGAAAACACGGTTTCCGCGCTCGACTTTTGTTTTTAAGCCCTGTTGCTCAAAAAAGTCTATAATATCGTACGGCGGAAAATTATTCAGCGCGCTGTATAGAAACTTATTGTTAACAGGTACGTTGCGCATAAAGGTGTCGATATCGCAGGCGTTAGCGAGGTTGCACCTGCCCTTGCCCGTTATCATAAGCTTGCGCCCGACCCTCGGCATT
Organism: Ruminococcaceae bacterium UBA2854; assembly: GCA_002350765.1. Taxonomy (GTDB): domain Bacteria; phylum Bacillota; class Clostridia; order Oscillospirales; family Acutalibacteraceae; genus Ruminococcoides. The sequence goes on from DEFK01000019.1 coordinate 23,382, forward strand.
TTTTCGAACACGGTAACGTCAGCGCCGTACATAGAGGCATAGCCCGCCGCCATTAAGCCCGAGGCTCCTCCGCCGATAATTATAACCTTGCTCATTTTATATCCTGAGCGCGGGTATCATATACGCCCTGATGGTTCCATACCTTCTCGAGCTCCTTAAAGGTTTCGGTGACCTCGTCCTTTTTCTCTAAAACGGTAGCAACGATAAGCGCGTTAATCAGGCTTAAAGGCGCTACGAGTGAGTCTACGACAGACGCCATATCGCTTCGGGCGATAAGAACCTCGTCAGCCGCCGATACAAGTGGAGAAACCATACTGTCAGTAATAGCGATAACGTTAGCGCCGCGTTCACGTGCGAGCGTCATTGAATCGACAGCCATTGTGCTGTATCTCGGGAAAGAAATTCCGATCATAACATCGTTTTGGTCGATACGGAAAAGCTGCTCGTAAGTATGAGTTTTCGACGTATCGGTAATAACACGGACGTTATCGAAGATAAGCCCGAAATAATATCCGAGAAACTGAGCCAGCGAAGCAGTTGAACGCACGCCGAAGATATAAATTCTGCGGGCGTTAACTATAGACTTTACGGCTTTTTTAAAGTCATCATGAGAGGTTTCCTCGAGAGTACGTCTGATTTTATCAATATCCTGATTCATAATAGAGTCGAGGACATCGTCGTTTCCTATACGGTTAGTGGTTACGTCGATACGCTGGACGGAGGTGAGCTTGTCGCGAATCATCTCCTGCATAGCTTTCTGAAGCTTCGGATAGCCCGAGTAGCCGAGCTCCGTCGCAAAACGTACAACGGTACTCTCGGATACACCTACGGTTGTTCCGAGCTTAGACGCGGTCATAAACGCCGCGCGGTCGTAATGTTCTTCTATAAAAGTAGCGATACGTTTCTGTCCTTTGGAAAACGTATTCATTTTCATTTCTATTCTTGAGAGTAAATGCTCAACCATTTATATACCTTCTTTATTTATATTCATCCATAGTTAATTTCAAAATGCTGTTCGCACCAATTCATTTTACCACTTAGACTTGCAAAATACAACCATTTTCCTATAAATTTTTAAAAATTTTGCAGGATTGGGCATTTTTAACTCCAATTTCTTGCATTTTGTTAGACAATATGCTAGAATAATTAAGAATCACAGAATAATAACCACAATGAGGAATGAACTCAGGTGGAGAACATATTTAAGGTGGATAATTATAATGATAGCAATTATAGATTACGGCGCGGGAAATATCCAGAGCGTTTATAAGGCGCTTAAATACTTAGATATCGACTGCGCTATAACAAACGATAAAAATGAAATACTGAACGCCGACGGCGCCATACTCCCCGGTCAGGGTGAGTTCAGCGATTGTATGAACTCGATTACAAAAAGCGGTATAAAAGAAACAGTTATGGAATTCATTAATACAGGCAAGCCGTTTTTAGGTATATGCGTTGGATTGCAGCTGCTGTTCGAAGGCAGCGAGGAAAGTCCCGATACAAAGGGCCTCGGAATATTTAAGGGGATAATTAAAAGAATTCCGAACGGCGAAGGGTTAAAAATCCCTCATATGGGCTGGAACAGTATTGATATAGTTAAAAACGATAAGCTTTTTAACGGCGTTGATAACGGCTCGTATTTTTACTTCGTACACTCGTACTATTTAGACACGGAGGAAAAGGATATAGTAAGCACCCAGACCGAATACGGCGTTAAAATAGACGCTTCGGTAAGCAGGGATAACATCTACGCTACACAATTCCACCCAGAAAAAAGCGGAGAAGTCGGACTAGAAATACTAAAGAATTTTAATAAAATAGCAAGTAAATAAAGATTACTTTAATTGAAAGCAACTACTATAACAAAGAAAGGAATATCCACGTTATTATAAAACGCAGAACCTATCCTCCGTATCCAAAGCTTGAAAGAGGCGTGAGCGTCAGAGGGATATAACATTTAATATAGGGAATGCACGGATAATAATACCCAAGCGCAGAACCTATCCTCCATATCCAAAGCTTGAAAAAGGCGCGAGCGTCAGAGGGATATAACATTTAATATAGGGAATGCGCGGATAATAATACCCAAGCGCAGAACCTATCCTACATATCCAAAGTTTGAAAGAGGCGTGAGCGTCAGAGGGATATAACATTTCATATAGGGAATGCAAGGATTGACGTGGAGAATAAAAAATATGTATGCTAAAAGAATAATACCTTGTCTTGATGTAAAGAACGGCAGGGTTGTAAAGGGTATGAGCTTCGTAAATTTAGTTGACGCGGGCGACCCTGTAGAATGCGCGAAACAATATGATAAACAAGGCGCGGACGAGCTTGTGTTTCTCGATATTACCGCGTCAAGCGACGCCAGAAAAACCGTAGTAGATATGGTTAAAAAGGTTGCGGACTGTATTTTTATTCCGTTCACCGTAGGCGGAGGAATACGCACGGTAGACGACTTTAATGAAATACTGAGAGCGGGCGCCGATAAGGTAAGCGTAAACTCCGCGGCGATAAAACGCCCCGAGCTTATAAACGAGGCCTCTAAAAAATTCGGAAGCCAGTGCGTAGTTGTCGCTATTGACGCTAAACGCAAGGGCGACAGCTGGGAGGTCTATATAAACGGCGGACGTGTGCCGATGGGCATTGACGCTGTAGAATGGGCTGTTGAATGTGAAAAGCGCGGCGCGGGCGAAATACTTTTAACCAGTATGGACGAGGATGGTCAGAAAAAGGGCTATGATTTAGAGCTGACTAAGGCTGTTTCGGAAAAGGTAAATATCCCCGTTATCGCGAGCGGCGGCGCGGGAGCGCTAGAGCACTTTTACGACGCGTTTACAAAGGGTAAGGCTGACGCGGTACTCGCCGCTTCCCTATTCCACTTCGGAGAAATTCCGATTCCCGAATTAAAGAAATATTTAACCGATAAAGGAATATCGGTAAGATAAAAAAAGGCTTCCGTAAGGCTACATCTCATAAGGATGATTTGAAATCACAACAGAAACAGCCGATTGGGAGCCTAAAGCGAAACAGCGAACAGTTTTAACAAAGATAACTGTTCACTGTTTTTTTTTGTAAGAAAACAATAATAAGTAAATCTGCGTTTTTATCTTTTCATGGAGAAACATTATCACTGTTTTTTGCTTATCTTGGAAATGTAAAATAGACATACTGTTTTTTATTTAATATAATTTAGTTGAAAATATTCCATTCAAGGGATGTTGTTAAAAGGAGCACTCGTAAAAGAAAGTTACCTTATTGCCAAATTTAAAATCATATTAATCCACATGCCGGTGCGGCACCGGCACAAATAGAGATGAAAACGGAAGCCGCAAAATTTTCCGTTTTCTGATATAATGTACTTGAAGGAAGGCACACTACAAAGCACGGTAGGAGGAGTTGTTCTCAGCTCTTCGTCTGCAAGACAGCATTTTAATCAGTGTAAGAGTCACCTTTCAAGCACAGATAAGTAAGTCCATCGAGTCCGCACACTAAGAATTGTTTAAGTTCTTGGAATTTAATGTGTGGTGGCTCAGTCACTGCCTTTCTCTCTATTACAGGAAGGAGTGCGCTTAATGAAACTCACATATCCAATCTGTTGTGGCGTCGATGTTCACAAAACCTTTCTCGTTGCCACAATCATCACAAGTAATTATGAATCACCCAAGTACAAGCAAATCATCTCAAGCGTGCGGTCGCTGTTCTGCAGATTCTGAACGCCGTTGACGAATTGCTCCGTTTCCGCTTCGGTAAAATCATTCAACACGTAGCAGTTCACCTTATCAACCCTGAAAAATCCCAAATGCTTACAAACGGAATAAAGCAGGCGTTCAATGGCGTCCTCTGCCCTATAAGACAAATCGCCGTTGTTTGTTTCGACCATAACGGCGATGACGCAATAATTCGCGTTGATATCAAAGTCGTTCGATTCCAGAACCGGCAGGTATTTTTCCGTATCCTGCGGGAAGAACACAATAACTCCTGTAGCGGCTGAAAATTTTATTTTTGCCCGTGTACATTCTCGCAATTTTTACCGCGTTTTCATTTGCGTCTGCACTCGCGTTGGTAAAGAAAACCTTGCCAAACAAATCGGGCAACAGTTTAAT
>DEFK01000001.1 GCA_002350765.1 Ruminococcaceae bacterium UBA2854
CTCCGCCCTACCGATATATCAAGTATGGAAGAAAAAGACTTTTTCTACGATGTTCAACCCCGCCGTTGATGAACCTGTCTTGTATCTGAAACCTTTCCAAAGGCGGCTATGGCACCCGTGGCTCACGGGTTCGAGATGGAAGTCCTCGCATAGATGATACTTCTTGTCCTCCGCAATATTAGAAAAACCGACAGCTAAAGGGCTGTCGGTTAGTTTTAACATTACTTTTCTATAGGAACAATCGCAAGAGTTTTACCTAAGGGAGCCAAAACTTTCAAGATCGTACCAATTTGCGGATCGGTTGTGCCGTTTTCCATTCGGGAAATAATCGGTTGCTTAACGCCGCTAAGTTCTTCGAGCTTACGCTGGCTTATTCCTTTTTCGGTTCTTGCTTTAATAAGCTCACCGATAAGAGCTACCCTTAAATTACTTTCAGATATTTCCTCGGGAGTAAGGAGGTTATCCATAAAAGTTAAAGCATCATCGCCAATAGCTTCGTTTCCTCGTGCCTTTACATCATCCATATTATCTTTAGCTTGTTTAATCGCCTGTGTGTAGCCTTTATCATTTTTCATCGTTATCTCTCCTCTCTGCATAATCATTCATAAGCCTTTGCGCTTTGTCTATTTCACGGCGTGGAGTTTTTTGAGTTTTCTTAGTAAAATGAGATAATAATATAAAACGGTTTCCGTCATAGCCAAAAAACAATATTCTGTTTCTCAGCGGTCTAAGCTCCCATATATCGCCATCAAGATGTTTTACATATGGTTCGCCTGCCCTTGTACCGTATTCGCTGAGAGTTTTAATATAATCTCTTATTTTATTAAGATTAATACGACTGTTTTTATCTTTTTTCAGGGACAGCTCGATTATGTATTCCATAACAGGCTCTTTACCGTTCTTATCTTTATAAAACTCTACCTTATACAATATTATTTCACTCCCTAACCATATTATACTTTTAAGTTATCGGATTGTCAATACTTTTAAGTTATCAGATTATCTACATTTTTTATAAATCATACGAATATAAATATATAAACTAAGGCTTCCGATTGGAAGCCTTATCTTATGTAATCTAGTTTTTTACCCTGCTGACTTTGCCGAGGGCTTTTCCTACCGCGAGAATAATAAGTACCGACGGTATAAACTTAATCGCCTCGCTTATAACTCTGATCCACAGAAACGTAAAGAACGAATCCTGATTGCCCATTCCGTAGATAAAGTACAGCCAATATCCCGAGAGCAACACTTCCACGAACAGAGCGTTGATTGTCCAGGATATAAGAACGGATTTTATTGTTACATTATTCTTATAAAGAAATATGCCTAGAATTATTCCCGTCAGTATTCCGTTCAGCGTAAAGCCCGGGAAATACGCTCCGCCGACAGGGTTTACGAAAAAGGCGATTATATCGCCGAGTCCTCCTACAAGCCCCGCGCCTATCGGTCCGAACAGCGCCGCGGCGATTGCTATCGGCAGAAAGTTCAGGCTAATTTTCAGCGTGTTTCCGAATAGAGCCAAGGTGGAATTTGCGAATATTCCGACAATAACCCTGATTGCTAAGAGCATAGCGAGCCCCGCAAGCGAATAAATGTTACTTAGTTCTTTTGAAGAATTATAAAACTTTTCCTTTAGAGTCATAAAAACCTCCTGTTTTTGTATGTTACAAACAGGAAAAGCGAGCAGCACAGCCGCCCGCTATTACTTGTAACAGTGGGATGCGAAATCTACACCGCAGTTAAAACTTTCGTCTTTCCGACAACTCCCCGTTCAGAAAGCACTTCACGCGTAAATTTCTACTCTGTGAACAATGATATTATATTACTACGCTAAAGAAATGTCAATCATTTCTTTTTGGTTAAAGCAGTATTCAGCTTATAAATCAAGCCCGAAAGCGGTTTATATACAATAAATGTCACCAACGCGACAATCAGCCCCTTAACGAACGTAAACGGCACGTTAAAGATAAGAAGCGATTTAATAAGAGTATCGCTCGCGGGTAAAATCATCTTGTACATATTGATAATTACATTCATATCTCCGCCCGCCCAGAGCTGAGCGTATACGGGATATACAACGAAGTAGTTAGACGGAATACTTATAAGCGCCATTACCGTCATACCCGCCACAGCGCCGATAAGCGCGCCGATACGGTCTTTTTTATACTTATAGATAATTCCCGCGGTAAACGAGAACGAAGCGCCTAAGATAAAGTTAGACAGCTCGCCTATCGCCATAGAGGAACCGAACGGTAAATGGAGCAGATTTTTAAGAGCGGCGATAATTACGCCGTAAACAGGCCCCATAGCGAACGCTCCGATAAGCTCGGGAATATCCGAAAAATCGAGCTTTAAAAACGACGGCACGAGCGGAATACTTACCTCGATATACTGCAGGATAAACGCGACGGCGGTAAGCATAGCGGTTACAACGAGCTTGGTAGTGGTGGATTTTGTGTTTGACTTTGTCATAATATGACCTCCTAAAAAATTTTAAGGAGCTGTCGTCGGATTTATTATTCTATAAAAGAAAATACCCCGTTTTTACAACGGGGCATTAATTACAGAATAACTGTATCTTCTTCCATCCGGACTGTACCGTCGGCGCCTGAATCTCACAGGCTCAACGCAAAACGCGCTCGCGGGCTATACCGCCGGTGGGGAATTTCACCCCGCCCCGAAGACAACTTCTTATTATATTATAGTCTTTTAATCTTTTTTGTCAATCTTTTTCTTTGTGAAAAGGTTTCTTATGCTGAAATTATAAATCTCACGTCGGTTAATATAGTTAAACTGTATTCCGTAAAGCAGGATATACATACAGAAATAAAACCATATCATTATAATTACGATAGTCGTAAGGCTTCCGTAGATTGAGAATCCGTTAAAATAATTAACATAAATACGTATTCCGTACGTAAGCCCCATCCAACAAAGCGAGGTAAGCACTACTCCGGGGAGCTGAAGCCTGAATTTCGCCCAGCGTTTATCGACAACCTTATTGTATAAATAAAGCTTCATAGCTAAGCTGATCATTATAATAAGAAATACGAATATTATTAAATATCTGAGCGAATACAGAATCACGACAACGTACGGCATACCTTCTATAAACGGTTTAATCTTATCGTCGAAAAAGCCCGTTAAAACAAGCACACCGAGAGAAAGCACCATTACTATAAACATCAGCATCGTATAACCCATAGCGAAAATACGCTTTACTATCCATGGCTTATTACTCTTTATTTTATAAATACGGTTAATACCTTCGGTTATCGAATATAAGCCTTTTCCCGCCGACCATAATGCCACAATAATAGTAGTAAACGCGACGCTTACGGAATTATCGTACGCTGTTTCTATAAACGCCTTTAATCCTCCGCTGAAATCGTTGGTTACAACCTGTTTTAAATATGTATCGTAGAATTCCCTCGGAAGATTTAAAAACGATAGAATCGCAAAAGCGAACATCAGAAACGGTACGAGCGAAAGTATAAGGAAGAATGCCGACTGCGCGGCGATAGCGCCGATATTATCGTCCCTACTCTTGTTTAGAAAATATTTGGCCTTTGCAATAAGTTTAATTCCAGTTCTCATTTTAGTTTATTTAGAAATGCTTTTACTCTGTCGTTTTTCGGATTATCAATAACGTCCTCGGGCTTACCCTGTTCCACGATATAGCCTTCGTCCATAAAGATAACACGGTCGGAAACATTACGCGCGAACTCGATTTCGTGGGTAACGATAACCATTGTCACTTTTATTTCCGCTAAGGAACGTAAAACTTTAAGGATTTCGGAGGTAAGCTCGGGGTCGAGCGCGGAGGTCGGCTCGTCGAAGAACAGCATCTTAGGGTTCATAGCGAGCGCTCTCGCGATTGCGACTCTCTGCTGCTGACCTCCCGAAAGCATACAGGGATAGTAGTCAGCCTTATCCGCTATTCCCATCATCTCCAACAACGGAAGAACTCCTTTTTCTACTTCCTTTTTATCCTTTTTCTGAATATGTATCGGAGCGTCAGTTACGTTTTTGTATACGGTATAGTGCGGGAAAAGATTGAAATTCTGGAATACAAGTCCGAAGTAGCTCTTAATCTTTTTTATCTCGGATTTTGAAACGTAAACCGATTTACCGTCTACATCCTCACAAACGGTTTCTCCGCAGTATTTAAGCGTACCGCCGTCCATATTCTCGAGCAAGGTAGCGCATCTTAAAAGCGTACTCTTACCGCTTCCCGACGGACCGAGGATCGAAACAACCTCTCCCTCATCAACGGAAATGGAAATGTCCTTTAAGACCTCCAGATCGTCGAAGGTTTTTTTAATATTATTTATCTCCAAAAGTTTCATACTCTCGCCCCCTTACTCACGGTAATAGTTCATTTTCTTCTCGATACGTCCCATAACGAACGCAACGACAAGATTGAATACATAGTAGAAGAATCCCGCTACAAACAGAGGCATAATATTACTGTCGGCAGCCGCGATCTGCTTAGCCATTGTAAACATCTCGATAAACGCGATAGCGAACGCTAAAGAGGTATCCTTAACGAGCGTAATGATCTCGTTGGTAACAGGCGGCAGGATATGGCGCACCATCTGCGGGAATACTATCTTTCTGAAAGTCTGGCTTCTCGAATATCCGAGCACATCCGCAGCCTCGTACTGACCTCTCGGCACAGCCTCGATACCGCTTCTGTAAATCTCAGCGAAGTACGCTGCGTAGTTAATCGAGAATCCGATAATTGCCGCGTAGAAATTGTAATCGGTACTAAGCGGGATTTTAAACACGTAATACGGCCCGAAATAAACAACCAGAAGCTGGAGCATAAGCGGAGTACCGCGCATTACGGATATATAGAATTTAGCTATAAGCTCAACTACCTTGAACCTCGAACGGCGGCAAAAGCACACAAGAAGTCCCAAGGGCATTGAAAAAACAAGTGTAAACGAAAAAAGCGCGAGCGACATCCATATTCCCGAGGAAAGCTGGGAAACTGTACTGAATAGCCAGCCCCATACACTGCCGTCGTTCTCGGCTGTAAATCCGCAAGCGGTCATTGTCGCGGGAATCAGCACCGCTACGAACAGCGCGATAGCGATAATTGGTTTCTTTTTCATAATATCAATCCTTAACTCATACTTAAAAAACGCCGACCCAAAACTAAGTTTCGGGTCGGCATGCCCATTAAATCTTATTATTTCTCAAGACAAAGTGAATCTTCGAGATAGTATTTGCTGTATTTCTTAGCGATTTCGTTAACCTTACCGTCCTTATACATCTCGAGTAAAGTCTTTTCTACGATATCCTTAAGAGCTGTATTGCCCTTCTTAAATCCGATACCGTACTGCTCTTTAGATACGATATCGCTTAACATCGTATACTTTTCGGGAGACTTGGAAACGTTGTAGTTAGCAACGCCGTTATCCATACATACAGCGTCAACAGCGCCTGACTCTAAGTTCATAAGGGCTGTGTTATAATCCGCAATCTGCTTTAAATCCTTAAAGGAAGCGGCGAGCTTCTTATTCTCCTTAGTAGCGTCGTCGCCTGTGAAAGCGGCTAAAGCCGAGGAGTCAGTCTGTACAGCTACTACCTTATTCTTTAAGTCGTCGAGCGACTTAATAGCTGAACCCTTCTTAACAACTACAACCTGGCTGTTGTTAACATAAGGAACCGACCAAGTATAATCGTTCTCTCTGCCGTTGATTGTAAAGCCGTTCCAGATACAGTTGATTGTACCCGAGTTAAGCTCCATATCCTTACTATCCCAGTCGATAGGCTTCTTCTCAAGCTTCCAGCCTAAACGGTCGCAAACTTCCTGAGCGAGTTCAAGGTCAAAGCCTGTATATTCGCCTGTTTTCTTATCCTTATAGCCATAAGGAGGGAATTCAGCGTCGAAGCCGACTGTAAATGTTGTTGAGCCGTCGGAAGTTACTGTAGCGGCTGTTTTCTTATCGTCGCTTTTAGCTTCTGAGCTGGTGGTATTTGATGAACCGCAACCAGCTAAAACCAGTGTGGCTAATGTAGCCGCGACAAGGATTAATGCTAATACTTTTTTCATTTGTTACACCTCATTAATTTTAATAATAATCAGCTTTTTTAGTTTATCACAGCACCACACTAAAGTCAAGCTTTTTTATTGTCCACGTCAAGCGTGGACGTTCCTATCGTAAATGTCATATCCCCCGTACGTTTAATAGCCTATGAATTTTTGGATATAGAGGATATTTAGTTCTCAGTATTCAGTAGTCAGTTCTCAGCGAATGTCGAGTAGATAGCTCGGAATAGGAAACCGCAACGGTTTCCCGACAATATTTATATTTTGCAAGCGAAGCTTGCATATCAATTCGGTCGGGCGGTAAAGGTAAATCATTTATTTATTCTATCCGTATCTATTCAATTGCTAATTGCGCACTACCCTTTGCGAATTAATTATTACCGCATTTTAATATAATACTTGAATATATGAAAGAATTCTGCTAAAATATTCAAGGTGTTTTTTATGTTACCTGAAATAAATTTATTCGGTTTAAACATCGGCACATACGGAATCTGCACCGCTGTAGGGCTTATTCTTATGTTCGTTGTCGCGTTTATTCTCGGAAGAAGATACAAAATCCTTTTTGAGGACATATTATTCGGTGAAATTACCGCGCTGGTCGGCGCGTTTTTAGGCGCGCATATCCTCTATGGTATTACCAACGCCGACAAGATTTATAATTCTTTAACAGAATTTTTCTCTAAGCAGCAGGATATATCCCGCCTGTGGGATATAGTTAATTACTATATCGGCGGAATGGTTTTCTACGGCGGACTTTTCGGCGGACTTTTATTCGGCGTAATCTACTGCAAAAAACGCAAAATAAACTTGGAAAACTACAGCGACTGCTTCGCTCCCGCGATACCGCTGTTTCACTGCTTCGGACGTATAGGCTGTTTTCTAAGCGGCTGCTGTTACGGAATAGAAAGCGAGTTCGGCTTTACGGCTACGCACTCAACCGTTATGACCTGCAACTACGTTAACCGCTTCCCCGTTCAGCTTTTGGAGAGCGGAGTTAACCTTATTATCTTCTTTGTTATGCTTTTATTATTCCAAAAAGGAATTTTAAGAGGCAGGTTGATTTATGTTTATCTGCTAACCTACGGCGTAGCAAGGTTTATTATTGAATTTTTCAGGGACGATACCTACAGGGGAATTTACTTCGGACTTTCCACGAGCCAGTGGATTTCAATTGTTGTGGTTATTGTTTCTATTATAATTCTTATTAAGAAAAATAAAGGTGGTAAATATGAAAAAATGTGATTATTGCGGAAAAGAAATCTCCTATATGGAACAATACTGCGACGAGAACTGCCATAGAAAAGCGCTTAAATACTACGACCTGCAAGGAAAATTTTCGAAGCTGTTTTCGTTTATAAACATAATCTGCATATTCGGAATCCCGATAGGGCTGTTCCTGTTTTCATTCGCGAGCGATATCGGCTGGACGCTTTTAAGCGCGTCGCTTGTACTCGAAGGGCTTATAATAGTTATACTCCCGTTCCCCGTCGAGAATATGGTAACCTCGTTAAAAATCAAAAAAGCTATGAATGTCACGAGAATTTTCGGAGCGGTAATACTATTATTAGGAATTATTGCTTTCGTCGCGGATTTTATGTTTTTTCTAAAATAGAATTATAATTTAATGAATAAAAAGCCTCCTTTCGGAAATAATACTTTCGAAGGAGGCTTAATTTATGATAGATAAAATAGCGTTAATTATATCAATTATCGGCGGGCTTAACTGGGCTTTAGTCGGCATTTTCCAGTTCGACCTCGTAGCGTTTATCGGCGGAGGTCAGACAGGAATTATCAGCAGAATTATTTATATCCTCGTAGGACTCGCGGCGATTTGGTGTATCTCGCTTCTGTTCAGAAACAACGAGATTGTGGATGATACATCAATAAACTCACACGCATAGTCGGGAGCCCCGACAGCCAAATCCGCCTTTGATTAAGTTATTCTTATTATATAGCTTCATCAACGGCGGGACTTACATTTTTAATCACACAAAATTAGTGTACAGTTCTCAGTTTTCGGTCGGGAATTAAAGTGTAAAATTTTTCCACTCTATCTGCCCAATATTCACTGACCACTGTCCACTGTCCACTAAAAAAAGGTTGGCAAAAAGCCAACCTTTTTTTGCTATCAAAGTTTTTCAACAATATCTTTTGTATCTCTCGCGATAACGAGCTCCTCGTTAGTAGCGATAAGCTCAACTCTGATTTTGGAGTTATCTGTAGAGAGCTTACCCTCGTTGCCTCGGATACAAGCCTCGTTAGCCTCGTAATCCATCTCAACGCCTAAGCATTTAAGATAATCGCAAACCGACTTTCTCAGTGTAGGCTGATTCTCGCCGAGTCCCGCGGTAAATACGATACCGTCGCAACCGCCTAAAGCTACATAGTAAGAACCGATATACTTCGCAATCTGGTAATAAAGCATCTCGTGAGTGAGCTTAGCTCTCTCGTTACCCTGTTCCTCAGCCGCTGTAATATCGCGGTCGTCGCTGGAAACTCCCGAAATACCGAGAAGTCCCGATTTCTTATTAAGAATAGCGTCCATCTCAGCGGGAGAAAGATTCTCTTTTTCCTCGATAAATGTTACTACGGACGGATCGAGCGAGCCTGAGCGTGTACCCATCATAAAGCCGTCGAGCGGAGTAAGTCCCATTGTAGTGTCGATAACCTTACCGCCGTCGATAGCCGTAATAGACGAGCCGTTACCGATATGGCAGGTAATAAGCTTTAAGTCCTTAATATCCTTGCCCATACGTCTAGCCATTTCCTTGCTTACGAAACGGTGGGATGTACCGTGGAAGCCGTAACGGCGAACGCCGTACTTCTCGTAATACTCGTAAGGAACAGCGTACATATAAGCTTTCTCGGGCATTGTGCTGTGGAAAGCGGTATCAAATACTACAACCTGCGGTGTATCCGAACCGAATACTTCCTCGCTGCTCTCGATACCGAGCGCGTTAGCGGGATTATGTAAGGGAGCTAAAGGTCCTAAGCCTTTAATATCCTCGATAACCTTATCTGTTACTAAGCAAGACTCGTGGAAGATACTTCCGCCCTGTACTACACGATGTCCTACAGCCGTAACCTCGGATAAATCCTTAATTACGCCGACTTCGCTGTCAAGAAGCATATCCTTAACCTGCATAAAAGCAACCTTATGGTCAGGCATAGCGACTTCCTTTTTAATCTCATTATCAGCAGTTTTATATCCGATAACAGAACCCTCGTCACCGATACGCTCGCAGTTACCTTTAGCGAGTACGCTCTCGTCAGTCAAATCAATAAGCTGATACTTAAGAGATGAGCTTCCTGCGTTAATTACAAGAATTTTCATATTTTATTCCCCTTTATATTGAATAGTTTTTAAAATCATACTATAATATAATAAACTAAAAGTTTTAATTTTGCAAGTTTTTTTTGCAAAAATTCATAAGGTGACAAATATGAGCACAAATGCCATAATATGTGAGTACAATCCGTTCCATAACGGACACAGGTATCAGATTGAAAAAATTAAAGAAAGCAACGGCTATCCCGTAACCGCGATTATGAGCGGAAACTTCACCCAGCGCGGAGATATAGCGATTGTCGATAAATTCAGACGAGCTGAGACCGCCGTTAAAAACGGAGTTGATTTGGTTATAGAGCTTCCGACGGTTTACGCATGCTCCTCGGCTAAAAACTTCGCCCGAGCTGGAGTACAGCTTGCCGAAGCTATCGGCTGTACGGAAAACCTCTGCTTTTCCGTGGAGGACGACGACCTCGATTTACTTAATCAGATTTCCGAAGCGTTCGACAGCGAAGAATTAAATAACGAAATCAACCGACTTATGAAAGACGGCTGCTACTATCCGCAGGCGGTCGAAACCGCGCTTAACAACCTCTACTCCCCTAAGCACGCCGAGGTAATAAAAAAGCCTAACAATATCCTCGCGGTCGAATACCTGAACGCTCTTAAACATACCGACATTAAACCGCTTATAATAAAGCGCGTCGGAACGGAACACGATTCAAGCGATACATTTAATAACTTCACCAGCGCATCGAACCTGAGGCAGATGATCCTCAACGGCGGAGAAGTTCAAAGCTTTATCCCCTGCCCCGAGGATTTTTCAAATTCGGCGGATATTAATTTCTTAGAAAGAATTATAATTTACAAGCTGAGAACAATGAACCTCGAGGAGATTAAAAATCTACCCGACGTCAGCGAGGGTTTGGAAAACAGGATTTATAACGCCTTCCGTAACTATAATTCTTTAGAAGAAATATTAACGAATATAAAAACCAAGCGCTACACCCTCGCGCGAATACGGCGGATAATTATAAGCGCTCTCCTTAACATCACCAAAGCCGAATTGAAACGGGAGGTTGCGTATATAAGGGTTCTCGCCTTTAACGAAAAAGGCGCGAAAATTCTAAGCGAAATTAAACGCAGCGGAAAGCTCCCGCTTATCACAAATGTCGCCGACGGATATAACAGCCTTGACGATAACGCGAAAAAGCTTTTCGACATCGACTTACTCGCGGGCGATATTTATTCGCTGGCAACCGAAAATATAAAACCCTCGGGAGAGGATTTTACAAGAAAGATAATAAAACTATAATTAATATGGAGAATAAAATGAACAGACCGATTAAAAGAATGATAAATATAATAAACAGGACAGGATTAACAAAAGTATTGATCGCCTACATAATTACTCTCTTTGCGGGAGCGTTTTTTATAACAATATTTGAGCCTGGTATCAAAAACTACGGCGACGCGCTTTGGTACTGCTTTGTATCATCCGCAACTACAGGCTACGGCGATTTTGCCGCTGTCGGTTTAGTCGGAAGAATCGTAACGGTAATTGTTACGATTTCGGGTATACTTACCGTCGCGATTATCCCGGGCGTAATCGTAAGCTACTACACGGAATACCTGCGTATTAAAGAAAAAGAAACAATTTCAACTTTCCTCGAGGAACTCGAGAACCTGTCGGATTTATCTAAAGAACAACTCGACAGCCTTTCCGAAAGAGTTAAAAAATTCAATAATAAAAAATAATGATTTTTGACAGTTTATTTCCGACTACAACCCACCCGAAAATCTGCAAGAACAACGGCTTCGGCGGTAAGGAATACTCTCTTGTGCGTAAATGGTCGAAGAAAGCGGATAAGTATCCCTGCGGCAGTAACGAATACTACAGCGCGCCGTTTCACGCGAGGGAAAACGCTCTCGAAACAGGCGCGAAGCTTTACAACCTCGCGCTTAAAGCCAAGCAGTCCGATAAGCCGCTCTGTTTCACCTTTAACGGCGAGGACAGTAAAACTTCAATCAGCTTTTTAAAATACATAAACAAGACCGATTCCGCTAAAACAAATAAGGCTCAGAATGATTTTCTGAACCTGATTAACAGTTTTAACGATCCGAAACAGCAGGCTGACGCGCTCTTAGGACTCGCGCTCCATACTATCCAGGACTTTTTCGCGCATGTTGTAAAAGTCGATTTATATTGTTGCGGAAACAATTTTTATAATCGCGAAAACTATAAACTTGAAACGGAATATAAAAGCATAAACGCTTTTAAAACCGACGAGCTTATGGGCTTAAAGAATAACGATATCGAGGATAATATCCGCGTTATGAGCTGGAGATTCAGGGAGACCTGTAGAATAACCTCCGCCATAAGCGAAAAATGGGAAAACGATTTTTTGATACTAAGCATAACCGCTAAACCCACGGGCGACTTAAAATTCTATAATAGAATTAAGAATTCATTTGGAAATAAAATGTACTGGACTATCGCGTATAGAGAGTATGAGTGGAGCATTGAATAACACGATTAAAACTTGACATAGATAAATATAGAGTATATAATAATTATAGAAAATGGAGCTTACCGAGAAACGGTTGCCCCAATAAGATTATTGCAATGAGAATAACCGCGGGGTTTAGAGGCGGTTATTTCTCTTTTTTATCAGAAATTATGATAATTAAGAGTACGAGAACTAATATCAGAATTACTTCCGTCATAGTTATCCCCTCCTAACATTTATTCCCTTTCGGGTTTCTATGTAATCAGAGGGTCTCAGTTCCTCTGTAAGAGGGCAACCGCTTCCACGTTTAGGGTAAGCTCCCTGAGAATATCTATTGATATTCCCAAAATCATTATAAAACATAAGTTTTAAATAGTCAATACTATAAACAAAGGGGCTGTCGCAAAATGA